>DSAE01000268.1 GCA_011372855.1 Desulfobacteraceae bacterium
AAACTTGTATGATTAAGAGCCCCAAGGGGGCTTTCCCAATGTTAATAGCCCCCTTTGAGGGGGCAACCTGAGGCCTCCAGCTCTGCTGGAGGAGCCTCACTCCTTGACCGGGGCCATTGTCAGGAACGATACTGTGAAAAGCGCATGGACTGCAGGGTGTATGGCAGGGAGAACAAACATCCGCTGATCGTGTTCTTCTTTTGCGGCTTCAAGCCGCTCATTTTCGGCAACTATATCCGCATTGCGCCGTATGACGATATCGACGGTGATCGCCGACCGGGTTTCGGAGAGTTGACCGGCTGCGACATCGGCGCCAATGAATTGCGTTCCGGCCTGTGTTTTCCGGTCAGAAACCGGTCGGGTGGCATCAGCATCATCTGCATGTAAGCACTAAAAGCTGTGCTCGTACAGGTCCGGACCGGGACGTATTTCAAGGTGCCCCGGCCCGGAATATGCCAGGACACCGCGGATGAAGCGCCTCTTTCCCCGCGTGGCCCTTTTGAGAACGGCCGGCAAATGTTCAGAACAGCAGCAGCGGGGCTATCAACGGCATTAATGCCGGCGGTGGAATGACCGGGCCGGGGGGAGGAACGGGCCCAGGCTGCTCGCCTTCCGGGATTGCCCTGCCCATGACGTCCCGGTAATAGCTGAGGCCGTTAACTTTGGTCAGGTTCACGAAAACATCATCACCGGGCCACACGTCGGGATTTCTGGACGCGAATTTCGTCAGGTAGCCGTCGGCGCCGAACCAGAGGGTCTGGAAAAAAAACCGGGCCGGATACTCGGTCGCGGTGAAGGTGGGCGGTGCGGCGGCCGTTTTCTGCATCGGCACATCGTAGACGTTGATTTCCTGGCCGGCCAGGACGCCCGGCGGCAGCCACCACCAGAGATACCGGCCAAAGGGCTGCCATTGATCGGGGGGTACGTTCGCCGCCTGGTCGGCGTCAATGCGCCGCAGGATCGGGACGCTGCCGAAAAAACAGTAGTTTTCATCAGTTATCACGGGCAGCGAATCAGGAGAGGTAATAGCCGTCGAGACCCGCATCTCGATGATATCGCCGTAGCGGGTTTCCACCATCGACTTGATAGAGACGGATCCTCCTCCAAATCCGATGATCCCCAGGGACTGCTCGATGACGTCGGACAGGTATCCAGTATGGGGGCCGTCATCTTCGGCAAAAGCAGTCTTGCGGGCAAAGTTGTAGTTGATCTCGGCCAGGATGAAGAATTTCTTGTTTGTTCCCTCCCACATGGCGTCATAGTAGAGCAGAATGCCGGTCTCAGCGTCAAAAAAGGCGTTGTTGCCGACGCTGAGGAAACCTTCAATGGTGTAGGTGAACTTGACGATCTGGCGCGGGGATTTCAGGTCGAAAAGGGCCTTTGCCGGGAGCAGGTGATAGGGGAAGGTGGCGTAGGTATAAGTGGAGCGGTTGATCCAGGTTATCTCGTGGCCCATCCATGCGTCGCCGACCTTGAGGTTCTGGAGTGCAAGGGGATGGATCCAGCACGGCCCCTGGTCGGACAGGGAATAGGTTTGCGTCACCGGCGGCAGAGGGGAGGTCCAGTGTTCCAGTGCCGAGTGATGGGTTACGCGGGCGCTGGTTCCGGTGACGGCATCAATGGTATAGGCTTCCTCGGCGTTTGACGGAACGCCCACGCCGGTTTCGACACCTCCCAGGTACCACAGCCGTATCCCTTTGCGCATCCATCCGGTATCATTGGCAAGGGCCGCGGATGTTGTCGTTCCCCACGCCAGTGCAGAGAGCAGAAGCAGGAAAAGTACTTTCTTCATTTCGCCACCTCATCGCAGGACAGGAAAAAAAAACCGGGCGAGCCGCATGAATGCACGCAGGTCGCCTGGTTCAAGCGTTGTATGGGTCATTGTCCCGATCCTCCATCCACAATGGAAGCGGTGCGGCAAAGCCGCCGGATTGTCAGGGAGCGTTTCGAAAAAACATCCGGTCACCGCGGGAAAGACGGTTGCGCAAAAACGCTGTATATTCTACCGCGATGAGCAAAATCCCGCCACATAATTCTGTGTTCCAGATAAAATTGATTGTTTTGGCGGCCCAGGCCGTTTTTCCGGCGCCTGTGCCGAAACCAGCCAGACAAGGACTACAGGAGATTGGGGGAAGGCAGCATTGAAGGCAACGGTGCGCCTGGACACGCCGCCTGCTCGTGAAGGCGATCCTCACGATTGATCGGCGAATGAGGGAGGCCGGGCCGCAACGCGGCCCCGGGCCTTATTGAGCGGTATAGCCGCCGTCTATGACCAGTTCGCTGCCGGTGACAAATTTGGCTTCATCGGAGGCAAGGTACAGCACTCCATAGGCAACATCATCGGGTTCCCCGACATGGCCGATGGGATGGCGGCTGTCAAGCTGCTTCCTGAATGCCTCGAGCCCTTCCGGCGAGTCCTGGGCGAGTTGTTCGACAAGGGGGGTCCAGATAAAGCCTGGATAGACGGAGTTGACCCTGATATTATCCCGGGCGTAGATGAGGGCGTCATTTTTGGTCATCAGCCGTACAGCTCCCTTGGAGGCATGGTAGGGAGGCAGGTCCGCCGCGCCGATGATGCCGTATATGGACGACAGGTTGATGATGCTCCCTCCGCCTGCTTTCTGCATGGCCGGCACGGCATGCTTGGTGCAGTAGAACACGCCGTTGACGTTGACTCCCATGACCCTGTCCCATTCCTCCCGGGTGATTTCATGGGTGGGCTTGTTTACCCCGGCAATGCCGGCATTGTTGACAAGGATATCTATCGATCCGAATTCGCGGACAACATCCGCGAACACCTCGGCAACGTTGTCTTCCCGGGAGGCATCGAGATGCCAGTATTTCCCGATGCCACCGGCTGCTTGAATTTCCGCCGCCGCTTTGTTGCCCTCCTCATCGTTGATATCGGTAACCGCAACTCTGGCTCCGTGCCTTGCCAGCAGCAGGGTACATTCCTTTCCTATCCCCAGGGCGCCGCCGGTGACAACGGCGACTTTTCCTTCCACTCTTTTCATGATTTTCTCCTTGTTTTTCAGGTTTTGACGATAATGTCGGAAAGACTTCCGTCATTTTCCCTTTCCACAGCCGGTACGAGAAACAATAACCGTGCCGCGCGGGTTACGAAAGGATAAAAAGTCCACCCGGCCGTCAGTCTTCCCGCTCCGCAAGCTGCTGCCGGATGAAGCGCAGTGCCGCGGCGATCATTTCAGCTTCCGGGGCGCGCACGCCGGTCCACTCAATGCTTTCCCGGAAGCGTGTGATTGCCGCCGGCCAATCGACGGGGGATTGAAAATCCCATTCGAGGATCGCCTTGGCGGCTTGATCCGTTTCCCTGGTGCCGGTCTCGAAATAGTCGATCATGGTCTGCAAGAGTTGCAGGGCTGTGTTTCTGTCCATTTTTTCTCCTGTTCTTCTCTCCAATAGTACGGCGGCAGGCCGTCCGGCACATGCCGCGAACCTGCTCTCTCCATCCGTCAGCTTGATTCACCGCTCCTTCCCCGCGAACGGCACCAGAAGCATCCACGGCAAAGTAAGCCATTTCGGGTCGCGGTAGTTGGCCAGCCCCAGGGTCATGGAGGTATGACCGGCCGCGGGCTGGGCGTGATAAGTGCCGAATATCCTGTCCCACCAGGGAAAATTGAAGCCGTAGTTGCTGTCCGTTTCCCGGATGACGACCGAATGATGGACACGATGCATGTCCGGCGTGACCACCAGGCGCCGCAGCATCCGGTCGGCTCTCTCAGGTATGAATATGTCGCTGTGGTTGAACATGGAGGTGGCGTTCAGGAGAATTTCAAAGACGATGACCGACCATGCCGGTGCGCCGATTGCCAGCACCACTCCCATTTTGATAACGACGGACAGGATGATTTCACCCGGATGGAATCGTGCCCCGGAGGTGACGTCGATATCGAGGTCCGTATGGTGCATTCTGTGGAACCGCCAGAACAGGGGAAACCGGTGAAACAGGACGTGCTGGGCATAGATGAAAAAATCCAGGAGGATTATCGCAGCCAGGCCTTCAGCCCAGGCAGGGAGCGGGATAAGCCGCAACAGCCCCCAGCCGTTGTCCCCGGCGTACAACGCCGCTCCCGCCGCGGCTGCCGGGAAAACAAGGTACGCCAGCACGGAATTGAAAGCCGTAATGCCGAGGTTTCCCGGCCAGCGGCTGCGTCGCCCGTTGGCCAGGGGGCGGCGGGGGGCCGCCATTTCCCAGAGGGCCATGAACAGGAAAATTCCCAGGAAAAAGCCGAGCCGGAGGAACGCCTCGGTATGCATGAGGAGCATGTTCATCGGCGTACCTGTGCGGAATCAACCGGCAACAGGACGTTTTGCCCACCCCGGGGCTGCAGCGGCCGGCAACGGATGATTCACGAAATCATTATCCGGCCGGGGGAGGGGCGCCGCCTCCGAAAAGGGCAAAGACAATCACCAGAATTATGGTCTGGATAACCCAGCCGATGGCGCACACTCCAACGGCCCGCCAGGTGCTGGTATAGTCAAGGGCTTGCCGTACGGCGATCACCATGGCCACGAGCATCCAGACGGCGGCCAGGAAAAATACCAGCGCGCCCAGCCCCGGGATAATGCCCAGTATCCGGATCAGGCCGGGAGAACTTGAAAAGCCGATGGTGCGCAGCAGTTCGCCCATGTCGGCATGGGTTTGCGGCTCCGGGAGGAATCGCGTGCCGATAAAGTAGGTGAGAAAGGCCCACAGGTACCAACCGCCGAGGGAAGCAACAATCCCCAGCACAAAGCCGCCTGCGGAAGCCCCTCCCATGCCCATGGTCCCGATGCCGGCGGCAACGCTGGCAAGGATGACAACGCCCATGGCCTGGGGCATGGCATTTTTATCCGCCTCTACTTCTTCATACAGGTGGACATCCAGTTTGGCGGCGCGCAGCATGCGATCCACGAAAACGTTCATAAAAACTCCCTCCCGAAGTTGAAATTCTGTTATACTTTTTAGTAATTCAACACATGTGCCGGATAAATGCAAACAATACTCAATCTTTCCATCAAACAGCCGAAAATTTCGCCGAGCCTGGAAGCGGCGGGTATTGATTCCAGAGGATCGGCGTGAAGCACCGGTCGGAGCATTGCGTCCTGTGGTTCGGCTATGCGGTGGTCTGCCTGGTGTATGGTGTCTGGATAGTGTATCTCGGCCTCGATAATTTTTCCATGGTCCACGACGGTTACCACCAGGCCGGCGCGCAGCTGCATCCGGAGCAGGTTGGGAAGGCGGCGCTGCGGGAGCTGGTCGAGGAGTGCCGGGAAGAGGCGGCGGCGCCGGGTCATCCCGGGCCGGACGGCGAGTCCTATGAGTTTCTGGATGACCCCTGCCTTCTCCAGCCGGCGGCGGCTGTGGAGGAACGGCAGAAAATCGTCAAAAAGCGGCTCCTTGGCGAACAGGGCCGCGCCTGGCGCAAGCTGATGCTGTTTTATCTGTCTTTCGGGATTGTCTTTCTCGTTCTGCCCATGCTGACGCTCTATCTGGCCCTGGCTTTTTTCCTCTGGCTATGGCGGAACCTGCGGATCATCAGATGAAAAGTTGGCAGCCATCAGTCGGCAGTTTGAAGCTTGAAGCCTGCCGGCTTGCCGGTGTTTACAAAACCTCTCATCCGCCCCTGCGGGGCACCTTTTCCCCCAGGAGAAGGGTGTTCTAATATCTCCTCTCCTGGGGGAGAGGCTGGTCGGAGGCCGGGTGAGGGGATTTTAGGCCATCAGCGAAGCTGCAAACTTTTTCTGTCTTCTGTCCTTCCATGAGAAGGCTTGTCAAGCAGTGTCCGACGTGGCGGACCACTTTTCCCCGCAAAACCCGTTCACGTCACGCTTCCATCCGCACTCGTCTGTAGGCCTTGCCGTT
>DSAE01000117.1 GCA_011372855.1 Desulfobacteraceae bacterium
AATCGTTTCTGCCATTCCACAAGACTTATGACCGGCATTTTCATGGCAAGACCTCCAAATCGTATTATGTTGATCTTGCTTTAAAAAATAATCATTCAGCTGAATATTGTTAATAGCCATTTTATTTATTGACAAAGGGCCTTTTAATGGATGACCCCTTCTCAACCGCCGATCTGGGACATGGACTGCTCTCCGGTTCGGCTGCAGAAGCGCTCGGTTTCACGGCCGTCGGCAAAACGGTTGCCGACGCAGGCGACGACAGCCTTCGCGATCTCGCCGTCGTCAGCTCCCCCGCGCAGCAACGCCTTCAGGTCCAGGACGCCGTTGTCGTACAGGCAGGTTTTGAGCGTGCCCACCGGGGTGACGCGCACCTTGTTGCAGGTTGAGCAGAACTGGCGGGAATGCCCCTGGATGACCCCCAGCCGACCGGAGTATCCCGGCAGGGTAAAAAGCCGGGCGGTCGACGGCGATGCAGTTGTGCACTCCTCCAGCCCCGGAAAGATTTGTTGCAGCCGGCGGACCAGATCACCGTTTTCAATCCTGCCGGAGCGCGCCGTGCCGGAAAAGGGCATCAGTTCGATAAAACGGAGGGTAAGGGGATATTTTTCGGCCAGTCCGGCCAACCCGGCCATTTCTTCATCGGTGGTGTCATCCAGCACAACACTGTTGACTTTGAGGGGAATTTCCCGGGAAAGAGCGCCATGCAGGGTCTGCAGGACGCTGTCAAGGTAGTCGCGCCGGGTGATGGACCAGAATCTCTGCGGGTCAAGGGTATCAAGGCTCAGATTTATCCCGTCGATGCCGATCTCTTTCAGGTCGTCCAGGTACCTGGCCGTCTTGACCCCGTTGGTGGTGACATGGAGGGTGCGCACGCCTTCGACCCCCCGCAAACGCTCCAGGAAAGGCATGCAGCCCCGCCGGCAGAACGGCTCGCCCCCGGTCACCCGGACCTTGGAGACGCCCAGGGAACTGAAAATCCGCACCAGCCGCTCAAATTCCTCAAAGGATAGAATTGCATCGTGGGGGATGAAGGGTACGCCCGATTCGGGCCGGCAGTACCGGCAGCGGAGGTTGCAGCGGTCGGTGATGGCCAGGCGGATATAGCTGATGCGGCGCCCCTGCCTGTCGGTCAGGCTGCCGGACTGGTCTGTTCGTGACGAAGGGCAGGCATTGCCTGCCCCGAGGCGGTCTGTCATGTTTCTCCTTTTTCCAGGTAGAAAGGCGTGGCCGTTTCCAGCCTCACCCTGTCGGCCATGGCCCTATCCGGTTTCCGGGACGTAAGCCCTTTGGCTCTGAGCATGTGATGAAATTTTTTTATCTGACCTCCACCGATCCTCAGCTGCGAATTTGTTCCGGCGGCAAGCAGCTTATCCTCTCTGCTTCCGGGATTTCGATCGCAGGGAGAAATCTCAGGTCATCGGCGCAAGAAGATTTCTCACATACGTTCGAAATGACATTCCTTCTGCCGTTGCCGTGTCAACCAAGGATGGAGGGCGGTCACGAAGCTTTATTTTCCGAAGTTATTGCGGGCTTCTCCTCTTCCCGTTTGTCTCCATCGCTCAGGCCTTTCTTGAAGGAACTGATCCCCTTGCCGAGGCCGGCGCCCAGTTCGGGCAGTTTCCTGCCGCCGAAGATCAGAAAAGCGATGCCGAAAATGACAATAAGTTCCGGTGTACCGAGTCCAAACATAGTCAACCTCCTTCAGGATGTCTCTTCTGTCCGGTGGGGTGAAGCCGCCTCAGCAGCCTCACTCTCCGCCTTTTTCCATGTCCATTTCCAGGATGCCCGGGGTTCCCCTCGCATACCCTTCGTTCCTGGCGATGATGTCCAGGTGCAGGGTGGCGAGGTCGTCCACCAGCGGGATGACCGGGCCAAGCTCCCGCAGGTCCATGGTCTTGATGTATTTCCTGCGCTCCTCGCAGACCTCCACCCGGTAACCCTTGCCGTCGGCCTCGGTGGTGAAGTGCCGGAGCTTTTCATGGTTGCCGTTGCTGCAGAAGGGGCAACCGAGCCGGTGGTACCGCCATTCGGTGGCGCAGGCCGAGCAGAGGAAAAACTTCGCCCCCTGCACGTCCTTGCTGTTTTTCAGTTCGCCCAGCGCCGGCGGAGCACCGCAGACCGGGCAATAGGTTTTCCACCAGGCATCCTGGTCCACTGAACCTTTCAGTTTCCCCGCGTAGGCCTCGAGAAGCGGATGGATGCTGCTTTCCGCCAGCACGCGCAGCAGGCCGGCGTTGAAATCCCTGCCCGCTGCGATGGCATCGATGTATTCCCTGTCCCCCTCGACCATTTTGCCGAACAGTTGTTCGAGGTGTATCTCGCCCTGGCGCACGGCCTTGTTTATCTTTTTAATTTCCGGGGCGGCCTTCCGGTAATTGCGCATCAGGGATCGACAAATATTTTTGAACAGGGTGACGGCGGGTTCCAGGTCACCAAGAACATCATTTTTGTCCAGCAGGGGAAACCCTTCCCGCAGATGGGTCCTGACGGTTTCGTCGTCCTTGGCAACGGGCTTCACCCTGATCGTCGGCTTGATCTTGTGCTGCTCCCTGATGATGTACTTGTAGAAATCGAGCACCTCCTTGTGGCTGGGCCTGTCCTTGCCGAGGGCGTGTATTTTCCTTATGGTCCTGTTCAGTTCTTCCGAGGTTTTCTTGTTCATGCGCATCCTTTTCTTCAAGTGTCCTGTTTATTCCAATCATGCTCCCGCCCTGCCGGGGCAGGAAGAATGCCGTCAAGATATGTGCCTGGGCGGCACCAACCCCCGACACCGGGATTGTCTGTCATTTCGACCGCAGGGAGAAATCTCCGGTTCCCGGCGCAATGGAATTTCCGCCTGCGGTCGAAATGCCAAAACCTGCCTGATCTTCCTGCATCGCGTGAACGAATGCAAACTGCGTTGCAATGATAATTATAGATATTATCGCACAATCCTCCAAAAAAAGAGAGGAAAAAAGATTGCCCCGGCGTGGACCGGGGCAATCTTCAGGAGAGCCGGTGATGGGAGTATCAGTCGGCTGCAGTGGTTATACCTTCTCGATTTTCACCCTGAAGGCCTTGGATTCGGGGATCCTGGTGTTGGCGTCGCCGATATAGGGCGTCAGGATGTTTCCGCTGTCGCCCTTGCTCAGGCCCTGGTAGCCCCAGTGCCGGATGATGCCCACCTGGTGAACGGTTTGCCCCTCTATGGTGAACGGCTTGAACCGCTTGGTGACGCATGCCTTGACCTGGATCGAGCCGCGGGCTGAACTGACGGTCACAAGCTCGCCGTTGGCAATGCCCCTTTCACCTGCAAACTCCTCGCTCATCTCGACAAAAGGCTCGGGCTGCAGTTCGTTCAGCCGCGGGGTGTTCCTGGTCATGGTTCCCGTATGGTAGTGTTCCGTCAGCCGGTAGGTGGTGGCGAAGACGTCAAACTCCGGATCTAAATGCTGGGCGAACAGGCTACCGGGATAGAAATGAACCGTGGGGTTCATCCGGTAGGCACCGAGCCACGACGGGTAGGGAATCGGGCTTTCCGCCGGCTCGTAGTGCCACGGGAACGGACCCTCGGCCACTGTCCAGCCGCCGAAGAGATGGCCGTGCCCCTCCTTGGTCATGATGAAGGGATAGACCGCCCCGGGATTGCCGCCATGGTCGGGAACGTCACCCTTCCAGCCGCCGTCCCACCTGATGACGTACTTGCTGGGAGCCAGCGGATCGCCGGCCAGGCCAGCGTCGCCGTCGTTCTGGTAGGTTGCCGCCCGGTTGTATACGACCCTGCGGTTGATCGGCCAGCACCAGCTCCAGTAGGAATAAAGCCCTATGCCGGGATACTGGGGATCGGCAGCAGGTCCGCCATTGGGAACGTCCGGCGCGTAGCGCCGCTTCATCCGGTTGCCCACGCCGCCGAAAGGCCAGACCACCGCCTTGTTGGCAGAATCAAAGCCATCAGTTCCGAAAGAACCGGAACAGAGCCAGTTGCCGCAGGCCGTGGTGCCGTTATTCTGCAGGCCTGCAAAGTTGGTCACCAGATTCCCCGTTACGCCCGTTACCGGGTCGATGTAATACCCGCGCATCTCCTTGGCCACCAGCTCGGCCGGGGCGTCTTCGGTCTGGCCTGCATAATTCAGGCAGGGCCAGCTCAGGTCGGCGACCGGGTCATCCGTAATGGTTCCCTTGAGAGCCTGGCCGAGCAGGGTGATGATCTCCAGGTCGGTCTTGGCTTCCCCGGGCAGGGAAACGTTATCCGCCCAGTGCCACTGTGCCCACCGGCTGCTGTTGCTCCTGGACCCGAATTTTTCGATGCCCACGGCGCAGGGCAGCAGGTACACGGTGGTGTTGATGTCCCCGGAAACAGCGCCGGGCCTCTTCCAGAAGGCCGCTGTCTCCGACTCGAACGGGTCGATGCAGACCATCCAGTCGAGGTTTTCCAGGGCATGCCGCACGTGGCCGGCATCGGGATCGCTCACCGCCGGGTTTTCACCGCAGCAGATGAAACCCTGGATTTCGCCTTCGCCCATGGCATGGAACATGGAGAGGATGCTGTGGTCTCCTGTTTTCTTGGAAAGATAGTCGAACGAGACGTTGTGGTCCACAGTCGGCCACCAGGCCTTGACCAGGCTGGCGATGTACTTGGTGCCGTTCTGCCACCAGTGCGCGCTTGCGGGATCCACCCCTGAAACTCCCTGGACGGTATAATCATGGACCGGGTTTACCGCCTGGGTCGCATTGTAGTTGGCGGCATTGTATGCGGCCAGATCCTGTCCGGGTGTCGGTACCTTGAGGTAGCCGGGCAGGATGTGGTGCAGCACCGCATGATCGGTGGCACCCTGGACGTTGTCCTGGCCGCGCAGGGCGTTGATGCCGCCGCCGGCCACGCCCATGTTGCCCAGCAGCAGCTGCAGGATGGCATAGGCCCTGATGTTCTGGGTGCCCACCGTATGCTGGGTGGTGCCCATGGCATACATGATCGTTGCCGACTTGTCATCGGGATAGGAGCCGCAGAACGCCTGGCAGATCTGCTCGTACACGTCAGGGTCCGTACCCGTGATGGAGCACACATTTGCTATCGTGTACTCGTCAAACTGCGTTTTGAGCTTCTGGAACACGCAGTCCGGGTCATCGAGGTCTGCCGCCACCACAGGAATCGAGGTGTCGCTGTAATTCCAGGTTGTCTTGGTATATGAGGAACCCAAATATGCACCAAATATGCACCAAGAGTACCATTGTACGTGCCGACGTTGAACCCGGAAAATACGCCGCCATTCTCTGCGCTGGTTTTGAAATCGCTGTCCACCTTGAGGAGCGCATTGGTGCATTCCCTGACGTACTTCTCATTGTACAGGCCGTTGTCGATCGCATACTTGATCATGCCGCCGATGAAGGCGATGTCCGTGCCGGAGCGCATGAAGGCATGGATATTTGCCCGGGCCGAACTCCTGTTGAACCGGGGATCCACGTTGATGAGTATGCCGCCGTTATCCAGGGCCTTCTGCACGTGCTGCATGGCCATGGGGTGGTTTTCCGCCGCATTGCTGCCCAGGATCAGGATAACATCGGCATTCTTGATATCGGTCCAGCTGTTGGTCATGCAACCTCTGCCAAACGACTCTCCCAGAGCCGCTACGGTTACAGAGGTAGGATGAGAAGGCTGGTCTTCCTCGCGAGCTGTGATAGAATCACGCTCAAAAGATTAACGCAGTCCAAGAGGCTGCAAAGAGAGGAGGACCAGCCATGCATAGAATAACGATAGG
>DSAE01000301.1 GCA_011372855.1 Desulfobacteraceae bacterium
GACGGTCTCCCGGGACCGGCCGGCCCCCATTGTCCACCACTGACACAAAAATAAACCGTTCGATGTCGTAATCCGTTCCGACCCCGCCGAGCGTACCGATGAAATTATAAAATATTCTGAAAAATTTGCCCAGTCCGCCCTTGAATTTGTGTTCGTGCCATTCCAGCACCTCGGGAAACCGCTCGACGACATGGTTGGGGAAATAGCGGTCATGATCCGTCACCAGTGCGGTCAGGAAAAAATCACCGGGCATGATGTAGGCAAGATTGACATCCGGGTTTTCCGCCAGGAAGTCCCGAACCCGGTCGTCCGCCAGCAGTTCGTCATAAAGAAGCACAATTTCCTCCCTGGGGCGCTCGAACACCGGAACCAGCGTGACACTTTCCAGCCTGACCGCCGGGAGCTGATGAACGGCATAGTTTCGGATGCCCATGGCGGCGGCAATGGACAGGAACAGAACCACAAAATAGCTGACCAGGATCCCGGCCCATTTCGGCCTGATCCGCCCGAAAAGAAGTCCAAAGAGTCTGCCTCCCGGTTCACCGGGCAGAAACATGGGAATTTTTTCCATGTACTGCTCCTAGACGCCGGGTGCCTCGTTTTTCATCCGCCACTCCTCATTCCTGGCCAGGAGATAGTAGACATACAGCATGGTGACGAAAAAAATCAGGACAATAAAACGAGGCCAGTACAGCAGGAGGCCGAAACCTGAAATCGCCAGGAACAGGTACTGGGGATGCCTGATCCTGGAATAAAAGCTGAAGGTCACGACGCCCTTGCCGGTAAACCTTCCCCAGTACAGGGGCACCGCGGCGGTGAAAAAAAGGATCAGACCCAGGACAAGCAGCACCTGCAGATAGGACAGGGCAAGGATAAACGGGTCCTGCATAAACACCATGTGGGGCAGGAAAAACTCCGTCGTCCAGCTGGTAAGGGGGGAAGATCCCAGGAAATTGAGGATCGGGGCGTAAACCGAGTAGAAATAGAGAGCGAAGGGGGAAATCATGATGATGATTTCAATGCCGATTAATCCGTAGGCAAATATTGTTCCCAGCAGCAGCAGTTTCCTGCCCTTCGACGGAGTCATGGATGCGCTCCCTTTCTGTTTCGTTCAGGCCGCGGCCTTTTTCCTGTCCCTTGCGGAACTATAAGAACTGTTTTCCCGCATGTCAGCAGGGCACCATCCAATCTTCCGCCCCGGGCGGATGCCGGATTCTGTCCCGTGTTTTCAATCGGCAAAAATAATGGTATAAGACAGGGAGTCCAAACCGTCCAGGCCAGATCGCCCCGCCCCGCGTTATTACCCTCAGGGGCTGCCGATGCCGTACTCTGTTCGCGGGTCAGAATGTCTCTGAACCCGCCGTGCGGATGATTGCCGTCTTCACCGGGAGGGAACCAACATGACCAAGACCCCTGACACCGCGTATTTCCGGGTCCGGCCCGTGGGCGTCGTCAACTCGACTCTCAAACGGCGGAAGGAGTGTCCGCGGCAGGGCCGCGAGGGCGCACCCGACGCCTGGCTGGAGATATACCCGGAGTACGCCGAGGCCCTGGAGGGAATCGGGCCCGGCAGCGAAATACTTGTCCTCACCTGGCTCCATCTGGCAACCAGGGATGTTTTGAAAGTCCATCCCCGCGGGAATCCGGACAACCCCCTGCGCGGCGTCTTCGCCACCCGCTCTCCCAGCCGCCCGAACCCGGTAGGCCTCCACCGGGTCAGGGTCCTGGCCGTGGAAGAGGTGACCAGAATCAGAGTGGGTCCCCTCGAAGTGCTCGACGGCACACCGGTCATTGACATCAAACCGGCTTTTCACCGGGCGAACCGGAAGGATGACGATGAACCGGCGATCAGCTCCCCGCAGGCGCGGAGCATGGAATCCCGGAGCACCTGATGATTCCCAGGAAAGCGATCCTCGGCAATGAACTGATGAGGGAAATCATAGCGATCAGGGTCGATACCCTGTGGAAAATGCTGGGCTACCGGAAGGCTGGATTCCTGCCGGACCCGTCCGAGGAGGGCGCCACCGGCAGATATGACAATAAAGGAGCAATTTTTATTCCCGGCGGCCTGATCTACCAGGACGTGGACGAAAAATCCATCCGTTATGAACGGTACGGCAACATAGAGGCTGATGCCTTCAGGAAGAAAATCAGAGAGGCCATGCGGTTTGACAACGCCACTCTGCTCTATGGTGACGGCATGGTCTCCGGCATCAACCTGGACAGCGGGTTCTTCTCCAAGGCCGCCAGAAAAATATACACCTACAAGAAGGCCGCCTTCCGGAGAATCAAGACCATCGGCAAAGGCATACCCCTGGAAATCAGTTCCGACGATATCATCCGCAGTCATTGTCCGACGTACATGAAGCCCCCTTACGGCACCCGGACTAGGATCAGCACCTGCATCGCCGTCGCCCTGATAGACTCGCCCATGTATTTTGCCTACTGTAAAACCGAGCTGAATTTCACCGGCAGCCAGTCCCGGAAATTTTCCGCCACCCTCGACCGGGCCAGGGAACCCGCGGTGTCGAAAAGCGGTGCCGTACTTTTTCCGCCGTATATCGTCGTCTGCCATGACACCCGGTACAAGGAGGCCGCCTACACGGGCCTGACAAGGATACTGGGCATCGGCCGGTTCGGCGAATTCGCCAGCTTCACCCTGGAGGAAGTGTCCAAAACCCTGCTCGCCGAAGCGCAGCGCAAAAAACAGCATATCTGCCCGGATGACATCTTTGCCAGCTACAACGGTTTGGACATCGTCGGCGTCCTGCGGGTTTACGCCCCGACCAATCCGGGCAGGCGGCTGCTCAAATATGACCTCCATATCGTCTCGCCGGCCAAAGACCTCGGTTTGGACGTTGACCGCCTCGCCCGGAAATCAAGGATCCGCTATCATGTCCCCCGGGAGCGGAAAACAGGAGCATCCCGATCCCGCAACGGGTCCGGCTGCCCGGACGAAACAGGAAAAGAAACCCGTTCCGACAGGCAATGAAGCAGAAAAAACCGGCCATCGGCCTTGCTCTGGGCAGCGGTTCTTCCCGGGGATGGGCGCATATAGGCATTTTAAGCGCCCTGGCCGAACAGGGAATAGAGCCCGACATACTCTGCGGCACGTCAATCGGGTCCCTGGTCGGCGCGTCCTATGTTGCCGGCAATCTGCCGAAGCTGGAGGCATGGGTCCGCTCGCTGACGCGGTTCGAGACCATCAGGTTTTTTGAAATCAATTCCTCCCTGAACGGGTTTGTCGATACGGAGCGGCTGCGCCTGTTTCTCAACAGGTATGTCGCCGACGACCATCTGCGCATCGAGGACCTGGGCAAGCGGTTTGCCGCCGTGTCCACCGACCTGGAGTCGGGACGGGAAATCTGGTTTGCCCGCGGACCGATCCTCGATGCGGTGTGGGCCTCCATTTCCGTCCCCGGCCTGTTCCCCGCCATCAAAAACAATGACCGCTGGCTGGTTGACGGCGGCCTGGTCAACCCGGTCCCGGTTTCCGTCTGCCGCGCCCTGGGCGCCGACATCGTCATTGCCGTCAACCTGAACGGCGATATCGTCGGCCGGCATTTCACCCGGACTACCAGGCCGCCGGACCGGGCGGAAGGAATAAAGGGAAAGATCACCGGCATGGTCAGGGAATACACCGACACCTTTTTTTCCGCCCAGCGGGAAAACGACAAACCCCCGAGCCTGTTCGATGCCATCGCCGGATCGGTGAACATCATCCAGGACCGGATCACCCGCAGCCGCATGGCAGGGGACCCGCCCGATATTCTGCTTGCCCCCAAACTGGCCCAGATAGGTCTGCTGGAATTTTACCGGGCGGACGAAGCCATTACCGAAGGGAGGAAATGCGTTGCCCGCATGCTGCCGGAAATCCTGCATATAACCGGCGCCGGCAGATAGGAGGCGGACCATTCCCCTCTCGGGAACCTGTCCGGCAGCGGCCTTGCAGCCGTCCGGCCGGATCGGACCCGAGGGACACATTGTGGTCATTTCCCCATCCTCCATCCGGGCATATCCCCAACCCCGGGCGCCGACCAGGCCCCGAGACAATCACCGCTTTTTCGCAATAGCCCGGAATCATTGCTGATCATCAATTTTCTAAATATCGGCCTGAAAATTGCAATATTACAGGTTAAAGTAATAGACCGCGACCTCGAACCCCTGACCGGGCGCATAAATATGGACATCGCACATCACCTTTCGGTTCTTGACAAACTACGGCACCTGTTGAATCCATTGCACGTCTACTGCCGCCTCACCCATCTCGGAATTTCCGGCAAGGTTGCCCGGGACATCTGTAAAATCTATGAAGCGGGGATATACAGGCCGACCCTCGGCCGGTAAAGATCCCGGCCGGCGCAGGTTCGACACGTCCTGATCACAATCCCATGAAGCGCACGAAAACACAGCCTTTCCTCCTGATTCCGCTGCTGCTCATATTTGTTTTTTCCTGGACCCAGGCCAGTGAGACCGTCCTCTGCGTCAGCGACTCGCAGACCCATTACGTCAAGCGGAATCCACTGCGGATGATGGCCTGCCATGACTCCGGCGGGGAGACATCTCACCCCTCGGGCCACGCCGAGACCCGGTCTCTGCATCCGGGCGCATCCGCCTGCACCGAAATTATCCTGGCATCGGCCAACTCGATCCGCCAACCGGACGACCAGCAGTTCAAGACAACCCCCGTTTCCCTGCCTTCCTGGCCGGCAACGGATATCACTGTGTCGGCGCCTTCGGTTCACGCCGCCGAATACGCATCGTTACAAAACACCCTTCACAGCCCTGCCCTGCGCGCCCTGCGCACAACCGTTCTCCTGATTTGATACAGACTTCCCGGCGTTTTCCTTCACCGGACGCCCGGAACGACAGCAGCCGCCGCTGAGCGCCGCCCCTGTCTCCCGAGAGAGAAACAGGCCCGGACTTTGCGACCCGTATAGTTGCCAACAGTATCAAACGGAGAAAATAATGAATCCGAACAATACGATAACAAAACAAAAACTCTGTATCAGCATTGTCATTTCCCTGCTGATCGGCTTTCTGGCCGGGATCGTCTTCAGCGATCGCAGCCCCGTCGATGCCAATGCGTATGCGCCGCAGGCCGGCACGACCGACAACCCGGCCGGCCAGCACGCCGCCCTCGAACGCGAGGTGGCCGCCAACCCGGACAATCCCGCGGCATGGACCCGACTGGGCAATCACTATTTCGACACTGAGCAGTACCAGAAAGCCATCGACGCCTATACCCGGTCCCTGGAACTTTCCCCCGGCAATCCGCACGTAATGACCGATCTGGGCGTCATGTACAGGAGCATCGGCCGGCCGGAAAAGGCCGTGGAACTGTTCCGGGAAGCCGCGGACATCGATCCCCGGCACGAGCAGTCGCGGTTCAATACCGGCATCGTCCAGCTTTACGATCTGAATAACCCGGCCGAAGCGCTTTCCGCGTGGCAGGACCTGCTGCGGATCAATCCGCTGGCGCGGGTCTCCGACGGCCGCTCTCTTCAACAGATCGTCGATGAACTCCAACAGTCCGCCACGCAGCAGAGGTAGAAATTATGAAAAAATACATACATGAAACCATGACATTTCTGGCCTCGGTGAAGCTGGCGCTCTTCCTGCTCTTCACCCTGGCCGTCACCTCGATCATCGGCACCATCGTGCCCCAGAACGAAGCCCCGGGGCTCTACGTTCAGCTCTACGGCCCCAACCTGGCC
>DSAE01000300.1 GCA_011372855.1 Desulfobacteraceae bacterium
GTTATGATCAAATACCTTATGTCACTCCATATTGAACGGCGTGAAAAAGTTTACGAAGGCTTGTTTATATGTTTACAATAAAATCAGTATGTTAACCATAGGCCGGGAATTGCTGACATCCGAATGAATTTAATCTTGCGGCGGCAACCCATTGGCGACCTACGAAACCAGCAGAAAAACCAGGGCGGCATTGATCGATGCCGCGGGACAGCTCGCGGCGGAAAGGGGCTTCGCCTCGGTGTCGATCCGGGCCATTGCCCTTCGGGCCGGGGTCAATGCCGGCAGCATCCACTATCACTTCGGCGGCAAGGAAAAACTGTTTGAGGCCGTCGTCCAGACGGTGATGCAGGCCTGGAAAGACCATCCGGTCAGCGATCTGCTGCAGCAGTATGCAATCGACACTCCATTGGGGCAGGCTCAGGTCATCCGGGCCATTGTCCGCCGCAATATTCTTCTGCTCTTCAGCCGGGAGCGGCCCGCCTGGCATTGCCGGGTGGTCTTCCAGGTCATGCGGCACGAGGGGCCGTTGCGAAACATCTTTAAAACGGAGTTAATTATTCCGACCCATGCCGCCCTCAGGGAATTATTCAGGCGCATCGACCCGGCCATGGACGACAGAGAGGCATTTCTCCGCGATCTGATCATGAATACGCCGATATTTTTTCATGCCGACCGCATGGACCTCATCCTGGACGATCTGCACGAAAAGCGATATGAAAAACAATATCTGCGGAAAATGGAGGACATTATCGTGCTGCAAACGCAATTGGCCCTCGGCCTTCCACCCTGTTGACCCGGAATCCGCCTATTCATTGAGGAGGCAAGAAACCGTATGAAGCGCCCGCATCGTCCCTCCCGCAGCAGGCCGGTTATGGCCTTATCATGGTGGAGTAAGAATGAATCCGCCCTGACCAGAATCGCGCTCCCCCTCCTGATGGTTTTTTCCATCCTGACCCTGGCCGGCTGCGCCCCCGTCGGTCCCGACTATGTGCCGCCGGAAAGCAGCGCACCAGCCGACTGGCACACCGGCCTCAGACAGGGATTGTCGGGGGAAAATATGGAGACCCGGAAGTTGGCACGGTGGTGGTCGACCCTGGAGGACCCCGTCCTGAACCGGCTCATCGAACAGGCGGTCCTCAACAATCTCGACTTGAAACAGGCCATGGCCAGGGTTCGTGAGGCCCGCGCCCGGCTCGGCATCAGTGAATCAGGCCTGTTGCCCGTCCTTGATGCCGGCGGATCGGCAAGCAGGAGCAAATCCAGCGAAAACACCGGCGGCGGGGCGACCCGCAGCTTTTACGCCGTCGGTTTTGACGCCGGGTGGGAAGTGGATATCTTCGGTGGTATACGGAGGTCCGTTGAGGCTGCCGAGGCGGACCTGGACGCCGGCAGGGAGGATCTGCGGGACGTGATGGTGACCCTGACGGCGGAGGTTGCCCTCAATTACCTTGATGTCCGCACCACGCAGCAACGGCTGATTGCAGCGGAAAAAAACCTTACCATTCAACAGGAATCCTACGACTTCATCGACTGGCGCCACCAGGCAGGCCTGAGCAATGTCCTGGAACTGCAGCAGGCCCGGTACAATCTGGAAAACACCCGGGCCCAGATTCCCAGCCTGCGAAGCGCGCTGGAAGGAGCAAAAAACCGCCTTGCCGTGCTGACCGGCACTGTTCCCGGCACGGTTCACGAACTGCTGGCGGAAGCACGTCCCTTCCCCGGGCTTCCGCCAGCCGTGGCCGTCGGGGTGCCTGCGGAAGCGCTCCGGCAGCGGCCGGACATCCGCGGCGCCGAGCGTCGTCTTGCCGCCCAGACCGCCCGCATCGGAGCTGCCACCGCCGACCTGTATCCCCGATTCCGGCTGAGCGGCTCCATCGGGCTGGAATCGCTCTCCTCAACGGATCTGTTCAGGTCGGGCAGCGATGCCTGGAGCATCGTCCCCGCTGTTTCCTGGAACATTTTCGATGCCGGAGCCATCCGCCGCAACATCGAAGTGCAGACCGCCGTCCAGGAGCAGTTCCTGCTTGCCTACGAGGCTGCAATACTGGGCGCTCTGGAAGAAGTGGAAAACACACTTACCGCCTATGCCGAGGAGCAGTTCCGCCGGGAGCACCTGGCCGCGGCCGTCGATGCGGCGCGTATGGCCGAAGAACTTGCCGAGCAGCAGTACCAGGTCGGCCTCTCTGACTTCACCACGGTCCTGGACGCGCAGCGCTCCCTCCTTACCTTTGAGGATCAGCTGGCCCAGAGCGAGGGCACCGTCACCGCCAACCTGGTCCGCCTCTACAAGGCCCTGGGCGGAGGGTGGAGTTCACTTGCAGAAGAGTAATTCCCTAAAGGACGATAACGTATGAGCGGTCCCCATAAACAAGACGATTCGGACCTGCAGCGGACATTGTCCCTGGAGGCGCCCCGGAAGAGGAGCAGGTATCTGATGCATCTGCTCATCTGGCCCCCGGTTCTCCTGGCAGTCATCTTTCTCCTCTTCCAGTGGCAGGAGGGGAGAAAAGGCTCGGCAATCGAGTACCGTACCGTTAAGGCGCAGCGCGGCGACCTCACCGTCACCGTCACCGCCACCGGCAACCTGAAGGCGACCAACCAGGTGGATGTCGGCACCGAGGTTTCAGGGACCATAGAATCCGTGGCCGTCGACTATAATGACGTGGTCAAGGCGGGCCAGGTGCTGGCGCGGCTCGATACCACCATACTCGAAGCCCAGGTTAGCCAGTCCCAGGCCGCCCTGGAATCTGCCCGTGCCAGCCTGGGGCAGGCCAAGGCAAATGTCATGGATGCCCGATTTGAATTGATACGATTTACCCAGGCCAGAGAACTCAGCGGCGGGAAAATTCCTTCCCGGCAGGATTTCGACCAGGCGGAAACGGCTCTCAAACGCGCCCTGGCAAACGAAGCAATGGCCGAGGCCAATATCGCCCAGGCGGAAGCCAAGCTGCGGCTCGACCGCACCAACCTGGAAAAGGCCATTATCCTGTCGCCCATCGACGGGGTGGTCCTGGCCCGCAGCGTCGAGCCCGGCCAGACCGTGGCCGCCTCCCTGCAGGCCCCGGTGCTCTTCACCCTGGCGGAGGACCTGACCAAGATGGAACTCCATGTCGACGTCGATGAAGCCGATGTCGGCCAGGTCCGGGAGGGGCAGCAGGCCACCTTTACGGTGGATGCCTATCCGAACCGAACCTATCCCGCCCACATCATCCAGGTTCGGTACGGCTCGCAGACCACCGAAGGGGTGGTGACCTACCCGACGGTCCTCAACGTGGACAATTCGGATCTCTCCCTGCGGCCCGGCATGACCGCCACGGCGGATATCGTGGTCAGCCAGATCAATGACGCCCTGCTGGTGCCCAACGCTGCTCTGCGCTACGTCCCGCCGGCGCCCGAAGAAGAGTCAACCGTGAGCGCTTCGGGCGGCAGCCTGTTGAGCCGGCTTTTTCCACGTCCCAGCCGGCCCCGCCAGCAACAGAGAATCACCGGAATCAGGGCCGGCCAGGCCCAGCAGGTATGGACCTTGCGAAACAACGAACCGGTCGCCGTACCGGTCACCATCGGCGCCACCAGCGGCATAATGACCGAAATTGTTGAGGGAGAGGTTGCACCGGGCATGGAGTTGATCATCGAATCGATCAGCAGGAAGAAATGATCATGTCGTCTCGGGCACGGACAGAGCGTCCCCCCCTGGTGGAGCTGCAGGGCGTCACCAAGGTCTACGGCAGCGGCACGGCCGCCATGCCGGCCCTGCGCGGGATTGACCTGCGCATCGGCGAGGGTGAATTTGCGGCGGTCATGGGGCCGAGCGGCTCCGGCAAATCCACCTGCATGAACATCCTCGGTTGTCTCGACACCCCCACCGGGGGCAACTACCTGTTCAAAAACATCGAGGTCGGCGGGTTGTCCCGAAACCAACGGGCCCTGTTGCGCCGGCACCATCTGGGGTTCGTCTTCCAGGGCTACAACCTGCTCAACCGCACCTCGGCTCTGGAAAATGTCGAACTGCCCCTGATCTACCGGGGCGTAAAGGTCCGCGAGCGCCATCGCCGGGCAGCCGAGGCCCTGGCTGCCGTGGGCCTGTCCGGCTGGGAGCACCACACCCCCGGCGAGCTTTCCGGCGGCCAGCAGCAGCGGGTGGCCATCGCCCGGGCCATTGTCACCGAACCGGCCCTGCTCCTGGCCGACGAACCGACCGGCAACCTCGACACGGCCCGCAGCATCGAGATCATGGAGCTGCTGACGTCCTTCAACCGGGAATTGGGCATCACCATCATCATGGTCACCCATGAAGAGGAAATGGCCAGGTACGCGGAACGGGAAATACTGTTTCGGGACGGGCTGGTGGAGACGGACAGATCCAACGGAGGTACCGGCTGATGCTGGCGAACTCCCTGCTCCTGGCCCTGCGGGAAATCCGCCGCAATGTCCTGCGTTCATTCCTGACCATTCTCGGCATCGTCATCGGCGTGGCCGCGGTCATTGTCATGGTGACCATCGGCAGCGGGGCCACGGCCCAGGTCACCGAGCAGATAGCCAGCCTGGGCAGCAACCTGCTGATGATCCGGGTCGGTCAGCGCATGGGCCCGGGATCGGCCACGGGCGCCCCCCCTTTCAACTCCGCCGACGTCGAGGCGCTCTACAGGGAGATCCCCGCCATCACCGCGGTTGCGCCCTCCGCTTCCCGGCGGCTCACCGCGGTGTACGGCAACGCCAACTGGGCCACGTCGGTTACCGGCGTCGACAACCAGTTTTTCATCGTCCGCAACTGGACCATCGGCACCGGCCGGCAATTCCTGGAAACCGAACTGCGGGCCGGCAAGGCGGTATGCGTTATCGGGGCCACTGTGGCCAAGGAACTGTTCGGTCGCCAGACCCCCCTGGACAGCAGTATCCGCCTGGGCAACATGTCCTGCGAGGTCATCGGCGTTCTGGAAGCCAAGGGCCAATCCACCTTCGGCTCCGACCAGGATGACCTTGTCCTGTTGCCGCTGCGCACTTTTCAGCGACGGATTGCCGGCAACCAGGACATCAGCCTGATTCAGGTCTCGGTGGCCGAGGGCAGGTCGACGGACAAGGCCAAAAGCGATATCGAATACCTGCTGCGGGAGCGGCGCCACATCTCAGGATCGAAAAACGATGATTTTCAGGTCATGGACATGAAGGAAATCACCAGGATGCTCACCGGCACTACCCAGATCCTGACCACCCTGCTGGGGGCGGTGGCCGCGGTCAGTCTGCTGGTGGGGGGCATCGGCATCATGAACATCATGCTGGTCTCGGTGACCGAGCGCACCAGGGAAATCGGCATCCGCCTTGCCATCGGCGCCCTGGAGCGGGAAGTGCTGCTGCAGTTCCTGGTGGAAGCGGTCGTGCTCTCCTCCTTCGGCGGCATGATCGGTATTCTCCTTGCCCTATCCTCCTCGTACGGCCTTGCCCGGCTGCTGCAGATTCCTTTTATCATCAACCCGGGCATAATGATCGTCGCCTTTCTCTTTTCCGCCGCGGTGGGGGTCATCTTCGGTTATTTCCCGGCCAGGAAGGCGGCGCGGCTCGATCCCATCGACGCCCTGCGGCATGAATAGTTTGGAGAGTCGGCAGCGCCCCACCCCGCGTTGCGGGGCCGAATGAGGAGAATAACACCTGTCAAGATGTCAATTATCTATTGATTTTATTGTTCGTTTTCTTTGCTTGCCCAAAGAAAACGAACCAAAA
>DSAE01000220.1 GCA_011372855.1 Desulfobacteraceae bacterium
GATGAATTTTGTTATCGTTTTAACCGTAGGTTCTGGGAACCGGAGATGCCTTTGAGATTGCTCAACGCATGCTTGGCTCACACACCTGTAAAAATAGCTGAGTTTGGTTAAGAGCCACTTAATATAATATTCACTCTGTGAAAGGCAGACCTTGCACAGAGTATTTTTTTATTGTTCACTTTATTTTTGCGGTGGAAAGGGCAAAAGGAAAGAGCCGATTCGCACAACGTTCCCATGACCACAGAGGAAATAGACAGAAACTCCGACCTGGGCGAAACCCGTCATCCGTTGGTGCTGCTCGATGATGACAAGAATCTTCCTGCGCTCAGCAATCCGGCCTTGCACAGGTATCTGCAGGAGATCAGTCAATATGAGCTGCTGACCAGGGAGGAAACCGAGGAACTGGCCATCCGGTTCCAGGAAACCGGCGATCCGGAGGCAGCCTACAGGCTTGTTTCAACCAACCTCAGGCTGGTTGTCAAGGTCGCCATGGATTTCCAGAAATACTGGATGCAGAATTTCATGGATCTCATCCAGGAAGGCAATGTCGGCCTGGTTCAGGCAACGAAAAAATTTGATCCGTATCGGGGGGTCAAATTTTCCTATTATGCGGCCTACTGGATTCGCGCCTACATCCTCAAGTTCATCATGGACAACTGGCGCCTGGTCAAAATCGGAACAACCCAGGCGCAGCGCAAGCTGTTCTTCAGCCTCAACAAGGAAAAGAAATTGCTCGAAGCCCAGGGATTCAAGCCCGAGGTCAAGCTTCTGGCCGAACGGCTGAATGTCAAGGAAAGCGAAGTCGTTGAGATGAACCAGCGGATGGACAACTGGGAAGTTTCACTGGAGAGCCCGGTTCGCGGTGAATCGGAGGATGAACAGAAAAGTTTTCTTCCCCATGAAGGACCTGACGTGGAGGAACTGGTGGCGAGCCAGGAGATCCGCGACCGGTTTGCCGAAATCATCAACAGGCTGAAAGATCAGTTGAACGACAAGGAGCAGGTGATCCTGGAAACCAGGCTGCTCACCGACGAACCCAAGACTTTGCAGGTTATTGCCGACCAGTTTAATATCTCCAGGGAAAGGGTGCGCCAGATCGAGGCGAATCTGCTGAAGAAGCTGAAAAAGCATTTCGAAAAGGAAATGCCCGATGTCAAGGATTTTTTCAGCGGCGATCACATGGTTCTCAAGGCGGACTCCGGATACAGCGAATCCTGATGGCTGCCCGCATCGATTGCCTGTCCTCCCCTCATTGCTGATGTTCACTCCATAATCCTCGACAACATTATTATGAAGGTACCTTTACTTGATTTACAGCCGCAGATGAGTCGTCTGCGCAATGAAATTCTCCAGGCCATGACAGATGTCCTCGATTCGACCCAGTATATTCTCGGTCCCGAGGTGAGCAGCCTGGAAAAATCCCTTGCCGCCTACTGCGGCGCTCCCTCCGCCGTGGGGGTGTCGAGCGGGACGGACGCGCTGCTGATCAGCTTGATGGCCCTGGGCATCGGGCCCGGCGACAGGGTGCTGACGACTCCCTATACATTTTTCGCCACCATGGGATCCGTCATCCGGGTCGGCGCCATGCCTGTTTTTGCCGATATTCTTCCTGACAGCATGAACATCGATCCGGACCACATGGCCGCCATTCTCGAAGAGGACCGACGGAAAGGAGGGACGATCAAGGCCGTCATCCCTGTGCACCTGTTCGGTCAGTGCGCCGACATGCTGCGGATCCGGCAGATAACCGACGACCTGCGGATCCCGGTTATCGAAGACGCGGCCCAGGCGATCGGAGCGGAGTACCCCTTCCGGGAAAACGGGCAGACGGTGTGGAAAAAGGCCGGGGTGATGGGAACCTGCGGCTGCTTTTCCTTTTTTCCGAGCAAAAATCTCGGCGGCATCGGCGACGGGGGCCTGGTTACCACAACCGATGAATCTTTTGCCGAGCGGTTGCGCGTATTCAGAAATCACGGCGCTGAGCCGAAATATTACCACGCCCATATCGGAGGCAATTTTCGCCTGGATCCGATCCAGGCCTGCGTTCTGAAGATCAAGCTGAAGCATCTCGAGCAGTGGCACCAGGCCAGACGTGATAATGCGGCGATCTACAACCGCCTGTTTGCCGAGGCAGGACTGGCCGGAAAAACCGTGGTCCTGCCGACCGCCGATTATCTCTCCAGCGAGGGGGCCGAAGGCAGAAATTTTCATATCTATAATCAGTTTGTCATCCGCGTGTCCGAACGGGATGCGCTGCGCGCGTTCCTCACGGAGCAGGGCGTCGGCTGCGAAGTCTATTATCCGCTGTGCCTGCACCAGCAGGACTGTTTGCGGCCATGCGGCCTGACCGGGCAGTCTTTTCCCCGGGCAGAGCAGGCCGCCGGGGAAACGCTGGCCCTGCCCATTTATCCGGAACTGGAACCGGAGCAGATTGAATACGTTGTCGGCAGGATCGCCGATTTTTTCAGCGGGAGGCAGTAAAGTCTCACCATGAAGATATATGGACGGCGCCTGGCAATCCTGGTGGTATACTGTTTCCTGTTTGGAACGGGGGGCACCGTTTTTCCGCTGGCGGAAGAACTGAAGCGGGAGAATGATATCGCACCGGAGCGCACATTTCCTGACCAAAGCATTCCCCACCGGGTTATCAGATATGAGGATCACCTGGCTCCCCAGTGGAAAAACACCTGGGACCTGGCCAGGCAGTTGTACCGGGACGAAAAATATCCCGAAGCCCTGGTCCAGTACGAAGTACTCCTGGCCCGGAAAGACAATATTGTCGAAGCGCGCTGGGAGTACGCCACAATTCTGATCCAGCTGAACCGGTGGCGGCAGGCGGCCGAACAGCTGGAACGGCTCCTGGCCTTCGACCCGCAAAACAAACAGTATCTCTTCAGCCTTGCCGCTGTCAACCTGGAGGCCGGGCAGGCCAGCAGGGCCGCTGTTCTCTTCAGGCAGCTGTATGATGAGGCCGCCGACCATCCTGAAAAAATGTCGGCCGCTGCCGGTCTGGTCCGGTCACTGGAGCAGCTGGGCGACCGGGAAACGATGCTGCCCTATCTTGAACAGCTCGTCGCCGACAACCCCGACAACCCGGAACTGCTGGGCAGGCAGGCGACCCTGCTGATAGCCCTCGGCCATCTCGACAACGCCGGGGCGGTGCTTGAAAAGCTTGAACGCCACCGGCCCGAGGACACCGGAGTTCTTGCCATGAAGGCCGACCTGCTCGAGAGATCCGGCTACCCGGAGCATGCCGCCGCCTACTGGGGCAGGATCATAGCGTCCGCTCCCGACAACATGACCGCCCATCGCGCCCTGCAGTGCTATTACGAACAAAGGGAGAACTGGAAAATGAGCCTCAAGCATCTTGAGGCCGTTCTGCGGGAGACTCCCGATAATGTCGAACTCCTGGAACGGGCCGCGGAACTGAACATGCAGATCGGCCGCATCGACGACGCCCTGGTCTATTATGACTTCTGCCTTGCCGTCAGACCGGGCGACGCCCACGTCCTGAACAGGAAAAAAGAAGCCCAGCAGAAGCTCGCCCGTGATCTGCTGGTCCTGGTCGAGAATGACGGCGGCACAAAATTGTGGCAGGATCTGGTCCAGGTGACAGCCGACAGGCCGGGCATATACAGGGAAATCGCCGAACTTTTGCGCCGCAGAGGACAGACGGATGAACTGATTGATGTTCTGACCCTGCTCTACCATGAAAATCCGCAGGATGATCGGACCTATCGGGAACTGACCGCGCTCCTCGAACAGCACAGCCGTCGCGAAGATTTGTCTGATTTGTTGCGCCGGAGAGAGCAAATGGGACTTGAGGGGCATTGACAGCGGCCCCGGCAGGTATAAACTTTACAGAAGTCAATTCCGGTTTGTTCCTTATGGAAAACGCCACGGGGCAGCCGCAGGTTTCAGCAAGGAGGTTTATGAGGATATGATTGAACGTATTCCGATTTCAAGGGCCGGTTACCAGAAGTTGCGGGAAGAACTGGACCGTCTGGAAAGATATGAACGCCGCGATGTCGTGCGCGCCATAGAGGAAGCACGTCAACACGGCGATTTGAGCGAAAACGCCGAATATCATGCGGCCAAGGAAAGGCAGGGCATGGTCGAGGCGCGTATCATGGAACTCAAGGATAAAATTGCCCGGGCGGAGGTCATCGACTGCACCAAGGTCAACTGCAACAGTGCAGTTTTCGGAACGGTTGTGACGCTGCTCGACATGGAAACGGAAGAGAAAATGACCTATCAACTGCTGGGACCTGAGGAAGCGGACGTAAAGAATGGTTCGATCTCCGTCCTTTCCCCTCTCGGCAGATCTTTGCTGGGCAAAACCGTCGGTGACGACGTCATGGCTAAGACTCCCGGTGGTTTGCGGGAGTTTGAGGTAATGGACATTACCGTTCCCACCAGGAGCTGATGGGACCGGCGGGGCCGTTCCCGTCGGAATCAGTCGGATTTTTCAGGATGTTCCAGGATGCCGATCAGAAATATTTTAATGACCTGACTTTCGATTTCTTCGACCTTGTATTCCGAATCGATATTGATGTTCCATATGCGGGCGACTTCGTTCATGGCGCCGAAAATAGCCCTTTTGGCTATGCCGGGAAGAACATCCTGCCGGAAGACGTTGCCGGCCTGACCCCGTTTGATTATCGTTGAAATAATATCGAGGTATTCACTGAATTTGTTGTTCCGGTAATCCTTGATCATCTTGTTGGTCTGCCTGAGCTCTATCTGAATCACCTCGGCCAGGTTCCGGTTCTTTTTCATTTCCCTGAGGTGGTTGGCGATAAAAATCTCAAGCATGCGCCGCGGATCCTCTTCCTTTTCCAGGTGCGTATTTATCTGTTCGACCAGCTTGCCGATCTTTTCCTCGAAGACCGACAGCAGCATGTCATACTTGTTGTTGAAATAGAGATAAATAGTTCCGTCGGCCACCTTGGCTTCCTTGGCGATATCCGATATCCGGGCGTTGAAGAATCCCTTCTTGGCAAACACCTTGGTGGCGGCCCTGATTATTTTGCTGTGTTTATCGGCTGTTTTCATCAGACAATAAAATTGACACGTTGGATGGAAACCACAAAATGAATGCTCATTCATTCGATTAAACAAAATTCGGTGCCAAGTGTCAAACAAAATGACGTCTTGCTGCTTGGGCTCCTCGACCGCAGGCACACGGATCAAATCCGGGCGAAATGATTGCCAGGACTCGACATGACGGACAGAAGATGATAATTAGGTGAGGGGGAAATCCAGAGGTCGGACAGGCCGGTCCCGCGGGTTGCCGCTTACTATTCGATGGAGAGTGATATGAAAATTCTGGTCATAGGATCAGGTGGACGTGAACATGCCCTTGTGTGGAAAATACACCAGAGCCCGCGGGTGAAGAAGATTTTCTGCGCCCCGGGAAACGCCGGGATCAGGAAGCTGGCGACCTGTGTCGATGTAAAGGCCAACGATATTAAGGGGTTGGCTGATTTTGCTCTCCAGCGGAAAATCGATCTGACCATTGTCGGCCCGGAAGATCCTCTCACTCTCGGGATCGTGGATGAGTTCGAAAAGCGCGGTTTGCGGATATTCGGCCCAACCTCGGCCGCGGCGGAACTGGAGGGAAGCAAGGTCTTTACCAAGGATTTTCTCGCCAAATATTCCATTCCCACGGCCCGGTACCAGGTCTTCACAACCCCGAGCGCAGCCAGGAA
>DSAE01000232.1 GCA_011372855.1 Desulfobacteraceae bacterium
CGGAGCATTCCCCGCGATACCAGTATTTTTCCAGCCATGCCGGTCAGTTTCCATCAGGAAAGGGGCCGGGAAGAAAATACTTTGCGGATCATCGGGGAATGGATTATTCCCACTGGTATATTGACAATATTGTTGGTTCTGAGGTTTTCGTGCAATGGGGCGAAACGATCTGGAATTGGCAACCATCCCCCTGCTTGTAGAACATATCACGAAAGAATACAGCACATCAGACTGCGAGCTCATCCGGGAAGCGCTCTCCCTCCTGGAATCACTGCAGGCAGACAGGCAAACCGCCATAGTCAATGTCGCCAGTCTTCTGGTTGAGCAGAAAGCGGACGCCGTGATCGTGATCTGCGCCCTGCTCGCTCCTCTGCTGTGGAACAAGTCTCTTTCCCTTGCCGAGATCAGGAAACAATTCGGCCAAAAGACCGCCGACCTCCTGTCCCACTTCACCCTCCCCCCGGCCTGCCGGACGGATTCGGAGGTCAATCGGCACCGGGATACCCAGGCTCTGCTGTCGACGCTTTCCCATGATATCCACGAAACCCTCCTGCTGCTGGCGTTCAGGGTCATTGACCTCGAAGAGCACCGGGACGGGGAAAACGACCGGCTGAGAAAAAAGGCGGAAGAGTCCCTGGACATCCTGGTTCCCATTGCCAACCGCCTGAATCTCGCCAGGCTGCGCAGACGGTTGGAGGCGCCTCGTTCCGGATCCTGGAGCCCCGCATCTACCGGGAACTGGAGCGGCAGGTGGCGCCGATCCGCGAGGAAGACGCCCAGTGCCTCGCCATCCTGAAAAAGGCCGTCGACCGCCTCCTGGAGAAAAACGAAATCAAGGCCATAGTCCAGGGAAGAATCAAAAGCTTCTACGGCATATATCGCAAAATGCTGCGCAAGGGAAAGTCCTTTCACGACATTCTTGACCGCATCGGCATGCGGATCATCGTTGCCACCGTGCCCGAGTGCTACGCCGTTCTGGGTCTGCTGCACACCCATTTCCAGCCCGTTCCCGGCAGTTTCGACGACTACATCGGCCTGCCCAAGGACAACGGCTACCAGTCACTGCACACCTGCGTGTATCCCGTCCGCAACATTTCCCACAAACCCATCGAGTTCCAGATCCGCACGGAACTCATGCACCGGGAGGCGGAATACGGCGTTGCCGCCCATTGGCAGTATAAGCAGGGAGGGAAGGCGATCACCGAGAGCGACCTGCAGAAAACCCTGTGGATGAAAGGGCTGGTCAAGCAGCATCTCGGAATGAGTTCGGAGCGGTTCATCGAGGTCCTGCATCAGCAGGTGTATGAAGCCGCCACGGTGGTGTTCGGGGAGGGGGGCCGGATCAGCCGGCTCCCTGCAAACGCCACCGTCGCCGACTACCTGAAAAAGGCCAACCTGACCGTTTCCCCGCAAGCGGCACTGCGGGTCAACGGCAAACCGGCCGGGATGGAGCATGTGCTTCAGGACGGCGATTCCATAGAAATCATTGAACCCGAAGGGAGATAGCCTGATATTCCAAAAACAACTCATCTGTGTGAATCTGTGTAATCTGAGGATAAAACTATCCACAGATTACGCAGATTACGCAGATTTTTTTTGGCTTTTTTGGGGCTGGGATCTGGCGGGTGGTTGCATATCGGGGAATCGGCAGATAGCCTGATATTCCAGAAACAACTCATCTGTGCAACTCTGTGTAATCTGCGGATAAAACTTTCCACAGATTACGCAGATTACGCAGATTTTTTTTGGTTTTTTTTTGGGCTGGGATCTGGCGGGTGGTTGTATATCTTTGAATCGGCAGATAGCCTGATATTCCAGAAACAATCATCTGTGTAAATCTGTGTAATCTGCGGATAATAAACAATCTGTGTTGATCTTTGCCGGCCAACATTGGATAATACGGTCAGGATAACCTTCAGCGCAAGGATACAACGATGGCTGTGCAGAATCTGCGGCAAAGATGGCAGGGCCTGTCCCGATTACAGCGGTGGAGTATCATTGCCGGGGGCTCCCTGCTGTTGTACACCGTTTTCGGTTTCTGGCTGCTGCCGGCCATTGTCCGCGCGCAGCTGGAGAAAAAGCTGAGCCAGGCCCTGCACCGGCCGACCACGGTCCAGAAAGTACAATTCAATCCCTACACCCTGGAGGCGGCGGTCACCGGGTTCCAGGTCCTGGAACCGTCCGGCGGCGAACCGTTTGTCTCCTTTGAACGCCTGCACGTAACCCTGCAGGCCGCCTCCCTTTTCAAGCGCGCCATCATCATCAGATCCTTTTCCCTGCTCAACCCGTACGCCAGAATCGTCCTCAACAGTGACAAAACCTTCAACTTTTCCGATCTTGCCGCCGGGGACGGCGAGGAGAAGCCGCTTCTGTTCTCGGTCAACAACATCGAGCTGCTCGGGGGCGGCATCGATTTCACCGACCGGCTGAAGGAGGCCGAGCATCACGTCACCGACCTGCATATCGGTCTGCCCTTTCTTTCCAATCTGCCTTACGAAGTTGAGATTTTCACTCAGCCCGTCTTTGAAGCGGTGATCAACGGCACTTCCTTCAGCATGCTCGGGGAGAGCAAGCCTTTTCACATGACCAGGGAATCGGAGATCGATCTCGATTTCCATGACATCGATCTCACCGGATATCTGGTCTATCTCCCCGACAATCTCAATTTCACCATCAAAAACGGCCGCCTTGACCTGGATCTTTCCCTGTCCTTCATCCAGCACGAGGACGGCAGCCCCGCAGTCAATATCAGGGGAAAAACCAGTTTGCGGGAAATGCAGATGGTGGACGGCCTGGAGCAGCCGCTGCTTTCCTTCCCCGAACTGACGGTGGATATCGCGCGCGCCCATCTCCTGCGCCGGGAATTCCACCTGGCCAGGATCTTCTGGCGGAAGCCGGAGCTGTTCGTGGAGAGGGGAGAGGACGGACAGTTCAACCTGGCCCGCCTCGTTTCTTTCCCGGCAGATGAGCAACAGAGTACAGCCCCCGCACCCCCTGCCGACGGCCTGCTGTTCGAGGTTGCCGACGCAACCCTGGAGGAGGCCGTCATTCACTTCACTGACCGGACAGTGTCCGGCCCCATGCAGTCAACCCTGCGACCGGTCAACCTCCAGATCAGGGACTTCAGCACCGCCCCGGAAACCTCCGCCGCCTACAACCTGGCGCTCACCAGTGAAAGCAACGAGAAGATCGGGGTCAGCGGCACCTTCACCCTTGCCCCCCTTCAGGTTGCGGCGGACGCGACCGTGGACAATCTGCGGCCCGGCAAGTACCGTCCCTACTATGAACACGCCCTGCGGGCACAACCGGAGGCGGAAACGGTCAGGGCGGCGGCCCATATCGACTATGCGGGGAATAACGGAGGACTGCTTATTTCCGGCCTGGGGATCGATCTGGAAGGCTTCAGCATCACCGGCCCGGATGGCGCGGACACAATTGCCATCCCCGCTTTCTCCATCAATGGCGCCGAGGTCAATATCAGGAACCAGACGGTGACGGTCGACAGGTGCGCAAGCAGGGGGGCGGTCATCCCGGTCACCCGCCGCGGGGACGGCACCATCAACCTGCGGGACTTCCTGGCCACCGCCCCGGCCGGGCCCGGCATGCCCGAGGAAGCACCGGAAGATGACGATGCCCACCAGCCTGCCTGGCAGGCAACGGTCAAGGCCCTGGATTTCGCCGACTTCCAGGTGACGTTCACCGACCGGACCACGGAAGAGCCCGTTGTGTTGAGCGCGGACCAGCTGCGCCTGACCGCGGACAACGTCACCACCCGCGAGGGCGAACAAACCGCCATTGATCTCGGCCTGCGGCTGAATGGGAGCGGCAGTGTCAAAGCGGCCGGCAGCGTGGTTCTTTCCCCCCTTGCCCTGCAGCTCGAAGCCGACCTGGCCGATCTGCCGCTCAAGTCCGTTCAGCCCTACGTGGAGCGGAAGCTCAACATCATTCTGACCGACGGCCTGGCAGAAATCAAGGGCAGCCCGTCCCTCGACCGGCGGTCTGACGACGGTATTGGTTTCTCCTTCCAGGGTGACGCCGGCGTCTCCAATTTTGCCGCCCTTGACGGCGTGGCGGCGGAGAAGCTGCTGAGCTGGGATGCGGTGCGGGTGACGGAATTGGCCATCCAGACCCTTCCCACACGCGTCACTGCCGGAGAACTCCTCCTGGACGGCGTCGCCGCCTCGCTGTCGAGGAGCCCGGAAGGTGTACTCAACCTGGCCACCGTGGTCCGGCAGGATGCCGGCGAAGAGGAAGAGGAGGAAAAACCGGCCGGGGAGGAACCCCCTCCAGAAATAGAGATCGCCCGGGTGCGGCTGGCGGACTGTTTCTTTGATTTTGTCGACCGCAGCGTAGCCCCTCGCTTCAACACCTCGCTGGAAAAAATTACCGGCGACATCAAGGGCCTCTCCTCGGCCAGGGACGCCTCGGCCGAGATCAATGTCACCGCCATGCTGGATCAGCATTCCCCGGTCGGATTCACCGGTTCCATCCATCCCTGGCAGGAGTTGTTCACCGATGTGACCGCGGAATTCAGCAATATTGAACTGACGCCCATGAGCCCCTACACCATCAAGTTCATCGGCTACCCGCTGACCAGGGGCAAATTGAGCCTCAACCTGCACTACCTGATCGAAGGCGCCAGGCTCACCTCGCAGAACAGGGCCTTCATCGACCAGATCACCCTGGGCGATTTCGTGCAGAACGAAACCGCGGTCAACCTGCCGGTGCAATTGGCCATCTCCCTGCTGAAAAACCGCCGGGGCGAAATCGAACTCAACATCCCTGTGTCGGGGCGGCTCGACGACCCGCAATTCAGCGTTGCCGGAGTCGTTTTCAAGATGATCACCAACCTTATCGTCAAGGCGGCGACCTCCCCCTTTTCCCTGCTCGGAGCAGTATTTGCCGGCGACGGCAAGGAGCAGTACATCGAGTTCGAAGCCGGCCGGGCCGAAATCAACCCGGAGGCCGGGGACATGCTGACTGAATTCGCCAAGGTACTGTATGACCGGCCGGCCATCAAGGTGGACCTCCTGGGCCGGGTGGATCCGGCCAGGGACAACGAAACCCTGCTGCAGATGCGCTTCGACCGGCTGCTCAAGGCGCAGAAGCTCAAGGATACGGCCAGGGAATCGACGCTGTCGAATGTCGATGATGTCGAAATCGGCGCCGATGAATATGAACACTACCTGAAAAAGGCCTACAAGGCCGCGGATTTCGAGCGCCCCAGGAATTTTCTCGGCATGCTCAAGGACATCCCGGCGGAGGAGATGGAACAACTCCTCCGTGACCACCTCGTTATTAGCGGAGACGACCTGCAGCGCCTAGCCGTGCAGCGGGCGGGAGTCGTCAGGAATGTGCTCATGGAGCAGGGGCCGGTCGAGGCGGACAGGATTTTCATCGTCGAACCCCGGGGCGGTTATGGTGAAGGCAGGGAGCAGCCGGCCATGCGGGTGGAAATTTCCGTGCGGTGAAAGGGGGAGCCCGGAACAGCGGCGCCAGGGGCGGATCCGGAACGGCAGTGGGCGCCATTCAGGATGGCGAAGAAGAGTCAAGCAAAGACTTGATAATCATATAAAAGGCACCTCCCTCAGCTGTCAGGAGATAAACTTCTTCTGATATACTGAGAAGAAAGCGACCAACTTTCACAAGGAGGTGCTCTATGGA
>DSAE01000064.1 GCA_011372855.1 Desulfobacteraceae bacterium
GCTCCGAGTCCGACTTCCCGCATACCGGCGGCGGCCGCCCTTGCCGGAGTGTCGAGCCGGTGGTCATAGTCCCGTTTCCGGCCTCCGTGGTGGACCCGGGCGTACACTTCCCGGTCGTAGGTTTCCTGGTACACCGCCACCGCTGTGATCCCGGCCCGGAAAAGACGGACGTATTCGTCGCGGTCCAGGGGCTGGACTTCAATGGAAAGGGCGGCGAATCTGTCGCGCAGGCGCAGGGCCAGCTCCTCGAGATAATCCGTCCCCAGCGCCCGGGGCGCTTCGCCGCTGACCAGCAGAATGTGCCGGAAGCCTCGCCGGTGCAGGATCATGGCCTCCGCTTCCGCCTCGTCAAGGGAGAGCTTGCGGCGGGGAATGGTGTTGTTGACGGAAAAACCGCAGTACGCGCACCGGTTCGTGCACAGGTTGGAGAGATACAGTGGCGCGTAGATCTGGATGACCTTGCCGAAACGCTGGGTCGTTATCCCGGCGGAGCGGCGGGCCATTTGCGGCAGAAAGCTTTCGGCCGCGGGAGAGAGCAGGGCGGCAAGGTCGCGGATATCGATCCGGTCCCTCTTCAGGGCCGAACGGGCATCCTCTTCGGTCGACCGGAAGATCCACTGCCGGAGCCTGGTGAAATCGGGCGGGGCAAACATCAGTTCTGGATAAAACCGAGATCGGCGTTGAGCAGGCCGGTCTCCGGGGAGGAAGCGCTGGCTGCGGTTGACCGCCGGCCGAGTCCCGCCTCATAGGTTTCGCGGCCGGCCTCCACCGCCAGCCTGAAGGCATGGGCCATCCGCACCGGGTCGCCGGCAACGGCAATGGCGGTATTGACCAGCACGGCGTCGGCGCCCATTTCCATGGCCCTGGCGGCATGCGATGGGGCGCCGATCCCGGCGTCGATGACCACCGGAACCCGGGCCTGTTCGATGATGATGCGCACCTGCATGGCGGTCCTGATCCCCTGGTTGGTGCCGATGGGCGAACCAAGGGGCATGACAGCGGCCGCGCCCGCATCCTGCAGGCGCAGGGCGAGGATCGGATCGGCGTTCATATAGGGCAGGACGATGAAGCCTTCCCTGACCAGCTTTTCGGTGGCGATCAGGGTGTCCACCGGGTCGGGCAGCAGGGTGCGGGGGTCCGGGGTGACTTCCAGCTTGAGCCAGGCGGTGCCGGCCGCGGCCCTGGCCAGCCTGGCCAGACGGACGGCCTCCTCGGCGTTGCGGGCGCCGGATGTGTTGGGCAGGAACTGCACTGCATCGCGGTCCAGGGCCTGCATGATGTCGTCCTGGGGATTGGTGAGATCGACCCGGCGCAGGGCGACCGTCACCATCTGCGCGCCGGAGGCCTCCACTGCCTCCCGCATGACGCGGCTGGAGGAAAACTTGCCGGTCCCGACAAAAAGACGGGAGGAAAATTTTTTGTCGGCAATGGTCAGCATCTCAGCCTCCGCCGACGAAGCGGATCAGTTCGATTCGGTCGTTTTCCCTGAGGGGATGAGCCGCAAAGTCATTGTGCTCGACAATTCGGCCGTTCAACTCGGCGACGAGCGTTTGCGGGTTGAGGCCCAGGGAAAGGACCAGGTCGTTCAGGGTGGCCGGTTGCTCGACGGCCATTTGTTCGCCGTTGCAGGTAATGTCCATGACAGGTGATTCGTTCCAGCTTGGGTGTGGCGGCTTGGCGGACAGGACTGCTCGGATTCGGTCCGGGTGCAAGCCTCCGTTGCAGGTCAAGTTATCATATTAATCCGATCGGGCCGGATTGCCAACACTGTTTTTGGGCCGTCGTTCACGGGACCGCAACAGGCGGATCGGGAGCGTCAACAGGGAGAGGAAGAGGTCCCGCCGTCACGGCAGGTACCCGGCGGAAGAGTCCGGGAGGGCTGCACCGTCACTCCGCTGAGGGATGACCGGGCGCCGACGGTCACGTTGTCGGCCACTTCGCAGTCGTGGAGGCTGACCCATGGTTCAAGGATACAGGCACTCCCGATCCTGGAATTGCCGGTTACCCGCACGCCGGGGTGGATGATCGTATCCCGCCCCACCTGGATGTTCTGGGCGATAAGGATTGTTTCCGGCCCGTACATGGTGACGCCGGCCAGCATCAGTTCCGTATTGCGCCGGCGCTGCATTTCAGCGTGGGCCCGGGCCAGTTCGACCCGGGAGTTGATGCCCAGGACATCGACGGGTTCGCCGTGGACAAACCTGTTGACGGCCATGCCCTGCCTGTTGGCGATGGCGACGATGTCGGTGAGGTACACCTCCCCCTGGCTGTTGCCGGTCCCCACCTGTTTGAGGGCGGTGAAGAGGAATTCCCTGTTGGCCAGATAAATCCCGGCGTTGATTTCCCGGATCTGCCGCTGCCGGTCGTCGGCGTCCCTCTCCTCGACGATGCGCCTGACCTGTCCGTCGCGGTCGGTTATGATCCGGCCGTAGCCGGAGGGATCGGCAACCACGGTGGTCATGAGGGTCAATTCGGAGTTCATCAGGCGGTGATGCCGGATCATGGCGTTCAGCGTTTCGGTGCGGATGAGCGGGGTGTCGCCGCACAGAATCAGGATGATGCCGGCATCGCCGCAGACCTGCTCGGCGCAGAGCACGGCATGTCCGGTGCCGAGTTGCTCTTCCTGGGTAACGGGAATGAAGGAGTAATCCCGCAGGCATTGGATGACCCGCTCTCGCTGGTGTCCGACAATGACCGCCGTCCGGGAAATATCGGCGGCCTGAACCGTGTCCATCACATGGTGCAGCATGGGCTTGAAGAACAGCTCGTGCAGGACCTTGGCCGTGTCCGATTTCATACGGGTGCCCTTGCCGGCGGCAAGAATGACGGCGGTTATGTTGTCCATGGCGGTTGTCGATACGTCGGTCCGCATCGCGAAGCAGGGCTTCGCCGGCGGATCAGTGTTGGGCGGTGTGCTGACTCACTGTATTCTGTTCAGCGGGGGGTTGTCAATCCTGAGCCGGAAAACGCGCTGGACCGCTTACGGCCGGCTGTCTTCGTAAAGGACCGCCATTTTCGCAATTTCGTCCCTGACTTTCCCCCGCAGGAAATCAGGCTCAAGGATTCTTGCCTGGGAGCCGAACTGCAGGACCTTCATGATCAACTCCCGGTCATCGGCCACCGGCAGGCTGAGGACCAGACCTTCCGGGCTCTCCTCGGCAGTCTGTCCGGGATGCCAGTGCTGGCGCCGGACTATTTCCGCGGCGGTGCCGGTGAGAAGAATCCGGGCTGGGTAGCAGCTCTTCGTGTCGCCCTTGAAGATCCCGAAGGCGCCCTCCAGCCAGTCATCATCGGGGGACAGGGTATGGCTGACCGGCCTGTCCGTACGGCGGCTCCGGGTGATCCGGCCCAGGTGGAACATCCTTCTGGAGCAGCGCAGAAAGCACCAGGACAGGATGTACCATCGTCCCTGGTAGTGGACCAGCTTCAGCGGATCGATGTCCCGCTCCGATATGTCCCCGGCCGGGGACCGGTAGGTGATATTGAGGGCGGTGCGGGAGAGCAGGCCGTTCAGCACGTCACCGAAAACAACAGGCGAAACGGTTTCGGTTTCAATCCATTCGCAGTGTATCAGATCATCGACCGCCTGGCGCCCGGGGGAGACGATGGAAGAAAGTTTTTTCCGCAGCCGCCGCATTTCGGGCAGACCGTCGAGCCCGGCCTCGCCGGCTATTTTCTCCAGCAGGCCGAGGAGCAGGATCAGGCCGGGAGTGTCCTCAAACGGCAGGCGAAAGTCAGCATCGGTATAATAATAGCCGTTTTTCCGCTTGCTGAAGGTCAGCGGCGCCAACAGCCGGTCGCGCAGGTAGGAGATGTCCCGGTGGGCAGTGGCGGTCGACACCTCGAACTCCCGGATCAGGTCGCCGCTGTTGGGATACCGGTTGTCCCGGATGCGCGAGTGAAAATAATAGATGCGTTCGAGCAGGCTCATTTTTTAGCCTTTTAGGCTGTAGGCTGTATAGGCTTTTAGGCTGAAGTTCTTCTGTGAGGTGAAGGTTTTTTATCCCTCATAGCCTTCAGTCTGAAATGCTACAGTCTGCTTAATCGGCTCCATTCTGAATTTTTTTTCAAAAAAATTCGCGGGTACTCACTATATGACAAACCCCCTCTGGTACAGTCAAGGAAAAGAACAATTCAGAAGGAGGTTTGGTATGCGCTGCAAGATGATTTTCGGTCAGACACTGTTTTCGTTTTTCCATGAAGGACGCCATGACCTGCGCATCAAGGAGGTCCGCTTCCTGAACCGGGACCTGAAGGGGGAGATCAATGGTTCCACCCGCCTGCTGTATGACGAGGCCTCGGGCACCATCCAGCGGTATGTCAACGGCTCGGCGCCCATCGCCAGTCTGCCGGACGACATGGTCTGCTTCCTGGCCGAAGTGTCGAGGTGCTTCGGCCGGCTGACCGGCGACATGTCATGGGAGAAGGATGTCTGGCTGTGCGTCGACACCGAGGTGATTCCGGAGAAGGGAAACGGGGAGCCCGAGCCGGACGGCCGGGAAGTTGTCGCGGCGGAAAGCGCCATGCCGCCGGTCGTGGCCGGCGGCATGGGGGCGACCACCCCGGCGGGCTGCCACGGGGCGGGGTTTTGAGCCAGGCGGAGCGGCAGCTTATCCGCGCAGCCGTTCAGGTTCGAAGAGGTTTTTCTCCATGTGCTTGATTTCGTCAATACCTGAAATGACAATGGCCGGATCGGTCCGCAGCTCCTCCTCCGGCAGCTTGCCGGGGTAGTCGATGCTGCTCAGGATGTGTTTTATGCAGTTGAGCCGGGCGAGTTTTTTGTCGTCCGAGCGGATAATGGTCCAGGGCGCGATGGTGCGGTTGGATTCGTTGAGCATCTGAAATTTCTTGACGCTGTACTGGTCCCAGTACTGCTGGGCCAGGTTGTCAACGGGCGAGAGCTTGTAGTGCTTCAGGGGATCGGTCTGCCGGGCGTTGAAGCGTCTGTCCTGCTCCTCCTTGGAAACGGAAAAATAGAATTTGAACAGCTTGATGCCGTCCTTGACCAGGAGCTCTTCGAACAGGGGGACATCCTTGAGGAACCGCTTGTGCTGTTCATCGGTGCAGAAGCCCATGACCGGCTCGACCATGGCACGGTTGTACCAGGAGCGGTCGAACAGCACGAGTTCGCCGGCCGCCGGGAGATGGGGGACATAGCGCTGAAAATACCACTGGGTTGTTTCCGTGTCGCTCGGCTTGGCCAGGGCGACGACCTTGACGTTGCGGGGGTTGAGGAAGGCGGTGATCCGCTTGATGGTCCCGCCCTTGCCGGCGGCGTCGCGGCCCTCAAAGATGGCCAGGATCCGGTCTCCCCTCTCCTTCATGGATTTCTGCAGTTTCATCAGTTCGATCTGCAGCTTTTTCAGTTCGATCTCGTATTCGATCCGTTTGACGCTGATCCAGACGGGCACCCGGCCCTCCTTTTCCTTCTTGTTCCTGAATTCGTAGGCCGTGCCCTCCAGGGGTTTGAAATCGTCCGGGGCTGTTTTCATGGCGGAGGTTTGTTCCTTACTGCTTTTTTTTGCCATTTCCGCCTCCCTTGCCGTCTGTCGTGTTTTACGAAATGAACTTGCCGAATTTTTTGCGCTGGTCGGTCATGATTTTCAGTTCCCGGTCGCC
>DSAE01000042.1 GCA_011372855.1 Desulfobacteraceae bacterium
CTGTATGACCTGGGCCTGGCCACCCAGAATATGCTGCTGGCCGCGGCATCCCACAACCTGGGAACGGTCGTGGTCGGCGCTTTTGATCATGAACGGGCCGGGACGATTCTCGGCTTGCCGGGCAATGTTGAAGTGGTCACCCTGATACCCCTTGGATTTCCCGATCACCGTCCGGGAGCGCCCAGGCGGAAACCCCTCGAGGATTTCGTCCATCAAGACCGTTACTGATGTGAAGCCCTTTTTCATGAGCAGGGAAGGGCTCGAACGCTTCTGGGTGCTGACTGCCGCCGCCCTCAATATTTTTGTTCTGTATTCACCCCAGCCCCTGCTGCCGCTTTATGCGGAGCTGTACAACCTCAGCGAGCCGACCGCGGGCCTGATCATGACCGCGACCATGCTGCCGCTGGCGGTGGCGCCGCTTTCGTATGGCTACGTCCTTACCTATATCCAGACGCTGACCCTGTTGCGGGCATCGCTGCTGCTGGCTGTATTTACCGGCCTGACGGCCCTGGTCCAGACCTTTCCGCAAATGCTGGCGATACGCTTTCTCCAGGGAATGATTATTCCCGCTTCCCTGACGGCGGTGATGACGTTTCTTGCCCAGCCCGGCAGATCGTCCGGATGGAACCTGCAGAAAAGGATGTCCCTGTACGTCACGGCCACCATTTCCGGCGGTTTTCTGGGCCGGCTTCTGGCCGGTGTCAGTTCAACGGTCATTGACTGGCGGACGTACTTTCTGGCCCTCGCCGCCCTTCTGTTGCTCTGTTTCTTTATGGTTCGTCCGGCGGCAGCGGCCGTTGTTTCGGAGAAAAAAGAATTTCCGGTCGAGGCCGATCGGAAATCCGGGGAGATCATCCTGTTGTGCCTGCCTGTCTACCTCGCCATTTTTCTCATTTTTTTTGTTTTCTGCGGCGTCTTGAACTATCTGCCCTTCCGGACCATAGAACTGTCGGGCAGCATGTCCGGCCTGCTGACCGGAAGCATGTATGCCGGGTATGTGAGCGGCATTATTACATCGATGGGGGCGGGAAAAATTATTCGGCGGATCGGTTCGGAAGAACGGGTTATGTATCTCGGCTGCATTGCATTTCTCCTGGTGCTCTGTTGCATGCTGCTGCCCCAGACCTGGCTCCTTTTTATTCTGCTGTTTCCCTTCTGCGGGGCAATGTTTCTCGTCCATTGCGTGGCAACCGCTGTCGTCAACAGCCGGGCCGGAAGCAGGAGAGGCCTGGCCAGCGGAATTTATGTGGCAAGTTATTATGGCGGGGGAGTACTGGGCACATATGTTCCGGGGTTGATTTTCAAGGGATTCGGCTGGGCCGAAATGATTTTCGGACTGCTTGTCGTCGGTTTGGCAGGGCTGGGCATGCTGGTCCATTTTTTCCGGGGTGGGCGGGCATAAGCCGGAAGCGGTTGCGGAGAAAAAAAGGGGCTGACTCCGAGGTTGACAAAGCACCTGCCCCTGCAGTACAAAGGAACAATTTTATGCGGAACGGGCAATTCGGCGAAGCAGATTTTTGCGAGGTCGGCAGTGCCCGGGCAAAATAACCCTTCAGTATATGAGGACCAGTGCGTTACCGGAACCAGGAGAACAGGATAAGCCGTCGCCATTTTTTACAGAACACAGCCAGGGCCGCAGTGGCAGCCTGCCTCATGCTGGCCTCCCCCGTACCGTTGTGGGCCGCGGATATACCCGGCAAGCGGACCATTGCGTTCTATCACACCCACACTTCGGAAGAACTGAACATTACCTACGCCAGGCAGAGAGCGTATGACATTGACGCCCTGCGGCGGGTCAATCATTTTCTCCGGGATCACCGAACCGGTGATATTCATCCCATTGACCCGCGGCTGCTGGATCTTCTGTACAACGTGCAGCGGCTGAGCGGCAGCCGCGGGGTATTTGAAGTCATTTCCGGCTACCGGTCGCCCGCGACCAACGCCATGCTGCGCCGGAAAAGCAGCGGCGTGGCCGGGCGCAGTCTGCACCTCGAGGGTCGGGCCATAGACGTCCGCATGACGGGGTTGAAGACAAGGGAATTAAGCAGAATAGCGCTCCACCTGAAACAGGGAGGGGTCGGGTACTACCCCAAATCGGATTTTGTTCATCTGGATACCGGGCGCTTCCGCACCTGGTAGGAATGGGCCTCCCGGCCCGGTCCACAGGCCGGGGCTGACTGATGCGCCGTCAGTTCAGCGGGCCGCAGGCGCTGGAGGGATGCACCGCGATCACGGTTGAGGGAAAGCGACCCCGGCCGGTTTCGCCACCGGTTCCGGGCAACGGGGGGCGGAAGGGAAGCTACACCTCGTCATCTTCTTCAAAATCATTGGCAAAATCCTCGTCTTCGTCCTCGTCGCGCTCAATTTTCTCTTCTTCGTCGGGAGAGATTTCCGGAGTGGCTTCCTCTTCATCACGCTCGGCCTTGGGGATTTTTGCTTCAGGAAGCACGAAATCGCGGATCCTTTCAATTTCCTCGGCAAGACCGGAGTCCTGCCGGCACACTTCGCACTGAACTATATGTCTCTCGGCAAACTGCATCATGCGCGCAGGGGCCATGGTTTCTTCCTTGACGTGAAGGTACCAGTCTTTCATGAGACGAATCAGATGAGTACACTGCATGGGTTTACGGAACGGGGCCGTCCTCTCCTGAAAAGTTGTAACAAACGTTTAAATGGTTTTCCCGATTTCCGACATTAATAAAAAGTTGTTTTTCAGGTCAACAATTATTAAACTTCATCCGCGGGTGGAAGTGGATAGGGCACTGGTGGCCCTCCCGGACTTCAAATCCGGTGTGCCGGGTGAACAGCCTGGCGGGTGGGTTCGATTCCCATGCACTTCCGCCATCTTTATGCTTCCTGTTCCAGCCGCTTCTTCTCTTCTGCCGTGCCTCCCAACATGGGAAACCCCATCGATTCCCGCTGTTCGAGATATTTCTGGGCGACTTGCCGGGCGATATTACGGATACGGCCTATGTATCTGGTGCGTTCCGCCACGCTGATGGCCTTTCTGGCATCAAGCAGGTTGAAGGTGTGCGAGCACTTGAGGCAATAGTCGTATCCCGGCAGGATCAGCCCTTTGTCGATGAGCTGCAAGGCATCCCGTTCGTAGTTGTCAAACGCAAGGATGAGATCGGGGACATTGGCCTCTTCGAAATTAAAGGCGGAAAATTCCTTTTCCGCCTGGTGAAAGATCTGGCCATAGGAAACGGATTCGTTCCAGGCGATGTCGTAGACGGAGTCAACCTTTTGCAGGTACATGGCAATCCGTTCCAGGCCATAGGTGATTTCAGCGGTAATGGGCCGCAGATCAATGGATCCGGCCTGCTGGAAGTACGTGAACTGGGTGATTTCCATGCCGTCGAGCCAGACCTCCCAGCCCAGTCCCCAGGCCCCGAGCGTCGGCGACTCCCAGTCGTCCTCCACGAAGCGGACGTCATGCTCGAGCAGGTTCAGGCCGAAACGGCGCAGGCTCTCCAGGTACATATCCTGCACTTCCCTGGGCGAGGGCTTGAGCACGACCTGGTACTGGTAATAGTGCTGCAGCCGGTTGGGGTTTTCGCCATACCGGCCGTCGGTCGGGCGCCTGGAAGGCTGCACGTAGGCGGCTTTCCACGGTTCCGGTCCCAGGGAGCGCAGGAGGGTGGCCGGGTGAAAGGTGCCGGCGCCGACCTCCATGTCATAGGGCTGGAGAATGACGCAGCCGGCGGAGGCCCAGTAGTTGTTGAGCTCCTTGATAATGTCCTGAAAATACATGGGTAAAAAATCGCTTCGGAGTTGATTCTTTGCAAAACGTGGATACAGTAATCGAGTAAATTACCACAGCATTCCGGCAGGGTAAATGATTTTGTTCAGGATATCGACGTCATGGTGCAGCTTGTTTCCCTTCAGAAAATCAAGGAAATATTAGAGCAGAGCCGGCGCATAGCCGTGGTCGGTCTTTCGCCCAAGCCCGACCGGCCGAGCCACCGGGTCGCCGCCTATCTCATCAACGCCGGCTACGAAGTCGTTCCCGTCAATCCCGGACACGAAACGATTCTCGGCCTGACATGCTATCCCGACCTGAAATCGGTGCCGGGGACGGTCGACATCGCCGACATCTTCCGCCGGTCCGAGCAGGTCATGCCGGTGGTGGTGCAGGCGATCGACAAAAAAATCCCGGTGATCTGGATGCAGCAGGGCATTGTCAACCGGGAGGCGGCGGAATTGGCGGAGCAGCGGGGCATCACCGTGATCATGGACCGGTGCATTCAGATAGACCACCGTGATTCCATGCGCTGACAGTCCCATGGAACCGCAATTTTTAAGCATTCGCGGGGCGCGGATGCATAATCTCAAAAATATCAGCATCGATCTTCCCCGCAACAGGCTGGTGGTGTTTACCGGGCTTTCCGGATCGGGCAAGTCGACCCTTGCCTTCGATACCCTGTATGCCGAGGGGCAGCGCCGCTACGTGGAATCGCTGTCAACGTATGCCCGGCAGTTCCTGGGGCAGATGAACAAGCCGGACGTCGATTCCCTGGAAGGATTGTCCCCGGCGGTTTCCATCGAACAGAAGACGACCAGCCGAAATCCGCGATCAACCGTGGGGACGGTCACGGAGATCTACGACTACCTGCGCCTTCTCTTCGCCCGGGCTGGGATTCCCCATTGTCCCGACTGCGGCCGGGAGATCCGCGCCCAGTCCATTGAGGACATGGTCAACGGCTTGCTGCAGCTGCCGGAAGGCGAACGGGTCATTCTGCTGGCGCCGCTCGTTCATCGCCGCAAAGGGCAGCATGAAAAACTCTTTGACCGGCTGCGCCGGGATGGTTTCGTCAGGGTGCGGGTTGACGGTGCGATTGAGGACCTTGCGGGGGGGATTGTGCTGGACAAAAACAGGCACCATACCATTGAAGCGGTGGTCGACCGGCTGGTGATCAAAAAGTCCGCGCGGCGGCGGCTCGAGGAATCAACGGCCACTGCCGTGCGGCTGAGCGAAGGGTCCCTGCTCGTGCATTTTCCGGATTCGGGACGGGAACAGTTGTTCAGCGAATCCGCCGCCTGTCATCACTGCGGGATTTCGGTGCCGGAGCTGACCACCCAGCTTTTTTCCTTCAACAATCCCCTCGGCGCCTGCCCGGAATGCAGCGGACTCGGCGTCCGCCAGTACTTCGATCCGGCACTGATCGTGCCCGATCCCTCCCTCAGCCTGGAAGAGGGGGCCATAGCTCCATGGGGGTACAGGTCCCAGTCGAGCTACGGCGGCCAGATGCTGGCCGCCCTGGCGAGCCATTATTCCTTTGACCTCGCCACCCCGTTCAATCAACTTCCCGCCCAGGTGCAGCGTATCATCCTGCACGGTTCGGGCAGGGAAGCCATCGAGTTTCAATACCGCAAGGGCCGCCGCAAGCTCATTTCCCACACGCCCTTTGAAGGAGTGATCCCCCAGCTTGAACGCCGCTTCCATGAAACCGCCTCTCCCATGATCCGCGAAGAACTGGGCAGATACATCAACGAGCAGCCCTGTCCGGTGTGCGACGGGGCCCGGTTGAAGCCGGAAGCCCTGGCCGTGCGGGTAGGACCATGGTCCATCATAGAATTGACCAGATTGTCCATCACCCGGATGATTGAAG
>DSAE01000284.1 GCA_011372855.1 Desulfobacteraceae bacterium
CAATTATCCCCAGCGGCAACACATTTGCGCCCGACAAACTCTGCACACCTTCTGTTTTTTATCCCCTCAGCTCTGTCTCGTTACTGACGCTTACCCCTACAACTTTAATTTGACGGGGCCGTGAGGGGGACCTGCCGGGTTCAGCTCCGCACCAGGGATCACAGCTCATGAACAAAGACCGGCCTTTCAGTCATGAGTTCATGCGCGTCATCAACGATGCGGCGGTGGTGGGTAAAGAGGATGACCTGGTTTTTCTCTCCCAGGTCAGCCAGGGCCTCGAGTGTCGCCCGGGCCCGGGCGTCGTCGAAGTTGATCAGGATGTCATCGACGATGAAGGGCAGGGGTTCGCTGTTTGCCAGCCGCCATTCCAGGGTGGCAAGACGAAGAGCGAGATAGAGCTGGTCACGGGTCCCGGCGCTCATGGCGGCGACCCCGAGACGGGATTTGTCGGCCCGGACTCCGACCAGCACGGGATTGCCGGCATCATCGATATCGGTTCGCAGGCCGGCGAAGGAGTGCAGGGTCAGTTTGGCAAAATACCCGGAGGCGATCCGCAGCACCGGGTCCTGGTGCTCTTCGCGATACCGTTCTATCTCGTTTTTCAGGAGCATGGCCGCCAGCCTGAGCCTGGTGTATTGATCGGCCAGGCGACGGATCCGGGCCGCAATCCCTTCCATTTTTTCCGCGGCTTCCGCAGCCCTGGCATTGCCATCGGTGCGTCGCAGTTCCCCCCGCTCCTCGCCGATCAGCTTGTAGATTTCGGTGATTCGGGGTTCGAGCTCTTCGCTGGTCAGGCGGTGCAGGGCCGCAATCATGGCCGGCAGCTCATCCACGTTTGTATCTTGGGCCTGGCGTTTGAGTTCTTTGAGGGGAAGGCCGTCGCTCATTTGCGCCAGGGAGGATTCGGCTGCGGAAATTTTTTCCTGCAGGCCTTGATATTCACCGGATCTCCTGATCGCCTCGGGGAGATTTTCGATCCTTCCGCATCCGGCTGCGGCAAGCAGTCCGGCCAGACGTTTGTGCAGGCTGTAGAGGATTTTCTCCCCCTTCTCGATTTCAAGGGTCAAGGCCTCGACTTCCTCGCTGTTTTTTTGCCGGAGGCTGTTGTGCCGGCGGTTCGTGTCGAGGAGGCTGGACAACTGCAGAACGGCCTGGTCCGGGGGGAGCCCGGTGAGCTCCGGAAGGGCGGTTTTCCCGAGGAGGACAGCTACATCTTCACAGAACCCGGCCATATCGCGATCTATGCCGTTTATCCGGCTTTGCAGTTCATCGGCCTGCTTGATCCTGTTTAAACAGTCATCGATTATTTCCAGAAGATCAACGGCTTCACTGGGCAGGACCTGTTCTTTGAGGCCCAGGCCGGCCAGGGACGTAGCCCAGTTTTTTTTCCAGTCCGCCAGAGCCGCTGTCGTATCGGTTTCCATTTTTGCAGCCCTTTCCAGGGCATGCCGGACCTGACTTTGCCTGTCCCTCAGCCTGTCAGCTTCAACCCTGCACCGGTCAATTTCCTCGAGGACCGATTCGGCAAACACCAGGACCGGTGCGAGCTCTCTGCCGGGAAACGCCGTTTTTTCGCCCATGACCTCCAGTTCCCGCATCAGGGACAGGCGATACTGCTGCCGCTTGACCTTCTTTTCGGCAACTTCGCTCTCCCGGTTGAGGATATCCGTCACCCGGAAGCGCAGGGTGTCAATATCGGCCAGCCAGGCAAGCATTTCCCGGGGAGAAAGGGGATCGATATGGACGGATTCCCACTCCTTTCGCCAGGCTAGGCCAAGGCGCGCTTCCTGCTCTTCCAGCTCTCTTTCCTGGCGGGCCATGTCGCCGATAGTTTCCTCCAGGCCTTCCACCCTTGCCTGCAGGGCGGCGGCCCTGGCTATCCGGCCGGCTTCCCTCCTCAGCCGGTCGGCGATATGGTCCGCCCGGGCGACATGCTGCTCAAAGGCTTCATGCACCGGCCGCTCCGGGTCGTAGGCCACAGCCTCCTGCCCGACATCCTCGCCGTCAATCCACCGGCGGCGCAGAATCAGCCACCCCTGCAGGCGTTTGCGCCTGGCGGCCTCCAGATCCTGCTCGCTGGGCAGCTCTCCCGCCCAGGCCTCTTCCTTGCTTTCGACCAGGGCTGCGTGCAATTCCGCTTCCGTCTTTCCGCGGTCCCGTTTCAGCTGGCGCTTCTCCGTCGCAAGGGCGTCATACTCAGCTTCATACCGTCGCACCGTTTCCGGCAGGGGGAGGGTCAATTCCGGCAGCTGCTCCAGTTCCCCGGCCCACAGACCCAGCCTTTTCAGCTTCGCCCACCATTCTTTTTTCCCGGCGGTGATTTCACGGGAGAGTTCTTCTGTCTGCGCGTCAATATCGCCGGCCCGCCGGGCAAGCAGAACGCTCTTTTTCAAATCCCCGCTTTCCCGGACAGGAGGCAATTCGGCCAGGGTTTTCTCGATCTGGTCGAGGTCCTGTTGCGCTTCGTCTTTCTCTTTTCTTGCCTGCTCGGCCTGCTGCGTCAGGACCTCGAAACGGGAAACCAGGGCATGGATGGTTCTTCTTCTGCCGAGGACCGGCCGCAGGCTATCAGCATCCTCGAGCTTCAGGTCCGGTCGTATTTCTTCGATGCGGGCACCGGATTCCCGGCGCAGAGCAATCCGCATACCGTCCAGCCTGCCGCGGTCCCTTTGCCCGGCGCGGTAGGCTCCGAGCCGCTGGTGCAGATCCTCGATGGCCTCGCCATGTTCAAGAAGCTTGCGGTTCAGGAGCAGTTCATCCTGTCTGGCGGTCAATCTTTCCAACCGGGCCCGGTCCTTTGCAATCTGCACTCCGGTCTCGCGGATACCCTGCTCGACCTCGCGGAGTTGCTGCTGGAATTCCTGCGGCAGGACCACCACCTTGCCCAGCTCCTGCATTTTATGGCGCAGATTCTCCAGATCCCCCAGCAGAGGGATGGCTCTGTTCAACCGTTCAAGCCGCTGCGCCTCGGCCCGGGTTTTTCTGTTTTTCTCTTCAAGTCGGGCCAGTTCGTCTTCCGCCTCCTGCAAACGTTTGTTGTGTTCCTTCCATCTGGCGGAAGGGATGCTTGCCTCCCGGACAATTTTTTTCAGCTCCTTATAGTCTGTAATGGCCAGGTTGATCTGTTGCCTGCTGCCGCGCGCCTTGAACAGTGCATCCGCCTCGGCGTCGAGGGAGTCAAGGACCCGTTTCAGGGAAGAAATACCTGCCCCCGCGGCAAAGAGGGCCTGTCCCGCCTTGCCCCGCTGAGCCAGGATGTCCTCTCCACCCTCCACCAGGGTCCTGTGGTCTATCCCGTAGAGCGATTCGAACAGGGCCGGGTCCATGCCCTGCAAAAGGGCGGCAAGGACCCCGGGTTCCAGGGGGTTGCCGTCTGGATCAAGCAGATCGGCCTTCCTTTTCTTGCGGCGAAAGAAGGTAAGTTCCCGGCCATCACTCCCCTGGAGGCAGCCGCCGACCAGGAGTTGCTCATTGGCGTGCTGAAAATTATCGGCGGTGCGTTCGGGGAAACCGTACAACAGGGCCTTCAACGCGCGGAGAGAAGTGCTTTTTCCCGCCTCGTTGGGGCCAAAGACGACATGGAGTCCGGGGGCCCCGGAGTCAAACACGAGGGTCCGGCCGGTAAAGGGACCGAAGGCCTCAAGGTCAAGGCGTTTGAGCCTCATGCCTCTCCCCCTTGGTGCAGCATCCTGGCGATCAGGAGCTCCCTGACCTCTTCCCGCAGCTCGGTTAATGCTGCCGAAGGGTTTTCAAGCAGGGAATCATCGTCCAGCAGCTCGGGGGGCATTTTTCGTTTCAGATCGGCAAGATCCGGCACCAGGGTTGTGAGGGGAGCATCCCCGAATTCCAGGCATTCAATCGATCGGAGCAGGCCGGCCAGGGGAGAATTTCCGTCAAGGATATCATCGAGGTCGGCCATCCGGCGGGTTCTGAATTGCACCTTTTCCAGCCAGATATCCCCCATGCTGATGGCGATGGCCCGGAATTCTTCGGTCCACCGGTCGGAACGGGCATGAAGCTCCGCGTGCATGGGGCAGCGGCCCTCAAGCAGCAGGCGAAGGGCAAGGGCCTTGCCGCCGGCCAGCTGTTGCGCATTTTCCATGGCGTGCCGGACCTGCTCATGCACCACGTCCCTGGTCGCGCATCCGGAAAGATCGATGTTGCAGAGGCTCCAGCGCAACACATCCAGTTCCCGCTGCGCAACATCGACGATCCGGCCGTCCTCAACGACCACCAGGGTGGCGCCCTTGGCGCCGGTCTCCCGGATGTGGCGGCCCTGGATATTGCCGGGAAAGACGATCCAGGGATCTTCGGCCACCACCTCCCGCCTGTGAACATGACCGAGAGCCCAGTAGTCGTAGCCTTTCGAAAGGAGCTCGTCCGTGGAGCAGGGGGCGTAATTCTCATGTCCTTCGCGGCCGGTCAACGATGTATGAAGAAGACCGATGTTGAAATAACCGGCTTCACGCTGGGGATAGCGGGCAGCCAGATTCTCGGTGACGGCGCGGGAAGGGTAGCTCTGTCCGTGGATGAAGACGCCGAGATCATCGAGCTGGACGGATTGGGGCCGGGCCGAGGGAAACAGTGTAGTATTGCCGGGCAGGGGCATGGTTCTGGTAATCTGGCTGGCAGCATCATGATTACCGGTGACAAGAAAAACCCTGATTCCGGCCTTTGCCAGACGGCCCAGGCGGTCAACAAAAAAGTGGCCGGTGTTGTAATCCTTCCAGTCGCCGTCATACAGATCGCCGGCAATGAGAACAAAATCGACCTCTTCCTCAACGGCCAGTTCGATCAGCCTGTCAAAGGCCCGCCTGGTCGCGATTCTGATTTCTTCGACCGGGGCGTCCTCGTGGACTTCCAGTCCCTTCAGGGGGCTGTCAAGGTGGATATCTGCGGTGTGGATGAAACGCATGGTCTGGCCTTCTCAACCGGGTGAATTCACCGGTAAAGGATACCAGCAGGCAAGCCAAAGGGAAACAAGATAATTTCGTGGCGTCCGCAGGGCTGAAGGAGAAAGGTGAGCAGAATAAAACGTGATAAAAGCAATTCTTCCGAATTCTGTCTCCTGTCTCCTTTTACTACAGACCCAGAAGTTCGGCAATATCCGGATGTTTCGTGATGACCTTGAGAAACTGAGTCGTACGGCGTTCAAGGCGATTCGCCAGAATATCGGCCGCCTTCCGCATAACGAAGAATCCCATGGTGTGATCTCTTTCAAAAAGGTTGAAAAGTTCATCTTTCGGCATGATAAAGACTTCACTGGGTTCGGCGCAGACAGCCCTCGAGGTGTGGGCGACTTCCTTGCGGAAGGCCGCCCAGCCGAATGAGTACCCCGGTTTGATAGCGCCCAGGGAGATGATAATCAGAGAGGCGAGTTCAGCCTGCAACAATACCTTGCCTCTTCTCAGTGAATAGAAATGTGAGGCCGGGCTGCCCTTTTCGAAAATGTTCTGCTTCCCCTCAAATGACTGGACCTGAACTATGGGGAGCAATTGTTCAAGCATCTTGTCCGTCAGATTCTCAAACAGTATGATTTTTTTCAGGTCTTCTACGGAAACCATAAATATCTCCTCTTTATCCCTGCCCGCTAAACTGGAATTAAAAC
>DSAE01000181.1 GCA_011372855.1 Desulfobacteraceae bacterium
CGATGGCAAACAATTTCAGGCTAATTCTCCGCCGCTTGAGGTCGTTTTTTGGGTATTGGGCCTCTTGTCGGCAACAAAATCAACTTTCAGGCTGTCAATCGTGACGGTCCGGGAATAGCTGCAGGGAAATATTCGTAGGTCGGGGTGAGATTGCGAACCCCGACACAAAGCTGTGGGAATTGTTGGAGTTCGCGAGCTCACTCCAACCTACGAAACTACGACCTATCTGCCTGATCAGTCGTTATGTTATTCATGAGGCGGCAGTCTGGAGTTTGAAGCCTGCAGGCTTGTTGGAGAGGGCTGTAGGTTGGGAGAGCCCAGCGAACCACGACAATTTCGACCGGTTACGTTGGGCTTCGCGGATTCAGCCCAACCTGCGAAGCTGTCAACTCCCTGCGGCAGCCGGGAGACTTCAGGCTGCCGACAGCCAACTGATGACTGCCAGCACACAGCGAAGCTGTGCCCGCGGCAGCCGGGTTTTTCATTCAATGAAAATGGACTCCCCGTCGGTGGCAATGGTCAACGTACCCTGTTCAGCAGTGGCGAGGACCGTCCGGCTTTGCCCCTTCCAGGTTCGCACATGGTCCCCGTTCAGGTAGTGGCCGCGAACGTTTCGTCCCGATGAGACAACAATGATTCGGGGATTGACCGCGGCGATGAACTGCGGGCTGCCGGATCCCCTGCTGCCGTGATGGGGAGCCAGAAGAATGTCCGCCCGCAAGTCCTCCCGCCTGTTCCTGAGGAGCAGTTCCTCCCCGATGAATGAGACATCTCCCGGGAAAAGGAAGGAAACGTCGCGGTGCCGCACCTTGATGACCAGGCTGCGGTCGTTCACCGAAAGTTGTTCATCAGACCGGTCCTGGTCTGTCAACGGCTTTTCGTCCTGGGCGCCGTTCAGGAAAACAACCGTTGTCTCGGGGTTCTCGGACATCGTCCGGCCTGACGCAGGTCTTATGAGGGCAACCCCTCTGTCGGCCGCAAAGCGAAGCAGCGCTTCATATAATTCGGACCGTCCGGTGTCCCCGTTGATCCACAACCGATTCGGTCGAAAATGGCGGATGATGAACAGCAGGCCGTTGAAGTGATCACTGTCAGGATGGGTGATGATCACGTCATCAAGACGCCAGAGCTGCTTTTTCCAGAGGTAGCGGGCGATAACCCGTTCGCCGATGTCAAAGGGGGGTGTCGATTTGCTGCCGCCGTCGATGAGAATCGTCCGGTTGCCCGGCAGGCGGACAAGCGAGGAACTGCCTTGGCCAACATCAAGGTAGGCGACCTCGGTTTTTTGTGCCGGGAAAGGCAGCCAGAGCCCCTTGGTGAAAGAGACGGCCAGGAGAAGGGCGCAGACAGACAGTGCAATTGCGGCGGGGCGCCGTCGCCGTCCGACCGGCAGGAATCCCAGCAGCATGAAATAGACCGCCATCTGCACCAGGTTCGGAGTAATTGTCCAGACGGAAGCAAAGGGCAGGCTGCCTCCATACCGGGTTATCCAGTCTGCGGCCCGGATGCCGGCAGAACCTGCTTGCAGGAGAAAGTCCGCAACATCGGGGAACACGAAAATCAAGGGAATGGCGAGCAGCCCGGCGGGCAGGGCCCAGAAGCAGAGAAATGGTTCGACCAGCAGGTTCATGACCGGGCCGATAAGCGAAACCCTGTTGAAATGATAGAGCATGAACGGAAGCGAACCCAGGGTGGCGGCGACGGACACGATCAGCGCCGCATACACCGAGGTGAGCAGCGTTTTTCCTGTTCCCGGGGTGTTTTGCTCCAGCATGGCCAGGAGTCGGGGATAGATCAGGGCGATGGCCAGGATTGACGCAAAAGAGAGCTGGAAGGAAACAGTAAACAGGGCAAGGGGCCTGAGCAGGAGCAGAATGAGGACGGCGGCGGCAATGACCGGAATGATGGAACGCTGCCGCCGCAGGATAACGCCGACCAGGAAGAGCGCGGCCATGATCAGGGCTCTGAGAACCGGGGTGTTCATGCCGGCAATGAAGGCATAGCCGATCAGAGGCAGAAGGGACAGGAGGGTTGCCAGGGTCGGCACATGGGTATGGAGCAGCAGAAATGTCGATCGCTTCAACAGCCAGGTGAGGGAGGTGACGGTCATCAGGCCGAGCAGGCCCATGTGCAGGCCTGAGATGGCCAGCAGGTGCATGCAGCCGCTGGCCTTGAACTGCTCGAGGATATGTTCCGGTATTCCGGCGCGGCTGCCGATCAACAGGGCCTTGTACAGGGCGGCTGTCTGGGGATCGAGACGGCCGTCGAGGAACGAGCCGATCCGATGTCGGGCCCGTTCGGGAAGATATCGCAGCCGGGAGAAAAGCGTATCCTGCTGTTCCGCAAACGGAAGAATTTCCATGGGTGACTTGATCCTGCCGCTCAGGTAAATTGACTGTGCGGCCATGTGCAGCCGATAATCGAAGACCCCGGGCGTACCGTAGTTGCCGATCCGGTCGACGGCGGCAAGGACAAGAAGACGGTCGCCGGCGGTTATGGTCGCCGGCAAAGGCGCCTCGACCGTCAATCGGATCAGGCCGTGAACGGCCTGAAAATCGCTGTTTCGGTCCAGGTCGCGATGTATGAGAACGGAGTCCGTATTCAGCAGAAGCCTTGTCTGGCGGCCGTCGAACTCCGGCATGGAGGTGACGGTTCCGGTGAGCGAGGCTTTGGTGCGGTCCACGATCAACGTGGCAAGATGTCCCGGGCTTCGGGGCGGCAGAAGGCTGAATCCCGTCTGCATGAAGCCGGTCAGGGCAAAGGAACAGAGAAGCAGAACCGGAGCGGCGGACTTATGCCGCAGGAGGAAGGTCAGGACGAAGAACAGGAGAACAAGGATCACCGTCCAACGCAGCAGGGGCAGGCCGGGGACGAGGATTCCAGCCAGGGATGCGCCGCCGACATAACTGATGGCCACCGCTGCAAGCAGGTTCAGCCGTATATGGTCGATGAATGCAGATGGAGCGGAAGACAACATGGGCGGCCGAGAGGTCAGGAGGGGTTGAGCAGATCCAGGGCGGCATCGAGGTGGCGGTCGACAACCCCGGAGCCGTCGGCAATAAGGCCGGCGGCGGCCTTGCTCATGGCATGATGGAGGTCAAGGTCGAGCAGCAGGCCGCGGACGGCATCGGTCATCTCTGCAGCCGAACGGACGGTCCTGCCGCCCCCCGCCCGTACCAGATCTTCGGCAATTTCATGAAAATCCTCCATGTGCGGGCCGAACAGGGTCGGCACGCCGAATGCCGCAGCCTCCAACGGATTATGCCCGCCCTGGTCGACCAGGCTGCCGCCGATGAAAGCAACGTGCGCCAGACGATAGCATTCGGTCAGTTCGCCGATGGTGTCCAGGATGAGGAGCCGGGTCGGTTCTGCCGCGTCCGAGGTCCGGCAAACGGCCTGCAGTCCCCTTTCCCGGGCCAGGCGGACGATTTCCCCGGCGCGCTCGGGGTTCCGCGGGGCAATAACGAGGGCAAGACGGGGAAATTCCATCTCCAGCCGGGAGAAGGCGGTCAGGATTTGTTTTTCTTCGCCGGCATGGGTGGAACCGCAGATCCAGATGATGCTGTCCCGCACCAGACGGAGCGGGGTTCGATTCAGCTGCCGGCCTGAGTCGGAAAGGGGCGGGGCCGTATCGTATTTCAGGTTGCCGAGAACGACTACCCGGTCCGGAGGGGCGCCAAGTTCGCGGATCTGTTCGGCATCGCTGCCGGTCTGCATGGCCAGCAGGGAGAACGTCTGGAACAGGGGAGCGAAAAAGAAGCGCAATTTCCTGTAGTTGCTGAATGAAGCAGCGGAGATTCTCCCGTTGATCAGCATGACGGGGATGTGGAGCCGCCGCAGGCTGTCAAGCCAGTTGGGCCAGAAATCGGTTTCGACCAGGATAAAGAGGTCGGGGTTGATGTGCCTTAAAAATCGATGAACCGTGAATCGCAGGTCCAGGGGGCCGGCCATGATGGCGTCGGCGAGGGCGCCGATCCGTTTTTCGGCGACCTGTTGTCCGGTGGCGGTTGCAACGGTGAGGATAATGCGGGCATCGGGCAGCCGCCGGCGCAGCGCCTTGATGAACGGAACGGCGGAGGTGACTTCGCCGACCGAAAGGCAGTGGATCCATATTCTTTTTTCCATCCGGGAACTGCGGTCGTCATCGATGGTCCAGGGCAGGCCGAATCCCAGCCGCTGGCGGATCCGGTCTCTATATTTTTTTCTGGCCGACACCAGGGCGAGGATGATCGGAAACCCGATGATCAGAAAAATGAACTGCAGAAAGTTATAGACGGGGATCATTGCAGCATTTCAGAAGTCAGAAAACAGAGGATAGAGCACGGCTGCGCCGTGAGTCGGCAGTTGCAGCTGGCAGTCGGGAGTTTGCACTGTCGGCTTATTGCCGCTGATCCGTATGGCTGTCGGAATCGGGATCGAAGTCTGATCGCCGCAATGCCGGGTGGTTAGGGCGCGCTTATTTTTTTGCATTCCATCTGCCCGATTTACCGTTATGGTATTCATGAGTCTGGAGTTTGCCGGTGGAGCCGCGATCGGCGGCCAGCCGGCCTAAGCTGAAAGCTTCATATTGCACACCGTAAAGGCTGAACTCTGGACCGCGGAACCAGAGCCCAAGCGAACATCTGTCGGCCTTACTGTATCCGTGGAGTCGAACTGTTGTCAATTAAAGGGTTGCTTGCGACATGAATCTTCTTTTATTTGAGCCCGATGAACTGTCGGGTTCGCTGCTCCGCCTGGACGCAGGTGACCGGCGGGCCCGGCATATCCGGGAAGTGCTGGGCCTCCGGCCCGGGGACCTTCTCCGGGTGGGAATGATCAACGGGAAGATGGGGAGCGGCCGCATCACGGACAGCGACGGCGGCGGTTTCGTGATCGAGGTCCGGCTTACCGCCCCACCTCCCGTTCTGCCTGCCATGGAACTGATCCTTGCCCTGCCCAGACCAATTATGCTGCAGCGGATTCTGAAACAGGCCACGGTCCTCGGCGTTCGCAGTTTTCATCTTATTCGTTCCCGACGCGTGCAGAAATCCTATTTTCAATCCTCTGTTCTGCGCGCGGAAACGGTCCGCGAGATCCTCCTCCAAGGACTGGAGCAGGCTGTGGACACCAGGCTTCCCGAGGTCCATGTCCATGAGCGCTTCAGACCGTTCATGGAGGAGGTGGCCCCGGTCATCCGGTCGGACAGCCGCCTGCTGGCTCATCCGGGCACGGATGCGGACCTGGCCTGGCTGTTCAGGGAAGAACGAATCGGCGGCGGCATCGTCCTGGCCGTGGGCCCGGAAGGGGGATGGAACGAATATGAGCTGCGGTGCTTTCTTGACTTGGGGTACTGTCCCTTTTCCATGGGGCCGCGGATCCTGCACGTGGACACCGCGGTCCTGGTCCTGCTCTCCCAGCTGAAAATTCTCCAGGAACTTACCGGCCCGTCCGCGCCGTAACCGGCGCAGACTGGAGTTGGCAGTCATCAGTCATCAGTCGGCAGCGCCCCACCCCGCGCTGCGGGGACGAATGAGGGGACTACCTAAAAGTCTCAAGAGAATTGACAACGGAAGCGAATTTCAACCGGATTTACCCTTGCCTATGTCCTTGATTTTTC
>DSAE01000252.1 GCA_011372855.1 Desulfobacteraceae bacterium
AATTATCCCCAGCAGCAACACATTTGCGCCCGACAAACTCTGCACACCTTCTGTTTTTTATCCCCTCAGCTCTGTCTCGTTACTGACGCTTACCCCTACAACTTTAATTTGACGGGGCCGTGTTTCCTGATGGCCGTTCCTTGACCGGCGGAACAAGACTGGTTAATATAATCTGTTTATGACCAGGAATAACGAGAACGCCGTGAACGAAAAAATACGTCCGGCCCGCATGGGCGACGTGAAGGAAATTCACGCCCTGTTGCAGCATTTTTCCCGCAATGGGCTGCTGCTGGGACGGTCCATCAGTTCCCTGTACGATCATCTGCGGGATTTTGTGGTCTACGACGACAATGGAGTTCTGGGGGTCTGCTCCCTGCATATCTGCTGGGAGAACCTCGCCGAGATCCGGTCCCTCGCGGTGGCGGAGGAAGCGCAGGGCAGGGGAATAGGCGAGGCCCTGGTCCGGGCCTGCCTGCGTGAGGCCCGCCGCCTTGAAATCGGCCGGGTTTTTACCCTGACCTACCAGGCGCCGTTTTTTCGCAAGCTCAGTTTTGTGGAGATAGACAAACGCGACCTCCCGCACAAGGTCTGGAGCGACTGCCTCAATTGTCCGCAGTTTCCCGATTGTGATGAAGAGGCGTTAATCTGGACGGCAGAGAATAATTGACGTATGCTCCCGGCGCTCCCTGTTGACCGGGGCAGCCGGTGAAAGGTAAAGAGAAAAATGATTGGAAAGGCGCTCACCAAAGTTTTCGGCAGCAAGAATGATCGCATCCTCAAGGAGATGCGTCAGACTGTAAGCCGGATCAACGACATGGAGCCGGAGATTCAGGAGCTGGACGATACCCGGCTCGCCGCCAAGACGGTGGAGTTCAAGGAGAGAATCGCCGCCGGCGAACCCCTGGACGACCTGCTGGTGGAGGCCTTTGCCGTGGTGCGGGAGGCGGCCCGCCGTATCCTCGGGGAACGGCACTATGATGTCCAGCTCATCGGCGGCATTACTCTGCATCGCGGCATGATCGCCGAAATGAAAACCGGCGAGGGCAAGACCCTCACCTCCACCCTGCCCGTCTACCTCAACGCCCTCACCGGCAAGGGCGTGCACGTGGTGACGGTCAACGACTACCTCGCCAGGCGCGACGTTGAATGGATGGGGCAGATATACCGGTTTCTCGGCCTGACCACCGGCAGCATTCTCCATAACATGGATGACAGGGCCAGGAAGGAGGCGTACGGAGCCGATGTCACCTACGGCACCAACAACGAATTCGGTTTCGATTATCTTCGCGACAACATGAAGTTCAGCATCGAGGACTTCTGCCAGCGCGGCTTCAATTACGCCATCGTCGACGAGGTCGACTCCATCCTCATCGACGAGGCCCGCACCCCCCTGATCATTTCCGGCCCGGCCGACATGTCCACCGACCTGTACCTCAAGGTCAACAGCATCATGAAGCACTTCAAGAAGGATGAGCATTTTACCGTGGACGAAAAGTCCCGCCAGGCCATGCTCACCGATGAAGGCGTGGCCCTGGGCGAGGAACTGCTGGGGGTCGACAACCTCTACGATCCGCGCAACATCGACAAGCTCCACCATATCAACCAGGCCCTCAAGGCCCACCAGCTTTTCCAGCGCGATGTCGACTACATCGTCAAGGACGGCCAGGTGGTCATCGTCGACGAATTCACCGGCCGCACCATGGAGGGCCGCCGCTACAGCGACGGCCTGCACCAGGCCCTCGAGGCCAAGGAAGGGGTCAAGATCGAAAAGGAAAACCAGACCCTGGCCTCCATCACCTTTCAGAACTATTTCCGCATGTACGACAAGCTGGCCGGCATGACCGGCACGGCCGATACGGAGGCGGCCGAGTTCAAGAAAATATACAACCTGGACGTGGTGGTCATTCCCACGCACCAGAAGATGATCAGGAAGGATTATCCGGATGTCATCTACAAGAACCAGGCGGCCAAGTACCGGGCGATCATCAATGAGATCAAGGAGCTGCACGAAAAGGGGCAGCCCGTCCTGGTCGGCACCATCTCCATCGACGTCTCGGAAAAAATTGCCAAGATTCTCAAGAAGGAAAACATCGATCACGATGTCCTCAATGCCAAGCAGCATGAGCGGGAAGCGGAGATCGTCGCCGGGGCCGGACAGCGCGGCAGAGTGACCATTGCCACCAACATGGCGGGCCGCGGGACCGACATCAAGCTGGGAGAGGGGGTCCGCGAACTGGGCGGGCTGCACATCCTCGGCACCAGCCGGCATGAAAGCCGGCGGATCGACAACCAGCTGCGCGGCCGTTCCGGTCGCCAGGGCGATCCCGGCTCCTCCCGCTTCTATCTTTCCCTGGAGGACGATATTCTGCGGATTTTCGGTTCGGACCGGATTTCCGGGATCATGGATAAGCTCGGCATGGAGGAGGACGAACCCATCGAGCACAACATGATCAGCAAGGCCATCGAGAACGCCCAGCGCAAGGTGGAAGGATATCATTTCGAGGTCCGCAAGCACCTGCTCGAGTATGACGATGTCATGAACAAGCAGCGGGAGGTCATTTATCGGCAGCGGCGCGAAGTTCTGCAAAGGGAGAACGTGCGGCCCATTGTCGACGACATGATTAATGACCTCATCCAGGGAGTGGTGGACGAATTCGCCAGCGACAAAACCCCGTCGCAGGAATGGGAATGGACCGCCATCAGGGAGCGGATGCTGGAACTGTTCAATGTACAGCTGCAGTGGGACGAGGAAGAGTGCCGGGACCTGAGCCGGGACCGGTTCACCGACAAGCTGACCGGGGAGGTCATGGCGGCGTACCGGCGTCAGGAGGAGCGCAACGGCGAGGAGCAGATGCGCCAGCTGGAGCGCCTTATTCTCCTCCAGATCGTCGACACCCACTGGAAGGAGCACCTGCTCAACATGGACCACCTCAAGGAGGGAATTGGACTGCGCGGCTACGGCCAGAAGAATCCCCTCAACGAGTACAAGAAGGAAGGATTCAACCTGTTCATGTCCATGATCGAGACGGTCAAGGAAAAGACGGTGGGCACGCTCCTGCGCGTGCAGGTGGTCAGGGACGAGGAAATTGCCAGGATGGAGGAAGAGCAGCGCCGCAAACGGCAGGAAATGGCAATGAACCTGGGGGCGGCCGGCGTCGAAAACGAGAGGAAGCCGGTGAAGCGCACCGAGGAAAAAGTCGGACGTAATGAGCCCTGCCCCTGCGGTTCCGGGAAAAAATACAAGAAGTGCTGCGGCCGTCTGTAAAAAAAAGGGAGAGGAAGCGCTCCGGCCCGGCCCGGCGCCGCGCGGGACCACGGCCCGGTAGGTCCTGAAGACCGCCTTGCCGTACCGTTTCCCGCCGCCGGATGCTGACGGCCAGGACAAATGGATCCGCGGGACAAAAGAATTCTCATCCTCAAGCCCAGTTCCCTGGGTGACATCATTCATACCCTGCCGGTGGTTCACGCCCTCAAGCGCTGTGCGCCCGGCTGCAGCATCGGCTGGGTCGTCCAGGAAACCTATGCCGCCATCCCGGAAAGCGACCCGGCGGTGGACCGGGTCTATCCGATTACCATATCCTCCACCAGCGATCCCGCGGCGGGCAGGCTGGCATATTGGCGGGCCCTGCGGGATACGGTCGCCGCCCTCTCCCGGCTGCGCGGCCAGTTCCGCTCCCGGCCTTATGACATTGTGCTTGACCTGCACGCCTCCTTTCGCAGCGGTCTGATCGGCATGGCGAATCCGGGGGGGACACGCATCGGTTTTGCCGATGCCCGCGAGATGAACACCCTGTTCCAGCACCGGCGTCTGCCGGTCCCGCCCACCCTTGTTCATGCCCTGGACAAAAATCTGCTCTTCTGCACTTCTCTCGGCTGCCCGCCGGAGAAGGAGGATTTTTATCTCTGCAGCGGGGAGCAGGCCGACAGCCGGGTCGCCGGGTTCCTGGAGCGCAGGGGAGTGTCCCCGGATGACAGTTTGGTCTATATCCAGCCGGCGGCACGCTGGGCAACCAAGTTCTGGCTCCGGGAAAGATGGGCGGAATTTGCCGACCGCCTGTTGGGACGCCGGGGCACCAGGGTGGTGTTCGGCGGCGGCCGCGGCGACAAGACCAGCATCGACGCTATTGTCGAGGTCATGCGGTTGCGGCCGGTTGTGGCGGCGGGCGGGTTGAATCTTGCCGAAACCGCCTCGCTGCTCAAACGCTCGGCACTCTACATCGGCCTCGATTCCGGGCCCATGCACATGGCGGCCATGGCCGGCGTGCCGGTCGTCGCCCTCTTCGGCCCCACCCATCCGGAGCGCGTCGGGCCGTACGGCGTCGAGCAAGTCATTGTCCGGGCGCCCGGGCTCGACTGTCTCGGCTGCAGGAAACGCCGGTGCGACCACATGGAATGCATGCGGGGAATATCGGTCGATATGGTGCATGATGCGGCGCTGAGGCTGTTGCCGCCGGTACCGGGGGAGGAATAAAGAGAGTGAAGATCAGTCTGATCATCACAACCTACAACTGGAAGGAAGCGTTGGAGGTTTCTCTCCGCAGCGCATTCAGACAGACACGGCTCCCCGACGAGATTGTCGTGGCCGATGACGGTTCCGGAGCCGACACCCGCGAGCTGGTCGAACGGATGAACACCGACGCCCCTGTCCCGCTCATCCATTCCTGGCAGGAAGATCTCGGCTTCAGGCTGGCAAGGAGCCGCAACCGGGCGATTGCCCGGGCCCGGGGGGAGTATATCGTGCTGGTGGACGGGGACATCGTCCTGGACCAGCACTTCATCGAGGATCACCTTGCCTTCTCCCGGCCCGGTTACTTCATCCAGGGGACAAGGGTCCTGCTGAGCAGGAGCATGTCCGCGCAGGTCCTGGCCGGGAAGGAAATGGTCTCCACCTTCTGCCTGAACGGTGTGGAAAACAGGAAGAACTGCCTGCGTTCAGGTCTCCTGGCGAGGCTTTTTTCGTTCACCAGCCGGAGCCTGACCGGGATCAAAACCTGTAATTTTGCCTTTTACAAGCAGGACGCCATCGCGGTGAACGGCTTCAACGAGGAATTCATCGGCTGGGGCAGGGAGGACAGCGAGTTCACCGTCCGCCTGCTCAATTCGGGCGTACGGCGCCGGAACATGAAATTTTACGGTTTGGCCTATCATCTGTATCACGCCATGAACGACCGGACCCGGCTGGGGGACAACGATCGGATACTGCAGCGGGCCGTTCGCGAAAAAATGAAATGGTGCGAAAAAGGGATCAGCCGGCACCTCGGGGGTTCAGCGCCGGAGGGGAGGTGAAGCGGGGGGCCGCCAGTCTGACTGCATCTCGTGCAGCTTGGCATACTTGTAGAAGGTGCCCTCAAAATTGCCGAGGGCGATGATGAACCCGGGCCAGCCGTCCAGAATGCCTTTTTTGAGAACATACATGTGCAGAAAAGACCATATGCCGCGCAGCAGCGCGTGCCACATGGTTGCGTGCCTGCCCTTGCGCGACAGCTTCGCCGCCCCCAGGGTCGAATATTTGTTGGCCTTGTGCACGACTTCCTCGAGGTTTTTATACGGAAACTGCCAGATGGGTTTTTTCAGGTAGGCCGGCGGGCGGT
>DSAE01000165.1 GCA_011372855.1 Desulfobacteraceae bacterium
CGCGGGGTGGGGCGCTGCCGACTCACAACATTGGCGGAATCACCACAGTCCGGTCTGCCGTGGTCTCCCCTTCTCCATTCGTTGTTCCAGATACTCCCGCACCCCTTTGAATGTCCGGCGATGAATGGGACAAGGACCATGGAGTTCTATGCGACGACGGTGCTCCTCTGTCGGGTAGCCCTTGTTGTGCTGAAAATTGTATTCGGGGAACCGGCGATGATAGTCGACCATCAACCGGTCCCGGATGACCTTGGCGATGATCGAGGCCGCGGCTATGGATGCGCTTTTTGACTCACCCTTGATAAGGGTTTGCTGAGGCAGGTCTACGGGAACTGTGATGGTGCCGTCCACCAGGAGGAAATCGGGCTTAATGCCTGTCCGGCCGGATAAATCCATCATGGCTCCGGCCATGGCCTGCAGGGAAGCCTGGAGGATGTTGATCCGGTCTATTTCTTCGTTCGATACCACGGCATATCCGATGCCGGCCCCGCACGCATGCAGCAGGTCAAACAAGGCTTCCCGGTCGGCCCCGGCCAGTTGCTTGGAATCCTTGAATCGATGGAATTCGCAATCTTCAGGCAGAACGACGCAACCTGCGACAACAGGCCCGGCAAGGGGACCGCGGCCGGCCTCATCCACACCGGCCACGCGGGCGTGGCCGGCTCGGATCAGAGCGCGCTCAAAGGCAAAGGTATCTTCGGGGCAGCCGAAAAACGAGGAAACAGAGGGACAAAGCCGTTTATGTTTCGCCACAACGCTTTGGACCTCCGGGGGAAAAATTCCACCACCTGCGGATCAGTTGATGCCGCGCTCCTTGATGCGGGCGGCCTTGCCCCGGCGCTGGCGCATATAATACAGCCGTGATCGCCGAACTTTACCGCGGGTCACCAGTTCGATCTTCTCTATCCTTGGAGAGTGAAGAGCAAAGGTCTTTTCCACCCCGACGCCGTTGGATATCTTGCGAACGGTAAAGGTGGCATCCATGTTGCCGCGCTGGCGCTTCAGGACAACGCCCTGAAAAATCTGGACCCGCTCCTTGTCACCCTCGATGATGCGAATATAGACCTTGACGGTGTCGCCGGGACGAAATTCCGGATGATCAAACCGCATCTGCTCCATATCTATCTTGTCAATAATATTCATCGCCATATTCTCGCTTTACGGGACCTGCCCGAGGGATGCCTCCACTCCATCCCAGAGTAGTATAACCTCATGCCGGTTTACCGGCAACCATATGCCAAGAGTCCGGCCGGCAAAGCCGGATAAACTGCCTTGTGTTGTGGGTGGCTGGGCTCATCCCGACCTTGCGGCTGCCGACCGATGACTGCCAACGTTCCCGGCAAAAGCCGGTCTACTCTCCCAGCAGCCGGTCCAGAATAATGGCGACGGCAGAACGCACCGAGAGGTGGTTGAACCCTCCCCTCCCAGTAATCGGCGGCAACACACCGTCAGCCCCGGCAATGACATCGGCTGTCAGGCCCCAGGCCGTACCGAACAGCAGCAGGAGGGGTTCGCCTCCTTCCAGCCGGGTACGGACCGAGGAATAATTTTCGGTTCGCGGCCGGGGTTGGGCGCAGGTGGCCAACACCCGCGGTCGGACACCCCACTTCGCAATCAGCGCGGCCAAAACCCCTTCCAGGTCCGGACATATCCGCACCAGGGAAAGGGCCTCCCGGCGGTCAGGATTAACGGTGCCGCCGTATCCCTCCGTCCAGTGGCGGACAATCTCTCCCACCAGCCGTTGCTGATCGTCATAGGGAGTGATGATCCAGCAGGCGTCAACCCCGTAGGTCCTTCCGGCCCTGGCGATGTCGTGCAGGTCAAGATTGGTGACCGCCGAACCGATGACCTCGCCGCCCCGATTGATGACCGGGTAATGGATCAGGGCCACATCAAGCCGGTGCGGCAGGGCGTCATTCATGGATCATTCCCGCCGCAGTCGCCTCCTCCAGCAAACCCGCCTTCTGCAAAAGCCTCAGTTCGGCCCGGGTAATCCTGACCCCGGTCAGCAGGTCCGGCCGCCTCCGGAGCGTTACCCGCACCGACTGGACGAAGCGGTACCTTTCTATCGCGGCATGATCGCCGCTCAGCAGGACATCCGGAACCTCCATGCCCCTGAATTCCCTGGGCCGGGTATACTGCGGATGCTTGAGCAGGCCGCGGCTGAAGGTGTCGTTTCTGGCCGAGTGCTCAGAGCCCAGAACGCCGGGAATCAATCGGGCAACCGAATCGACAATGACCATGGCCCCCAGTTCGCCGCCGGTGAGGATGTAATCCCCGATGGAAATCTCCTCGTCAATACAGCAAAGGGCAATGCGCTCGTCCACTCCTTCGTACCTGCCGCAGACCAGAATCAGCCTGGCACAGGCGGCAAAACGCTCCGCCGTCTTCTGGCTGTACCGTTCACCCCGGGGCGACAGGAGAACAATTCTGCCCCGTTCACCTTTGCTCTGCACCTTTTCCAGGGCCGCCGCCAGGGGCTCCGGTTTCATGACCATGCCCGCGCCGCCGCCGAAAGGACGATCATCGGTCATCCGGTGCCTGTCCGTGGCATATTCCCGAATATTGTGCAGATCAACCCGGATCTTCCCGGCCGCAACGGCCCGCCGCAGAATCCCTTCTTCAAAAAGGGATCTGAACAACTCGGGAAATATTGTCAGTATGTCAAACAGCATCCGCCTGGCCGGAGAGCGGTCATCATCCGTTCATTTCAAGCAGCCCGGGAGGCAGCTTCAGCACCACTTCCTGATCGGCAATTTCAACGATAAATTCCTTCCGCAGGGGGATCAGGTACTCGCGCCCGCCATCGGTCACCGACAGGGTGTCATGGGCGCCGGTCGCAAGTATATCGGTTATCCTGCCCAGATTCCGGTGGTCGACGGTAACCGCCTTCCTGCCGATCAGGTCAATGAGATAAAACTCGTCTTCACCCGGCTCCGGCAGGTCCATGCGCCTGAGCCAGACTTCCTTGCCGGCGAGGAGCTCCGCCCGGCTGCGGTCCCGGCAGCCGGTCAAGGTCAGCAGGACCGACCTGCCCTGAATCCGGCAATGTTCAACTGTGTACGGTACCCTCTCCTCCCTGTCGGCCGTTCCGATGAAAATTTCGCCATAATGCCGAAAATTTTCAGGGAGACCGGAATATGGAAGGATCTTCACTTCGCCCCGGATACCATGGGGCCTGGTTATTTTTCCCAGCAGAATGAAGTCTCCGGCAGCGATACCGGTTCGAGTCATACTTATTCTACAATCTCAAGGCGTGAACGCTTCTCCAGTTTTCCCGCGGCGGCGGAAAGGACAGCACGCATCGCCTTGGCAGTTCTTCCCTGTTTGCCGATCACCTTGCCAAGGTCCTCCTTGGCGACTCGAAGTTCGATAATGATGGTCTCGCCTTCATCCCGCTCGGTGATTTCAACCGCCTCGGGATGATCGACCAGCTTGCCGACTATAAAGCTGATAAGGTCCTTCATCAGACATTCTCATGCGGTGCGTTCCCGTGTTTTTTGATCAGGCTGCGTACCGTGACCGTCGGTTCGGCGCCCTGGCCGATCCAGTGATTCAATTTTTCCGTATCTATCTTCACCGCCGCCGGCTTCTGCATGGGATCGTACGTTCCCACTACGTCCAGGAACTTGCCGTCCCGTTTTGCCTCGTTATTGGCAACGACTATGCGGTAAAACGGTTTCTTTTTTCTTCCCATTCTGGTTAATCGGATTCGAACTGCCATGTTTTTCCTTTTCCTCCTGTGATCGAGAACAATCAGGGATCGCTCCTGTCTGTAATGAACTGCTAACGAACGAGTCCTTTGGGCATTTTGCGCCGCTTGCCGCCGCGGATGGCCGGTTTGCCTTTCAGCTTTTTCATCATTATCAACATCATCGCATAGCTTTTCAGCACCCGGTTCACGTCGTTGACCGAAGTGCCCGATCCCTTGGCAATACGCATCCTGCGGCTGGCGTTGATGATCAGGTAGTTCTGCCGCTCCTTCAGGGTCATGGACCGGATAATGGCCTCGGTTCTGCTCAACTCGCCTTCATCGGGCTTGGGGGCCTCCTTGAGCTGCCTGAGCTTGTTGATGCCGGGAATCATGCCCATCAGCTGCTCAAGATTCCCCATCTTCCGTATCTGCTGGATCTGATCGAGAAAATCCTCCAGGGTGAAGGCGTTTTTCTGGATTTTCGCGGCCAGTTTTTTCGCTTTCTTCTGGTCAACGACGGCCTCGGCCTTCTCAATGAGCGACAGCATGTCGCCCATGCCCAGAATCCTGGACGCCGCCCGGTCAGGGTAGAATATTTCCAGCGCGTCCACCGACTCGCCCACGCCCACGAACTTGATGGGCTTGCCGGTTACCCGCTTGACGGAAAGGGCGGCGCCGCCACGGGCGTCACCTTCCATCTTGGTCAGTATAACCCCGGTGATCTCGAGGTCGGAGTTGAATTTTTCCGCGACCGTCACCGCATCCTGACCGGTCATGGCGTCGGCGACAAACAGTATTTCCGACAGACTGACTGCCCGGCTGATCGCCTTCAGCTCTTCCATCAGGGCTTCATCGACATGCAGGCGTCCGGCGGTGTCGATGATCACCGTGTCATATTGCGCGGCGTCCGCCTCGGCCAGCGCCCGCCGGCAGATATCCACCGGGTTCTCTTCGGTAGAGGAGCCGAATACCGGCACATCGACCTGCCTGCCGAGCACATGCAGCTGTTCAATGGCGGCCGGCCGATACACGTCCGCAGGCACCAGGAACGGCTTGCGGCCCTGTTTCTTCAAACGGAGGGCGAGCTTGGCAGCCGTGGTCGTCTTGCCGGAACCCTGGAGACCGGCCAGCATGATGGCCGTCGGCTGCCTTCCGCCAAGCTGCAGCTCTGTTGCCCGGCTGCCGAGCAGTTCGACAAGCTCGTCGTGAACGATCTTTACGACCTGCTGACCCGGCGAAAGGCTGGAAAGGACTTCCCGGCCCACGGCTTTTTCAGTGACCGAGGCGACAAATTCCTTGACAACCTTGAAGTTGACATCGGCCTCGAGAAGGGCGCGCCGCACCTCCTGCATGGCGTCCCTGATGTTCTCTTCCGTCAGTTTGCCGTGGCCGCGAAGCTTTTTGAATACGCCCTCGAGCCGGTCTGTTAAATTTTCAAACATGAACGATCAACTGCATAAAGTATGCTCCCGAACGGTCGACGCCAGGAAGCTTTTATCTCTGATAATTGCACAAATTTAAAATTTTTAATCGAAGAGCACTTTGTTGTCAAGGACAAAGCGAGCGGGAAGGGGGGGAGCAGGAAGCGGGAAGAGGAGGAGTTGAATTATGGATATTGCCCTATTATACCTTGATTTTTCGAAACTCTTCTGCAATGTCGGTTTCGATTGAAATCTTCTTTGGTTGGACGGGACGATCAGCCCGAACCTTTCATGGCCTGGAAACCCCGCAAAAGCACCTGAACATTTCTAAAGCGCAAGAATGCGCATTCCAGGGGACTTCCAGGTCAGCGGACGACTTCGCACCGCTGCTTTCATTTTCTTCTCTTCCGCCAAATATTGCCGCTTCCCGCTCCTCGCTACCCGCTTCAATTTTTAA
>DSAE01000200.1 GCA_011372855.1 Desulfobacteraceae bacterium
GCTCCAGTCTGCGCACCACTGTCGCCTTCAAACAAAGGCTGAACGCCGTGGTGCGCCTCCGACCCCATCTGGCCGGATTTTATACCGCTGCTTTTGGCTGGATTCCTGACCGCCGCCAATAGTTGACCTTGTATCGATTGCGGGCGATCCCCAAGCGGGCGCGAACGGTGCCGAGGAGGTCATTCAGGCCGAGGCGGGTCCTGATGCGCGGCACGTCTCCGGCCGGTGTTGCGACAAACCCCTCGACGTATGTCTGTATGGCGTAGCCGGGAAGATCATGGACCCCGGACCTGGGGTCGGGATTCGGCCCTCAGCAGGGACCGTCGTCGACGCATTCCGGCGGGGCCGAGGGAAAGAAGCCCCCCGCGGCAAGGGAGTTGAGAGGAGGCGGCTCGGTGGTATCAGCCGCAATCCGGTTGGGGAATGGTTTCATGATTTTCTTCCGAATCAAGCATCAGTACGATGAATTGCTTCAGTACCGTCAATTTTGTCTTGTCCACGCAATAACAGGTTTTGGGTCCCTCCACTTCTCCCCTGATCAAACCCGCCTCCTTGAGAATCTTGAGGTGCTGGCTCACGGTGGATTGCGCCAGGGGCATGATCTCGACAATGCCCCCGCAAACGCATCGGTCCACCCGCAGCAGGTGTCTGAGGATCCTGATGCGGGCCGGATGGGCCAGTGCTCTGCACAGGGAGGCGGCTTCGTTGATGTCCGGGGTATCAGACGCTGCTGCGGGAGCTTGAGCTGTGGGGTTCATTTTCGGGTTCTCCTTATCGTTTACCGACGATAAACGATGATCGGGCCGTTGTCAAGCCGGAAGGTATGGGGAGAGAGAGGGGAGGAAGGACGGGCGGCCCAAAAGCAGGCGCCGGTCCGGATTACTCATCCGGGTAGGTGGAGGTTTTCAGGGCTTCGGCAAGGAGGTAATCGTCGGATTCGGGTCTGGTCAGAGTCATGACTTTGTCGAAGCAGGCGCGGGCTTCCTCGTACTGCGCAAATCCGTCCAGCAGTATCTGCCCCTTGAGGTTGAGAGCGTTGGGATAGTCGGGCTCCTCCCTGAGCAGTTTCCTGACGGTCACCAGGGCGCCTTCATAGTCGCCCCCGCTCATCTGGAGGCCGATCTGCTGAATCGTGCCGGCATGCTTGACGTGCAGAGCGAGCTTGGGTTCCCTGGCCTGGCCGAAAAGGGCCATGATGTCGTTGACGTCGTATTTGATGACGATGATGATCAGGCAGATTCCGACTGCGTATATAACCGGATTGACCAGGAAGCACATCAGGTAGCATCGGTTGAGAAAGCCGTAGATCGCGCCGATCAGAAAGAAAGGCACGAACAACATGGCAAAGTACCTGAGGAAGTCCCCGATAATGTTGAGATCGCGGCCAGGCCGGGATTTTCTCTTGTGTACGTTTGCCGATGGGTCCATATAACAGGGGATGTTGAAAATTGATAATTCTTTATATTATCATGGTTGGGAGGAACTATCCAGTGCCCATGGCTTTCTTGAAAAGGGTAAGCAGGTAGTGGAGAACGGCGGCGACGGCCGAGAACAGATCACTGAGCAGGGAACGGACCCTGCCGGCGAGGTGGCGCTGTTTCTCCTCGAGGGTGATGTCCCTGCCCTGAATCTGCAGCTCCAGCCTGTCGGCCCTCTCCTCCGGCTCGGGATGACTGGAGAGAAACGTGTGATTTGTGCCCAGCGCGGCAAGCTTGCGCAGGGCGGAGACGGCGTCGGCGGGATCGTCCCCCTCCCGCATGAGAAACTGCAAGCCGAAGTCGTCGGCGCTTTTTTCCTCAAGTCGGGAGAACCGGGAATTGATCAGGGTTTCGACGAAAGCGCCGGGCAGCGAGGCGGCCAGATCTCCCAGGGAGCCTCCGGCGGCGGCAAGCCCTTTGCGGGCGGCACTGGCGGCATAGGCCAATTGAAGTTTATGCCGGACATGGTTCTTGACGATATGGCCCATTTCGTGTCCAATGACAAAACGCAGTTCGCCGTCGTCGAGCATATCCATCAGGCCGCTGTAAATGCGGATTGAGCCGTCGGCCATGGCAAAAGCGTTTGCCGTGTCGTCCAGGTAGACCCTGTAGTTGAACTGAAAGCCTGCTTCCCGGTGCTCGACGACCAGGCGCCGCAACCGCCGGGCGTACGCATTGTGGTCCGGGGCGACGGCATGCTGGCTGTCGGCCTGGGCTATGGCGCGGCCGGCCAGTTCCCTGACGGTCTCATCGGAGAGGGTCAGAGCCGTAACCGCGTCGATGCCCGCCCCGGCGACCAGCCGGAGATCGGTATCTTCGCAGCCGGCGAGAAAGACCAGCAGGAGGCAGAGTATGTTCAAATGCCTGCGCATGCCCGAAGGTACCATATCGGCCGGTTGAATGAAAAGGAATGATTCATGGTCCGAAAGAGACCTGTGGCGGGTGAAGGAAATTGGGGGGAGAGGAGTTGCAAAATTTATCTTCTGCCGTAACAATGGAGGCGATGGTATACCTACCTTGACGAAAGGATCATGACAGAGAGCACGGTTATAGAAACGGTCCGCCGGAATTGCGATATCTCGGACGCCCGGGACAACGGCATCTATTCCATATGCAACCTGGTGCTCAAGCTGCGCAATCTCTACAAGTGGGAGCACGGCATTGAACCCTGGAACGAACCGGAAACCCCTGACCTGCTCGCCTGGATCGAGGCCAAGGAAAACTACTGGGAAACCATTATTGACGATTCCTATCAGCCCCTGGTCATCAACGGCCGGGAAGCGGATCCGTACGATCATGAATCGGTCAACCGGCTCCTCAATAATCCCGCTCTGGTGTACGGAGCAGGGAACGGGCCAGGGAGTTGTCCAGCCCTTTTGCCCTGCTCCAGGATGGGGTCATTACCATCCGGCGGGAACCGCTGCGCTATTTTTTCTGGGACCATGTCCAGGAAATCCGTTCCTCGTGCAAGACCTCCCTTCACCATGCCCTGGACCGCTACGGCATCCTCACCGGGGGGCGGCTCGATCAGCAATCTTTCCGCAGCCGTCTCGATATCATCGTTGACGGGGAAATCCCGATTTTCTTCCATCATGAGGTCGGTGAACGGCTGCAGGACATTCTGGACGGCGATACCCTCAGACGGATCATCTCCTCGTATCCGGACTCAGCCATCGAGTACGTGTCGCGGTCCATCAAGGATGTTCTGGCCGACACCCATCCCCAAGGCATGGTCAGCTATATCATCCGGGAGCAAAGGGATGCTTCCCTGGGGTTTTATGTGGGTTTCCTGGCCGGTCTGCGCAGAGAGCTGTTTCCGGAGATCGTGCAGGCATTCGAGCTGTTTTTGCGGGACCGTGACTGGGGCTTGATTGAGCAGGCCCGGAGAACCTGCTGGGACAAAAATTGTCGGCTGGCGGAAACCATCAGGCAGATCGCCGCGGACATGGGCCGGGAGTCCGAAGAAGAAATAAAGGCCCGCTTTACCACGCAGATATTGACGCCGCTGGGCCTGGACGTCCCGGAACGGAAAGGGGATTAGGGGGAAGAAGCAGGTGTTTTCAGCCCCCGCGGAAGGAGTTCAGGTCAATGTTGTGCTTATTGATCTTGTCGTACAGGGATTTCCTGGAAATCTTCAGGATCTTGTGGGCGGCGGATATCTGACCCTTGCACATGCGCAGCACATCGACAATATGTTTCTGTTCCGCTTCATCCATGGCCTGGCGCAGCGAAGCCGACCCCGGCCGCCGGTCCCCGGCGGAGAGCTGCCCGTACCCGGCGGCCGCATCTCCGCTTCCCCGGTAAACGCATAATCTTTTGATGTAGTTTTTCAGCTCCCGCACATTGCCCGGCCAATCCTGCCGGTAGATGTCCTGGAGAATCCCGGCATCGATGACCTCCGGTCCAAGGCCGTGCTCCCGGGCGTACTGCTCACAGAAATATTTGACCAGCATGGGGATGTCGGATCGCCGTTCCCGGAGCGGCGGCACGGTTATCGGCAACACATTGAGGCGGAAATAGAGGTCCTGCCGGAAGCGGCCCGATTCCAGCTCCTGCCCGAGATCGGTGTTGGTCGCGGTTATGATCCGCGCCCGCATCGGAACGGATCTGTTGGCTCCCAGCCGGATGATCGCGTTATCCTCCAGGACGCGAAGCAGTTTTGCCTGGAGATTGACGGGCATGCTGCTGATTTCATCAAGGAAGAGGGTGCCGTCGGCGGCAAATTCAAATTTTCCGAGCTTGAGCTGCCCGGCCCCCGTAAAGGCCCCTTTTTCGTGGCCGAACAGTTCCGACTCCAGCATGTCTTCGGGTATGGCGCCCATGTTGACGGCGACGAACGGCCTGCCTTTCCTGTTCGACAGGTCATGAATGGCCCGGGCCACCAGTTCCTTGCCCGTTCCCGTTTCTCCGGTGATGAGAACGGGATATTCCTCTCCCGCCACCAGCTCGATGGCGTCATAGAGATTCTGCATCAGCGGATGGACGCCGATGAGGCCGTGGAAGTGGGCGCGCTTTTCTCTGGCAAGCTCCAGCCGCCGGCTCAGGTCCCGGTTGACCATGACAAGCTGCATTTTTTCAACGGCCCGGGAAACGGAGGACAGCAGGACATCCTCATCCACGGGCTTTTCCAGAAAATCGTAGGCGCCCTTTTTCATGGCGGCCACGGCCATGTCCACATCGCCATGCCCGGTAATCATGATCACCGGCAGATCCTGGTCCCGTTCCCTGATCCGCTGCAAAAATTCGAGCCCGTCCATCAGCGGCATCTTGACATCGGCGATGACGGCCAGATAGGTGGAGGAGGAAACCGACTCCAGGGCGTCGGGCGCATTGTCGAAGGCGTTGACGCCGTATCCGTGCATTGTCAGGGTCTGTTCAATGGCGGTCAGCAGATAGGAATCATCATCCACCACCATTATTTTCCCGTTTTCGTCAGGGTTGTGACTGTGCATCAGCACCTCTCTGTTCAAAAAAAGCCGGGAGATAGACAAAAAAGCAGGATCCTTCTCCGGGCGCACTTTCCACTTTGATGAACCCGGAAAAGCTCCGGACGATACGGTCGACAATGGACAAACCCATGCCCATGCCCATGCCCACCTCGCGGGTGGTGAAAAAGGGGTCGAAAATCCTGCCCATCATCTCGGGATCGATCCCCGAGCCGTTGTCCCGGATCGCCGTCACAACATAGTCCTTTTCCAGAAAACTTTCCGGATCGATATTTTTTGCCAGGTACGTTTGAATGATCAGGTGCGGTTTTTCGACATCGCCCATGGATTGGATGCCGTTCTGGATGATATTCAGGAAAACCTGTTCCAGCCGGACTTCATGCCCAAGGGTAGACGGAATATCAGGGTCAAGAATCAGTTCGACCTCAATGTCGGAAAGCTTCAACTGGGCATCGAGAAACCGGAGAATGTTTGAGAGGATTTGATTGATTGCGACCGGATAGGTGTCGGGGGGAACCTTGCGGGCAAAACTCTTCAGGCTCTTGATGATGGACGAAGCCTTCTTGGCCCGGTCGACAATGATCTGCAGATTTTCCCTGAGGAGGGATTTGTTCA
>DSAE01000192.1 GCA_011372855.1 Desulfobacteraceae bacterium
GTTATTCTATGCATGGCTGGTCCTCCTCTCTTTGCAGCCTCTTGGACTGCGTTAATCTTTTGAGCGTGATTCTATCACAGCTCGCGAGGAAGACCAGCCTTCTCATCCTACCTCTGGCTTCTGGTTTCTGGTCTGCAGCCGGCGTGAACCTCCTTGGAATTCAACGAAAAATCGGAATAAGCTTGAAATGTCGATGAGTCCTGGGATAAGAAGCGGAAAAAGGATTCGACCGGGAAAAACAAGAGAGGAGGAATAATGAACAGGCTGTTGATGGCGATATTGGTTCTGGGGCTGGGGCTTTTACCGTTCTCCGCTGAGCTGCAGGCCGGCGAGCACCGGATCGGCGGCGGCGTGAATTACTGGACGACCGTGGATGATATTGACCACGATGACATTGATGAAGATGGCTTCTCCTATCTGATCAGCTACCAGCACTGGTGGAATATTCTCGGCCTCGAGGTGGATTTTGAACTGCTCCCCGATCGTTTCGGCGAGACCGCCTTCGCTCCCCAGGCCTATGTGCTGTTTGGCAGCACCCTCTACGGTGGAGCCGGGATAGGTATCGTCAACTACGACGGTGATTTTGCCGATGAACCCTTTTATGCCCTCAGGGTCGGACTGAACCTCGAGCTGCTGCCCAGCATCTTTGTCGATATCTCGGCAAACTACCGCTTTAATGATACAGCGGACCTGGACAATAAGGAAAAGGATATCGACACCGATACCATCTTTCTCGGGGCGGCCGTACGGTTCGCCCTGTAGCCGAATCCGAAACACCGGGCGGGCAGGACAAGCGGCGGTTCGCTATCTTGCCTCCCCTGCCCGCGCCCGGTACAGTTCGACCGCCCGTTGGTAATCCTCCCCGGTGTCCAGGTCGAGAATCACGCCTTCATCCTCCACCTCGGCAACCTGTACCCGTTCCGGATCGCGCCGGACGATGTCGCGCAGGGTCGCTGAGCTGAATATCTCGCCGATAACCGCTGTTGGAAAGAGGACCGGGTGGCCGCGCCGCCCCCGGAAGGAAGGAATGATGATTTTGGCCGCCGACCGGCGGTGCAGGCGGAGCAGGGCCGCGCAGGTTTCCGGCCGGACCAGGGGGTGGTCGCCAAGGCAGAGGAGGATCCCGGAATACGCGGACCGGTCCATTCGGCCGAGACCCAGGCGGACCGAGTCGGCCATCTCGCTTGCCGCCGCCTTGTTCACCACCAGGCGCGCGCCGCTGGAGGCAAGGGCTGCTTCATACCTGTCCGGGTCCGGGCCGCAGACCACCACGATTTCGGAGACGCCCGCGGCGCGGAGGGTGTCGACGCTATGGCGGAGGACCGTCCGGTCACCGAGGGGCAGGAGCTGCTTCAGCCGCCCCATCCTCGTCGCCGAGCCGGCGGCACCTCCAGCACCCGTTTTGCCCTGGGATGGTCCCCAAGCATGGCCAGCCGGAACTCCAGGGGGTCCTTTTCCGAGAGGCCGCGAACCTTAATTCCCTTTCCCCCGTGCTTCTTCCTTTTTACGCCCGGAATTCCATGGGCACGGGAAAAGCAACGCCGAACTCGAAAGAATCCGATTGTGCCGAATGGTTGCACCACATTACTTCTCCGGTTCCGGAGATGCCCTGCGAGGAAACCTCCTCCTGCGGTTTAAAAGCAATAATCGTACCGGGCTGAAGTCCTCGGGGGCTTCGCAAGCGTAATCCGCCGCAGCTGATGTCCAGGGTCATGGCCTTGAACACCGTATCGCCGTCGACATACAGGATCAGATACAACTCCCTTGCGCAGCGCGGGAATCTGCGTCGCTCCTTCATCCCCTGCCTCCCTGTTTTCCTCTTGTATTTACCGAGCAAAGCAGCCGGTTCCGGCCAACTTTATCTGTGCAAAATAATACTTCTTTTGTCAAGGAGTCCTTCCCCTGCGCCGCCGTTCTCCTCCCCCCTTCTTCGACCGGGGCGCAAAAAAAACGCCCCGCCCGTTTCCGCGATGCGGAGACGGGGAGGGGCGAACAAATACGGCAATCGGAGTTGCCTGACGGCTACATCATCATATACCGCTTACGACGCGACAATCTCACTGACGATCTTCTCGGTCCGCGAATTTTCCGCCGGCGGATCGCCGCCCACTGCGGTCAGAATTTCCCGGGACAAATCGGACAGGCAGGCATCGGCAACCATGGCGTCAATGTCCACCGAAGCGGGGAGCATGTTGAAATTGCGCATCATGATCAACACCGCTTTGCCGGAACTTGCATACACGAACGGGTCAAAATCCGACCTCCCCTGAATAAAGGCCCTTTTCAATCCCTCCAGCGGCACTTTTTTATAGGCCTCCGATTCCGCGTGCACCTTCTCTATCGCCTGTGACCGGGTCTGCGCATTGTTGAGGGCCAGGCCGCTCTCCATGGTGGAGGCGTAAATCGCCTTCGCCAGATTCGTTTCGCTCTCAAAAAAATCCTTTTTCATGGCCACCAGGCAGCAGGGATGCTTGAACCAGAGGTTCTTTGACAACAGCATTACCTCGCCGGCCCCTTTCATTTCCGACAAGGTCGCCAGGGGTTCCGGATTGATAAAGGCATCGATCTCACCTCTCTCAAGGGCAGGAATAAGCTCATTCATATTGATGATTCTGATGTTGAGGTCTTTGGCGGGATCGAGGTTATATCGGACAAGCAGGGTATTGAACAGAAAACTGTTCACCATGAGCGGACTGTGGACCCCGACATTTTTGCCTTTCAGGTCCTGCGGCAATTTGATGTCGGATCCTTTCGCCTTGATCAGCACCCCCCCCGTTGGTGCCGGCCGTCTGAGCACAGATTATCCGGGTCGCATTGCCCTCGAAAGGACCGATTCCGGCATTGATGGCAAAAAATACCGGGGTGATCAGTTGGCCGGCCTGCAAATCGCCCGACAGAATACCTTTGGCGATATCGGGCATATCCGGCAGGTAAACGATTTCGGCATTGACCCCGTTTTTCCTGAACATTCCATCAACGGAAGCATGGACCATGGACAGGGAGCAATGAGAAGGAGCGACAACACCTATCCTGACCCTGGTGGACGCGTGGACGCAGCGGGTCAATCCCGGCGCATTTGCCAGCACCACTCCGGCCGCGGCAGCCGTTGTCGCCGTTTTGATGAATTCTCGCCGGGTGATCGATCTGTTGCGCTTCAAAGCCATGGAGTTCTCCTTTTCATTTTCATTGATGCGCGCCTGCACCCGTCGCAGGGCAGGCATCCGTATCCGCGCTGCAGCAGCCGGAATCGACAAAATTGGTTATCATGCTCATTCAAGAATCATTATGCGGGCAGAGCCCTCAAAAATTCAAGGAAAATCATACACCATGAATATTGTGCCATCTGCCGCGACATCAAAAGTGACGGAATTGATACTTGCTGCATCATCGTTGTACTCTCCGTCATACTTCCTCGGAAAAGCCGTCCTGCCCGGCACGGCGGCACCGGCTTCCTTCCGGGCACAACATCCAGGCAGCCTCATCCTTCCTCCACCCCTCCTCCTTGTTGCGCAAGGCCCAGGCCACAGGTTCCACCTCGGGCGGCCGGCTCGACCGGACCAGTCTCCATTCAAAAATAGCCGGCCTCGAAATCAGCCATGATTTCCGACCGGGTGAAGAGGGTGTGCACGGGCGCATCCAGCATATTGGTCCCGATAAACTCCCGTATCCGGGCAACCCCGTCTCCATATTCGCTGTCGATCATGATGATGACTTTCGCCGTATGGGCCCCGAACTGCATGACCTCCTCCAGGGCCCTGAGCACCTGGCTGCCCGAGGCCACCACGTCCGTCGCCAGGGCGACATGATCCCCTTCCTGGATGCGGGACTGCAGAAAGCGGGGATCACGCACATTCCCTTCCCGTTTCATGGATTCGCGAACAAAAAAAACGCCGATCCCCTTGAGAAAGGCCGCCCGGCACTGCACCGGCACGATGCCGCCGCCGGCATTGCCCAGGGCGCAGATGTCCAGGTCCTTGATTTCCTCGTACAGGAGTTCCCCGGCCAGCTCGATGCCCCGGTGCTTCATGGAAATCTGGTAAAAATCAAAATAGGAGGAAACCACCCGTGTGGGGGTCCTGAACTGACCGTCCCGGCGGAAAGCGCGCTCCCGGATGAGCTGCAGCAATTCGACCCGTGGGGTCAACTGAGTTGCATCATTCGACATGGCAAAAGGTCCAGGGTTGAGGTTGAGGTTTGATTTGGTCAAAGTATAGGGTTTTTCGCCCTGCGATTCAATTGATGAAGAAAATTATCGCGCCGGCCGCCTCCCCCATCCGCCCCTGCGGGGCACCTACCCGGAGTCTCACTTTGTTCGCTTACCTCCCCAGGAGAAGGGGTGTTGTTACCGCTTCAATTCTCCCGGGGCAATGCGGGATAATCGGTATACCCCTTGGGTCCCGGGGTATAGAAGGTAGCCGGATCCGGCTCGTTCACGGCAGCGCCGGTTTTCCACCGGGTCACCAGGTCGGGATTGGCAAGAAAAGGCCGGCCCACGGCGATGAGATCGCATTTTCCCGCTGCCAGGTCGCTTTCCGCGCGTTTTGCATCATAGCCTCCGGAGAGAATCAATGCCCGCTTGAATACCCTGCGGAATGTCGCCTTCATGGCATCGGGCACCGGCGGCGCTCCCATGGACGAGTGATCCACGAGATGAATATACACCAGCCCCAGGGAATCGAGCCGCCGCGCAAGGTATGTATAATCCTCCTCCATCCCGTCGTACAGCGGCATATCGTTGAACACGCCGAATGGCGAGAGCCGGATTCCCACCCTGTCCCTGCCGATGGCTCCAATCACCGCCTCGGCCGCTTCCAGCACGAAACGCGCTCGGTTTTCCACTGAACCGCCATACGCGTCATCGCGCCGGTTGGTATTCGGACGGATAAACTGTTCGAGCAGATAGCCATTGGCGCCGTGCACTTCGACTCCGTCAAATCCCGCTTGCACGGCATTGTCAGCGGCCCGGGCAAACTCGGCAATGGCGTTGTCGATATCGCCTTTGCTCATCGCCTCCGGCACGGGATGAGGCTGCGGGCCCTCGGCGTCCGTGTACATCTCGCCGACGGCCGCCACGGCGGAAGGCGCAAGGACCCGCGCGCCTTCCGGCAGGTTCAAAGGATGGGCAATCCGGCCGCAGTGCATCAACTGGACGAAAATTTTCGCGCCCTTGTCGTGCACCGCCCCGGTAATGGGCCTCCACCCCTCCACCTGGTCCGGGGAAAATATGCCCGGAATGCGCGGGTACCCCAGCCCGTTCGGCGAAGGCGACGTCCCCTCGGTAACAATCAGTCCCGCCTCGCCGCGCTGGGCGTAATATTCCATCATCAGCGAGTTGGGAATATTGCCGGCGGCCCGATTGCGCGTCATCGGCGCCATGACCAGATGATTCTGCAGCGCCAGAGGACCGAGAGCGGTTTTGGAATACAATATTGCCATGTCAACAACCTCCTGTAACCCGGGGATTCAACCGCACGGGGCGATTATATAAATTGTCCACGTCGAAACTCATGAATACAATAAAAA
>DSAE01000289.1 GCA_011372855.1 Desulfobacteraceae bacterium
GAACCCTCTGGAAATCGGCCTGCGGCTTTCGTAACAAGGAGCGATTTAGGACGGTGATTCTTTTTCATCTCGGTGGACTCGACCTCTACCCGGTTACCCACTGAAAACCCGGAAGCACCTTTTGTCCTCCCTGCTCAGAACCTGGTCCGACCGCTGGATCACCCGGACCGTTGTTCCCAGGCGCTGGAATGACTGGGCCATTTCCATGGCGACGGGCCCGGCGCCGAGGATTATCATGGAGCGGGGCAGCTGCTCGAGGGAAAAGAGTTTCCTGTTGGTGAGGTAGTCGATTTTCCGGAGAGCGGAAATCGCCGGGGGAGCGGGGGAAGAGCCGGTGGCGATAACCCAGTGCCGGGCCGACAGGCTCCGGCCGTTGAGCCGCACCGTATGTTCGTCGATGAATTCGGGTTCGCCCAAGGCAACCTCCGCGCCGAGGGAACAGAAGCGTTCAACGGAGTCGTGCTGCTGGATTTCGGCGATCACGCCCCGAATCCGGTCGGCCACGCGGCGGAAATCAACCGGGCCGGGATGCACCTCCGGCAGGCCGAACCGCCTTGTCCTGCTCAACTGATGGTACAGGTGGGCGGAGCGGATAAGGGTTTTTGAGGGGACACAGCCGTAATGGAGGCAGTCGCCGCCCAGGTTCGGTTCTTTTTCGATCAGCAGTGTTCGTGCTCCCAGCCGGGCGGCGCCGGCCGTGACGGTCAATCCGGCCGAGCCGCCGCCGATGATGCCGATATCCATGTCATGCTTAGCCATGTTGTTCCTCGCTGGTGGACGCCCGCCGGGCGCTGTAAAGGCCGAGAAGTTTCCTGGACCAGTCCCGCAGGAGGTAGCGGGCGGCGATGCATGCCAGGGTGGCGCCGATGGTCGAGGCGAACGAGACGACGAGGGTGCCGACCACCAGGCCGAAGAGAGCGCCGCCGGCCAGGCTCATCACCGCCGCTCCCGGCAGGGAAAGTGCGGCGACCAGGATGTAGAGCAGCATGTAGGCGGCAATCACCCCGAGATGGTATTGGGCGTAGAGTTCGACAAATTGAGCCTGGCGCTGCTTCAGGGAGGCCAGGGTCATGTACTGGTGCAGATCGAAAACCGCGAACAGGATCATGAGGGCGATGATCAATGCCGCGATGAGCAGCTTGTTGACGGATCGGGGCTTCATGGACGGTCCCGGGCGCCGCTGTCGAACGCACAGGCATATGCGGCCGCGCCGATGAGGGCGGTCCTGGGTTCAAGGATGACGTGCACCGGCACCCTGGCCAGCATCTGCCGATGGCGGCCGCGGCAGAAATCCCCCAGGAAGGCCTTGGCTGTCAGGTACGGCAGGATGCGCGGCGGGAGTCCGCCGCCGATGTACAGTCCCCCGGTGGCCAGGATTTTCAGGACAAGATTTGCCGATTCCGTGGCCAGAATGGCGACAAACAGGGCAAGGGCCTCGGCCGCCAGCGGATCGTCGCCCTCTTTTCCGGCCGCCAGGGCTGCTTCGACAATGGCCCTGGTCCGGTCGCCGTTTCCTGCGGTACCCCTGGTCGCTACGCGGCCGGGCCGATCCGCCCGGAGAAAATCGTAGAGGCTGGGTATGCCGATGCCGGAACAGACCTGTTCAGCGCTGACATGGTCCAGCCGGCGGGACATGAAGGCCAGCAGCCGCGCCTGTTGCTCGCTCGCCGGAGCAAAGGCGCAGTGTCCCCCTTCGGAGGGAAAGGGGAGGAAACGGCCCCGGTAGCGAACCAGAAACGCCTGTCCTAATCCGGTGCCCGGGGCGATGACGGCGACGGCTCCCCCGTGGTCGGGCCGGCCGCGGTTGAGGGTGTGCAACTGTCCCGCCGGGAGCGAAACCGCGCCCATGGCGGTGGCGACGAGGTCGTTGATCAAAATCACCGAGCGCATCCCGAACCGTTGCCGCAGACCCCGGGCGTCAACGGTCCATGGGAGGTTGGTCATGTGCGCCCGGTTGTTGATGACCGGTCCGGCAACACCGAAGCAGGCCGACCCGGGGCGGACGGTTTGTTCCCCGAGGAAGGAGGCGATTATTTCCTCAAGCCCGGAGGCGGTGTCGTTGTTGACGGTCTTTTCAGCCAGCGGCAGCAGGTTGCCTTTGTCCGGCCCGAAGAGAGCCAGCGAGGTTTTTGTCCCGCCGATATCGCCGGCCAGCAGACAGCCGGAGGATTTCTCTGTCGTCATGATCCGCCCCTTGTTCTGTCCGTCGCCCGGCCCGAAAATTGGACGCGGAAGTGTCCGCACGGCCGGGAGCCCGCGAACTGCCTTTGTCATTGCGATCTGGGCTGAGCTGGCTGTCCTGCATCGGCCGCCTTGCAGAGTGGCGGCTGGAAGTATAGCTTTGATGCGGTAAACTCTCAAGCAGAAAGGTTTGACCCAGGGATGCTTCCCGGACGGCCGGACTCGGGTATTCCTCCCGGACGGGAACTTTGTTTTGAAAAACCGGCGGATCGATTGTATGTTCACCGAACGGCGGCAATATTATTTTTTCAAGGCTTATGATGGAGCACCTTGTTCCCCTGACCCGTTTCGGGGACATCGGCAACGGGATTATCTGGATACTCGCGTTTTTCGCCGTTCTGGTCGGCCTGTCGGGAATCGTCAACCTGTTCCGGCCGATTCGGGCCCTGCAGCGGCCCACCGGCTATCTCCTGGTGCTGCTGGCGGTGGTTTTCCTGGCCGGTTTTGCCTGGATCGGCTGGTTCCACCATCAGATTTATGTCCGGCTGCCCCTTGCCCTGCCCGCCAACCTGGCGCAATTTCTCAACAGTCATTTGCAGATGATGAACCAGGGCGCGGATTTCGGCCTGCCGCTGTATGATGCCGCGGCCCCGCCCCGTTATGTCCTTCCCCTCTGGCTGGAAAACGAAAAATATTATTTCTGGTTCATGTGCTATGCATTGCTGGCGCTGCCTGCCCATTTCCGCATGCAGCATCCGAGGCTGCGGGCGGCGCTGCACATCCTGCTGGCCGTGCAGGTGGGAATTCTGTTCGGGGCCGCCAACCCTTTTGCCGACCCGCTGCCCAATTTTTTCGGCGCCGTTGAGCCCTGGTTTACCGGCAACCTCTCCCCGGCCCAGCGGTTCGGACTGTTCATGCAGCTGTATCCGAAGATGATCTTCTATTACAACGCCGAGTACATGTGGTTTCATCCGCCCCTGCTGTTTCTCTCCTATGCCTGTATAACGGTGACGTTCGTGACCTCGGTCTTTATGCTGGTCAGGCGGGAGCAGGAGGTGGAGAAAATGGGCTATGATCATGCCCGGCTCGGTTTTTTCCTGCTGACCCTGGGGATGCTGCTCGGCTACCCGTGGGCGCTCAAAGCCTGGAGGCCAAACTGGTGGTGGGATCCGAAGATCTGCAGTTCGATCATGATGTGGGCCATTTACAGCACGTATCTCCATACCCGGCTGTACGCCCATAAACCGTTCATGTGGTATTTTTCCTCCTTCCTCGGGATTCTCTGTTTCCTGGCCATGATCTTTACCTTTATCTCCTCCTTCTTTTTTCCGGGGGAGCATACCTTTGTGTAAGAGGTGACCTGTATGCTGCAGGACATGCAGAACGGGAAGAAAGCTGCCGGACGGGCAGGAGCGCTCGATTACTGGCTCATTCTGGCGACGGCCGGTGTTTTGTTCGCCGTTTCGGTGATCTGCGTCTACGGCATGTTCTACTATAAACTGGCCCTGGTGGAGCAGCTGCCGCCGGCGGAAAAGGCCGCCTACCTGAACACGATGAACGGCGTGATCGCCCCGTTCATCATCGGGCTCATCCTTCTGCTGGGGATCTGTGTCCCCAAACGGCTGCTGCCGGCCTCCTGGCTGTACCGGTTTGCGGCCGCTCTGACCGTTTCTGCCGGGGTGCTGTCCTGGCGGCTGGACATTACCGCCGCCCTGACGGCGGTCCTGGCCGCATCATTGATCCTGCAGCTGGTGGTCCTTGCCATGGCCGTTGCCGGCAGCCGGCGGCTGCATTTTGAAAAGAGCGGCTACTGGGTGCGGGTGGGATCATCGCTCATCCACCTCGGCCTGATCCTCTTTGTCCTTGACCTGCTGCTGTACAGACATCTTGTCCTGCACCTTTTCCTGTTCTGGGTGACCACGGGGGCAAGCGTGCTGGGAATGGTGTTCTGTTTTTACGCGTCGGCGGTGGCCGGAATTTTCCGGCGGCGGGAAAATACCCAGCCCTGAACCGTAATTTTTCCCGTCCGGGAACGGGAGCTCGGGCCCGGGAGGTCTTCTGAGCCGTCTGGTCGGCAGACGGCTGAGGCGGCGGCGTGCCTGGTGTCAGGTTCTGCCAAGTTCCGATGTACAGTGAGGGCAACGGATGGCCTGAATGGGAATGGCCGAGAAGCAGGACGGACAATCCTTGGTGGTCGGTTCGGAAGGGGGTGCTTCCTGTTCCCGCTGCATCCGGTTGATGCCCCTGATGAGCAGAAAGACGGCAAAGGCGACAATGAGAAAGCTGATAACCGCGTTGATGAAGACCCCGTAGCTGATGACAACCGCCCCGGCTTCCTGGGCGGCGGCAAGGGTGGCATACGGCCCGGCGGCTGTTCCCTCCTTGAGGGTCAGGAAAAAATTGGCAAAATCGACCCCGCCGAGCAGCATGCCGATGGGCGGCATCAATACATCCGCTACCAGACTCTGGACAATGGTGCCGAAAGCGCCGCCGATAATGATGCCGACCGCCATGTCGACGACATTGCCCCGCATGGCAAATTCCTTGAATTCCTTGAACATGTTTTTCTCCTCCATTGCCGGTGATTGATCTTGGCCAAAACGCACCGGCCGCGGCTACGGCCGATGCCGGGTGTCAGGACGATGTCGCGGTGAAGTTTACCTCGGGCATTTCACGCTGGGTCGCCAGCTCCAGGGAAAAAAACTTCTGCCTGTCAAATCCGAATTTCCTGGCGATGAGGCTGCTGGGAAAGGATTCGACCAGAGTATTGAATTTGCGGACTGCGATGTTGTAGCGGTTGCGGGCCTGCTGGATTTCCTCCTCGATTTCATCCAGACTGTTGTGCAAGGCAAGGAAATTGCTGCTTGCCTTCAGGTCGGGATAGGCTTCCGCCAGGGCGATGATTCCGCTCAGAGACCTGCTGATCCTGCTTTCTTCCTCGGCCCGCGAGGATATGCCGGCGGCCGCCGACCGGGTTTCAGCGGTTCGGGCCAGGACATCGCTTTCATGCTTGCTGTAGCCCCTGGTGGCGGCGATCAGATTGGGTATCAGGTTGAACCGGCGCTTCAGGGCAACGTCGATGCCGCTCCAGCTTTCCTCGATCATGTTTTTGTACTTGATGAACTTGTTGTAGGTGGAAATGATCCAGGCAATCGGCGTCACTATCAGGACAACTAGTGTCATGTCACGCTTGAAATGTTAGAAAAAATCAGGTATGGTCAGAAAAAACGGAGGAGACCATGCCTAAGATCAAGTATCGATTTTCACTGAGCCAAGAGGAACGTGATGAATTAA
>DSAE01000203.1 GCA_011372855.1 Desulfobacteraceae bacterium
GGTGCGCCGCGTCAGTCCCTCTCCTTCCGATCCGCCTGGCGGAGCTGTTCAAAATCGGCGAGGGGTTGTATTCGGCCGCCGTGAATGGCATCGATCAGGTGCTGCGGATCATCGCAGAACCTGTCGGCCTGCCGGAGCGGATCAAAGAAGCAGGAGTTGTACGAGGAAACAAGGTTGAGGTGCTCCCACCTGGTAATATAATATTCAATGAGGGCGGGCAATTCCGTAAATACGGTTTCTTCGGGATCGGGAACGCCATAGCTCGTCTTTTTCAGCTTTTCCACCGATAACGTCTGGGTCCTGTAGAAACTTTCCATGAACATCATCTCGGCGGGCATCCTGGCCTCGATGCCTATTCTGTTCAACCCGTTGAGGACGTATTTCAGGCAGCGGACCCGAATTTGGCCAGGGGATAGGAGACGTACAATTCCTTGGGGATGCCGACGTCCAGGTAGGACTTGATCGTCAGGATGAGCTGGCTGAGCCTGACCGGGTTGTGGTCGACGAAATGATAAGCCTGCCCGGAAAACTCCTCCCTGTTTTCAAGGAGATAATGAACAAAAGGAGGAATTTTCCTGCAGCTGGTATAGGAGTGCATGGCATCCCGGCAGGTGAGCATGACCGGCATCGCCTGTTTGGCGATGGAGAACAGCAGCCGGTGGAATCCCTGTATCTTGTGATCGTGTTTGCCGTACACCACCGCCAGCTTGACGATGGTGAAATCAAGCCCCCTGGTTTCGTGCAGATGATGGAGGGTCCTCTCGGCCATCAGTTTTGATTTGGCATAATTGGAGAGGTCTGCCGTGAGCGGCAGCAGCCGGTCTTCGCTGAGATTTTCGCCTTCGGGCAGGGTGGCGGCGGAGCTGAAATGAATAAAGGGAATTTTCAGGGCCATGGCCACTTTTGCCAGGTTGACGCATCCCAGATAGTTGGTTTCATAGGCCAGCTGGGCGTCGCTGTCGAGAGAGGCAATGGCGGCGTTGATGATGAAATCGGGCCGGTACTTCTGAAAATAGTGCTGCAGATCATCCGGCACCCGGATACTGAGCTTTTTGCTGTTGGGGGACAGTATTTCAATTTCATCCGCGGTCCCGGTCTTGAAATAATGGGTCAGGGCGCCGCCGATCAATCCGGAGCCGCCGATCAACACCCCGAATCTGCGGGTGGCCACGTCGATCCGGGCCGAGGGGCTTTTCAGCTTTGACAGAAGAAAGAGGGGGCGCTGGAATTCCTTTCCTTCCTCCTTCGCCACCTGCTGGAAAAAATCGCATTTTTTGCATACGTCGTATTTCGCCGCATGCGTTCCCTGCACCTTGCCGCCGCAATAGGTGCCGGCCACGACCCAGCAGGCCCTCCCCGAATTCCTGCCGCCATGAACGGAGTCGAGCCTCGTTTCCGCAGCCGCCGGGCAGAGGGCGTGGCCGTCTCCTTCCGAGCCGGGGCCGCGGCCGCACTGTTTTACCTCCCAGCAATTGAGCTTCTCATTTTTCATGGAACATTCCCTTCCGCACCCGGGGCGTATGGATGTCCGGTTTCGCGCCGTTCCGTGCCGGTCGATCATTCCGGGAGCGGTCGTGCTCCCGGCTGAAACAGAGAACCGGGCCGCCGTCTCTGTCCGGCAGCCCGGTTCTTTTTCCGGCAGCGGTAATTTTCCGGCTCTTCAACAGCATCGGCCGTGCGAATATTGGGTAGTCCTGTCTGCTGTTAAACAATATGGTGCCACGGTGTGGTTGTCAAGGTGGCGGGGCGATCCGGGGCCGCCGTTCCCGCCCCAGGCGACCCCGAACGCCCGGTGGAGCCGGAAGAGCCTACAATTCGGCCGCGACCCCTCCGGAGACATCAACCACGGAATTATCGCCGTAGGGGCCGCATACATATTTATCGGCGGCCCAGTCATTTTCCCAGCGGGTATTGTCGATCAGGTAGCGGAACTGGTATTCCCTGCCGCTGGGAAGATCCAGATCGATTTTAAAGGAGCCGTTTTTCAATTTCCGCAACGGGTTGGTCTTTTTTTTCCAATTGTTGAAATCGCCGACTATGCAGACTGTCCTGGCCGAGCCGGCGGCTTCTTTCGGCAGGGAGAAGGTAACCTTGCAGACAGGTTTGGACTTCAGATATCGTTTTTTGATTGCCATCAGCACACCTCTTCTTGGAAATAGGTTTATGCAGCATACAACAGATATTCAACAGTATATCGTCCGACCGGAAAGCACTGGATCGCTTTCCCGGACGCAGCCGGCCGGATTCATTTCATGGACAGGACCGGCCGGTCCGAAGACGATCGCGGGCGGAGCCGATCCGGCCAGCCGGACTTCCGAGTGATCAGGGTAATTATACGAACGGTTGCGGTCATAGTCAAAGGGTTAGGAAGGGTTATGTTCGGCAAGCTGCCGGACAAGCTCCTCCCGTCGTTCGTAGAGCCGTCTCTGCTCCCTTGGCGGATGCGACGCAAAGGCGTAGGCCGTTATGATCGGCAGGGCTATGGTGACATCGGCATAGCAGACAACCGCGTCGGGCAGACGCTGGGGGTCGATTTTTCCCCAGCTCACCGCCTCGGACGGGGTGGCGCCGGACAATCCGCCTGTATCCGGACGGGCATCGGTTATCTGGAGAAAATAGTCATGCCCTTCCTCCTCGATGCCGAGGATCTCCTGAATGTACGGTTCGGTCTGCAGGAGGAAATTCTTGGGCGATCCGCCGCCGAGGATCCAGACCGCGCTTTTTCCGTTTTTCTTGGCATCGAGGACAATTGCGGCCGTTTCATTGACATCCAGCACCACATCCAGCCTCGGTCCGCTGCCGGACAGCGCCGCCCGGGCCACGTTCATGCCGATTGAGCTGTCGCCGGGGGACGATGTGTAGATCGGCACTCCGGCGCTATAGGCCGCTGAGAGAAGGCTGACGCGGCTCAGTCCCAGAAGCTTCTCCCGCTCCCGGACATACTTGCCCAGGCGGTAATGAAATTCGGCGGTGGACATCGGAGCCTGAAATTCTTCAGCCTTGATCACCTGGTAGACAAAGTCATCGGTGGAAAGCAGGACATCGTAATCGAACAGGATGTCATAGATCCTGATGATTTTTTCCTCCCGGAGCTTGCGGTCATCCATGAAGGGGGAGCCGGTGTGCAGGTCAAAGCCGATGGCGTAGTGGATGTCGTGGTACAGATTGGCACCGGTGCTGATGATCCAGTCGACAAATCCATTTTCGATCAACGGAATGACGGCGGACATGCCCAGTCCGGCGGGGGTGAGGGCGCCCGTCATGCTGAGGCCGACGGTCACGTCAGGTTCCAGCATTTTTTGGGTGAGCAGCCGGCAGGCCTCCCGCAGCCGGGCCGAATTGAACGAGCAGAAGGCGTCATCCACCAGCTCCCGGATGGTTGTCCGGCTGTTGATTGCCCCGGGCCTGATTTTTGCCCCGAGCATACACTCTCTCTTTTTCATGGTTCCTCCTCCATCTGGGCTGCTCAAAACGGGAATGCATGACGGGAGCATTCCGCCGGTCCCCCTCTCCGGACGGTTTGGCGGACAATTTCTCCTTTCCGTGCCTCCACCGATGTCGAACCGGCCGTTTACTCTACTCCCGGTGAACGCGCAAGCAAAAAAGTAAATGGGGCGGTTCCTCCCCGTGGAGCAGTAGGTGGCGCAACTACCAGACAGGGAAATCCCCCCTGGCCAGCCGGGCGGAAAAATCAGCGGTTGCCTGCAGTCCGGTCCTGATGATCTGTTCAACCGCGGGTTCCACTTCCGCCAGCGACATGGAGTCCTGCAGCGTGAGCTGGGCCGAAACCACGGCGGGCTGGTCGACGGGCTGGCCGATCCGGCTGCCGAGGCGGATGTTGACCTCGGCGATTCCCGGCACCTGCCGGTAAATGTCGTCGGCAATCCGCACGGCAAGCAGGGAATATATCTTTCCCACATGGCTCACCGGGTTTTTGCCCGCCGCGGCCTCCATGCTCATGGGCCGGTTCAGGGCAATGACCCCGTTGACCTTGTTTCCCCTGCCGACCTGGCCGCAGTCCCCGCTTTCGGCGGAAGTGCCGAGCACGGTGAGATACACGCCTTCCTCCCCCCGCTGCCGGTCATCCAGGGTATTGATCTCAACGTTGATGTCGGAAAGTGAATGCTGCCGGCCGGCAAGGTACTCGAGCACGGCCTGCCGGATTTCCTCCTTGCGGGTGAAATAGGCAGAGAGGTCGGGAACATGGCGGTCGACAAATGCCATGGCGATGGTCATGGACAAGAGCCGGTCGCAGCGGTACCCCATCACTTTGACATCTTCTCCCACCTCGGGGAACCGGTGTTTGAATTCGGGGGAATTCAGGAGCCGTTCCGTGGCGATGACGAGACGCTCCGTGTCGGTATAGGGCGCGTAGCCGACCGCGGCGGAGGTGTCGTTGGCGCAGATGATCTGCCGTTCAAATATGCCGGCCAGTTCGGCCGACCCGCTTTTGATTTCGTTCTGGAATATCAGGTGCCGGTCCGGATCCACGTGGCGGAGGTTTTCACGTACCCATTTTCGGGCGGCGGACTCGGCGATGGCGGCCACATCAATGCGTTTGCCGCGGTATTCGGTGGTGGCGCGGTCGCCGAAGATGAACCGCATGGGTTCGACCACGGTCCCGCCCCCCGGACGGGGCCGGGTGCGGCCGGCGACCAGCATGGCCTTGTCGGCATTGTGATGCAGGATACGGCCGAAGGCGTCCAGGTAGGCCCGGCACAGGGCCACTGAGACCTCTTCCATTATCGCATCGCAGATGGTGTCGGGATGGCCGGTTCCCTTGCGTTCCACCATCTCCACCCTTAAGTGTTCAACGGGGGTCTGCCGCAGTTCCTCAACTATGATGTTCATCATTGCGTCGATCCTCCGCCGTCCCGTTCGGATGCCATGTCAGCGAAAACAAAGGAGATGATCCTTGGCTTGATACCATAACATCATTTTACTCCATGTCAAAAATATAACCGTTCACTCCTGGAGGCATGCCGCAGGGAATCGGGGCCGCCGGCCGGGCCCGGAGCTGATTCATCCCGCGGAAGGATGGAAGGCGGCCTGTTTGCCGACGTTACCCCGCCGCTTTTCCTTTTTTGCTTTTCTGTTCTGAGATCATGTCGGACAGCGCCCGCAGCAGGTCGATGGCGGAAATCATCCCCACCAGGTCGCCGGTTTTGTCGAGCACCGGGGCGGCTCCGATGCCTTTTTTCAGCAATAGTGCGACCCCTTTGCGCAGCGTGTCATAGGTGTGAAGGACATGCACCTTTCTGATCATCACGTCGCTGACGTGCATTGAGTTGTCCAGGTAGTAGACATGGGAGATATCGTGCGCTTCATCCACCCAGTTGGGCCGGCGCAGTTCACGGTCGCTGATGATGCCGATCAGGCGCCGGTTTTCGTCCACTATGGGGAGGTGCCTGATGGAATGCTCCTTCATGAGAAAAAAGGCTTCCCTGATGCCCATGTCAGGA
>DSAE01000281.1 GCA_011372855.1 Desulfobacteraceae bacterium
ATGAATTTTGTTATCGTTTTAACCGTAGGTTCTGGGAACCGGAGATGCCTTTGAGATTGCTCAACGCATGCTTGGCTCACACACCTGTAAAAATAGCTGAGTTTGGTTAAGAGCCACTAAAAACAAAGAGAATAATAAAAAATAGCGGCGCAGGACCGATCTTCCTGGGTCAAGAGTATTTCCGGCATGGGCCGGTCGCTTGAAAGTACCTTGTGCGTTTGGTTTACTTTTTGGCATGATAAAAAAAAACGCACAATGTCGTGAGAGTGGATAGATGAACATTTATGTGGGAAACCTGCCGTACAACGTAACCGATGAAGAGCTTCGCGCCGCTTTTGCCGCGTTCGGCGATGTAACCAGCGCCAAGATCATCATGGACAAGTACTCAGGCCGGTCAAAAGGCTTCGGATTTGTAGAGATGGGGAATGATTCCGAGGCGGAAGAAGCCATCAAATCGCTGGACAACAGTGAGCTGAAGGGACGCAACATCAGGGTGAACCAGGCAAAACCCCGTGCCGACCGCCCTCCCCGCCGCGAGTCGAAATACTAACCCCGTATCGCAGGGCACAGCAAACGGACATAAACCGGAAGAATCGCGTGGCGTAATTCTTCCGGTTTTTTTTTTCAGTCCCGCCGGGGCGCTCCGCAAAGGCGGCCCGCAATGGTGACTGAGCGGATGGATATCGCCCTCGGGCCAGGCAGGCAGAACAGCGTCAAGCCGCTGATTCCGGCGGCGCCGGCGTATCGTCTTCCTTTTCCTTGAGCAGATAGTCCCAGAAAACCGCCGCCGCCGGGGAGAGTTCCCTGTTTTTGCGCCTGATCATGTAGAACGGTCTTTCCAGCCTGACTCCCCTGATCGGAACAGTGGCGACGGTGCCGCATCGGACGTCCCGCTCGGCCGCCCTGACTGACAGAACGGCAATGCCCAGGCCGGCCCTGACCGCCTCGAGGACCGCGGCGGTAGACCCGATTTCCGCCACTTCGGCCAGGGACCCCGTTTTCACTCCATGCTCCTCGAAGATCTGATCGATCACCTTGCGGGTCCCTGATTCGGGCTCCCGCAGGATAAACGGCTCGCCGGTCAGTTCCTCGAGCCCGACTTCCGGACGGGACGCAAAGGGATGCCGGGCGTTGACGACCAGGGCCAGACTGTCGGAAAAATGCGCCACCCACTCCAGCCCTTTTTCGTTCCATCTCGCCCCGACCACGCCTATCTCCAACTGCCCCTGCAACACCTCCGCGGCGATCAGCTGGGACCCGGCGATCCGCAGGGTGGCCCGGATGGACGGATAGCGGCCGCGGAAGCGGCTGATGATTTCCGGCAGGATATAGGTTCCGGGGATGGTCCCCGATCCGATCATGATCCGGCCGACCAGCTTGCCGCCGTACTGTTCTATGGCCTGCAGGGCGGACTGCTGGAGGCGCAGGATCCTGACGGCATAATTATAGAGCAGGAGCCCAACCGGGGTCGGTTCAACCTCCCGGCCCGCCCGATCCAGAAGCTTCTGCCCCAGCTCCTCCTCGAGGCTGCGGATATGCTCACTGACCGTCGGCTGCGACAACAGCACCGCCTCGGCGGAACGGGTGAAGCTCTTCAGCTCAACCACCTTGCAGAATACTTCCAGTTTCCTCAGTTCCATTGCTTTCCTTCACCTCCCGGCCACGGCGGCCACCAATGCTGTTCAACAGGTTCGATCCTTTCTTGCCATACAATAATCGAATAACGGTCATAGAACATCCTTATTTCGCTGCTTCCCTCCACAGCCGGTCGGGCAGCCCGGAATAGCGGATTACCCTGCGTTCGATGGCTGCCGCCAGCAGGGGAAAGCCGCCGGCAAGGATCAGTTTCCGCCGCGCCCGGGTGATCCCGGTATAAACCAGCTCCCTGGTCAGCACCCGGTTGTCCTCAAAGGGGAGGATGAAAAGGACATCATCAAATTCCGATCCCTGGGCCTTGTGCACCGTGGTCGCGAAGGCGGTATCGTGTTCCGGCAGCCTGGCGGGGGCTATCGGCCAGAGCTCCCCGTCGGCCCGGTGAAACCAGGCCCAGAGCTTTCCTTCGGAGTCGGGCCAGAGGATGCCCGTATCCCCGTTGAAGAGCTGCAGGTCGTATTGATTTTTTCTGATCATCACCGGACGTCCGCGGTACAGACGTTCACTGCCTCTGATCAGGCCCTGGCGGCGCAGGATGGATTCGGCCAGACCGTTGATCCCCGCCACGCCTGCCCTCCCCTCCCGCACGGCGCACAGAACCCGAAAACGGCCCAGGGCCGCCAGCGCCTCTTCCGGGTCCCGGGCGGCCAGACAGTTCTCGAACCCTGTAAGAAGCTGCGTTGACAGCCATCCGGGAAACGCCTCCGGATCGGGCTGCGCGTAGACCACCTCCCCCTGTTCCTTCCCCAAAACCTCCGTCAGCCGATCCCTCCGGCCCGAGTTGATCACGGCGGCCAATTCCCCGATGGCGCTTTGCGGCGCGAATCGATACCCGGTGTGCAGCAGGACCACGGAGTCGGCGAAGGTCGCACCCGATTCTCCCGGAATGACGGCAAAACCTGTCAGTTGGCTGATTTGGCGGCACAGGTCCGCCGACCAGCGGGGTTCGCCGCTGCCGCAGACATCGCCGAACAGGCTGCCGGCCTCGACCGACGTCAGTTGATCGCGGTCTCCGAGGAGGACGAGCCGGGCCGAATCGGGCAGTGCTTCCACGACGGCGGCCATCAGCGGCACGTCGATCATGGATGCCTCGTCAATGACCAGCAGGTCAAGATGGAGGGGGTTGTCCCGGTTATGCCGGAAGCGGCCGTTATGGGGCATCAGGCCGAGAAGCCGGTGCAGGGTCACGGCCTGGTCCGGGACCGGCGCCGCAAGCTCCCCGTCCATTGTCTCCCGTGCCTTGACAATCGATTCGTGCAGACGCACCGCCGCTCTTCCCGTCGGCGCGGCCAGGCCGATGCGCAGCCCCCCGCCGGCAAGGGCCTGCAGCAGGGCAAGGAGGCGGGCGACGGTATACGTCTTGCCGGTGCCCGGCCCGCCGGAAATAACGACCAGCTGCTTGACCGCGGCAACGGCGGCGGCGATTTTCTGCCGGTCCAGGGGACCGCTTCCCGGGAACAGCCGGTCAAGGAGGCGGGCGGTCTGTTCCGGGTCAACAACGCGGCGGATTGCGCTCCGGCGCAGCAGATCCTCGGCGATCAGGGTCTCGCAACGGTGATAACGGGCCAGATAAAGACGGTTTCCGTCCAGAATGAGCGGTTCGGCGCCGCCCGGGCCGCCGACGGCGCCGCCGGCCGTGAGACCGGCCCGCCATCGTTCGAGTGGTGGAGCGGAGCAGGGAAATTCCGGAGGAAAAACAGGCTGCCCGGCCACCACGTCCAGCGGCAGGCAGATATGGCCGTCGCCCACCGACCTGCTGGCCAGGGTCGCGGCAAGCAGAAGTTCCGGGGCAGAGCCGCCGGTCATCTCCTCCACGAACAGGCCGGCATGGAGATCGATGGCCCGGAGGACATTGGCCTGGACGGCCTTTTCCAGCATGGAGCGTATCATCGCCGGCCCTCCGGGCGGCCGAAGCAGTCGTCAAGGCGCGCAACCAGTACCTGGTCAGGCCGTTCGTGCCAGATCCCGCAGCCGGGGCCAAGATCCGGGTGCATGCCGCGCAGAAACAGGTACATTACCCCGCCGAAATGCCTGGCATAGTCGTATCCGGACAGCCGGCGGCCGAGATACCTGTGCAGGGCCACCGTGTAGAGGAGGTACTGCAGGTCGTAGCGATGCGCCCGCATGGCTTCCCGCAGGGGTCCCGGAGTGTAGGCCGGATAACCGGAGCCCAGATGGTTGGACTTGTAATCGATGATATAAAAACGGCTTCCGGCGCGAAACACCAGATCGATGTAACCTGTGATCAGGCCGTTGAGGAGGCTGGAACCCGCGACCACCGGCTCAAAGCCGTACTCGGCCAGGATTCCGTTGAAAACCGGCATCTGCAGGTTGTCGACGGGAAAGTAAAACCCCATCTCGGTCAGCCGGTCGCGCCCGGGCAGCTGTTTGAGGCGCAGTTCGGAATCCGCCATGAGCCGCGTCTCGACAATCTGCTCCAGCCATGCGGCAACCACCGGCGCCCACCGCTCATTGATGCCGGCGGTCCGCAGCCGTTCAGGGATCAGATTCGCCGCCTGCCCGCCGGGGATGGCGGAAAAATCAAGGGTCTCCAGCAGTCCGTGGAGACAGTTCCCCGCTTCCGGCCCCCTGGGGAAGGTGAACACCGACATTTCCGTCGCTTCCGCCCGTTCCGGCGCGGGCGGCGGCACGGGCCCGGGGACGGCGGACGATGCCAGTCTGGAGTAGCTGCTGATCGACCAGCCGGTGTCTATCCGGCCGCTGAAGGTCAGGGCGGCCGGGGGAGGCGGCGGCCGGAATTCTTCGCTGTCCCCGGCTTCCCCGGCGGCCGGCATGGGAACAAAGTGCACCAGCTCTTCCCCATCGTTCAGTTTCTGGATATCATTGCCTATCTTCTCATCGGTCAATGCATCGGCCGGGACAACATCCCCGTCGGCCCGGTGCAGTAGCCAGGCCAGCGCCGACTTCTCCATGAAATTGATCCTGCCCCACGCCAGATAACAGCAATGGCGCGCCCTGGTCAGGGCCACATACAGCAGGCGGAGGTCCTCGGCCAGCCGCTCCTGCTCCGCCCGGCGATGATTTTCTTCCCGGGCCGAACCGATATCGACCTGGAGTTGGAAGGTATGCTGATCGTGAAAGGCAAATATCTCATCCGGTTGTATCTGCCTGACCCCCCAGAGAAAGGGGAGGAACACGATCGGGTATTCCATGCCCTTGGCCCTGTGGATGGTGACGATCTTGACCAGGTTTTCATCGCTCTCCAGGCGCAGCTGCTGACTGGATGTTTCCGGAGCGGGCCGGTGGATCTGCTGACCAAGCCAGCGGACCAGGTCGTCGGCCCTGCAGCCGGCCGAGGCATCCTGCAGGAGCTCCAGCAGGTGGAGATAATTGGTCAGTTTTCTTTCACCCCCGCCCGCGGCGAGCAGGCGGCCGACAATGCCGCGCCGGACCAGCAGGGCGTGGAACATGGCGGTCAGCCCCGCGCCGAGCCAGGTGGAATGGTATCCCTGCAGTTCCTCGACGATTGCCGCCCACTCCTTCCTGTCGCTTCGGGCCGCATGCAGCGAATCACCGGTGAAACCGAAAAGATCGGTGACCAGGGCGTCGCAGACCATCGCTTCGTCCGCCACCTCGGTCAAAGCGGCGAGAACCCGGTACATCTGCCCGGCCTCGTCGCCGGCAAAGACTGATTCCTGGCTGTAGTAGACACAGGCGACCTGCAGCCGGCGCAGTTCCTCCTGCATCAGGCGGGCTTCCCGATGGGTCCGCACCAGGACGGCGAGATCGCCGCCGCTCACGGGATC
>DSAE01000295.1 GCA_011372855.1 Desulfobacteraceae bacterium
ACATCGCCGGGACGGACAAACGGGGCGCCGAAGAGGAGAAACGGCAGGGTGGTCCCCCTTCCTTCCGAGACGTTGGTCCCCTCCCAGACCACCTGGCCGGGATAGACGAGGGCCGTGGCCAATGACGGCATGTTGGGGGAAGGAAAAACCCAGGGAAAAACCGTTTCGGTCATGTACATATTCCGCCGCCAGCCCCGGACCGGCAGGACCTCAAGGTCGGCATTGATGCCCATCTCCCGGTTGCACAGCAGGGCCAGTTCGCCCAGCGTCAGACCATGGCGCATCGGTATGGGGTACAGGCCGACAAAGGAAAACTGCTCCCCGCTGAGCAGGTTGCCCTCCACCAGGTGCCCGCCGATGGGGTTGGGACGGTCCAGGATCACCACCTTCCTCCCCGTCGCCGCCGCTGTCTGCAGACAATGGATCACCGTCCAGGCAAAGGTGTAGACCCGGGTCCCGACATCGACGAGATCAATCAGCAGGACGTCGAAACCGTCGAACATTTCCGGTTCAGGCCGGCGGCTGGCGGCGTAGAGGGAAAATATCGGCAATCCGGTGACCGGATCGTCCATGTGGGCCGATTCGATCATGTTGTCCTGCTTTTCGCTGAAAAACCCGTGCTGGGGTGAAAAAAGACAGGTCAGCCGCCCGGGCAGCACCTCGTTGACGATTTCGCGGCTGTGGCGGAAAGACCGATCCGTGGACGCCTGGTTGCAGAGCAGGGCCGCCTTTCTTCCCCTCAGGGAGACGGGCGGCTCGAAGGCCAGTTGTTCAATGCCGATGCGAATCATGACGGAATCATGCAGACAGGGTAATGCGCCGCAGCATGGGCCCCTTACTCCACCGTCACGCTTTTCGCCAGGTTGCGGGGCTGGTCCACATCGCAACCGCGCCGGTCGGCAATCTCGTACGCCAGCAACTGTGCGGGGATGGTGTACAGAATGGGGTTCAGGTCTTCCTCCACCTCGGGGAGATAGAGGACGTCCCTGGTCAGGGACGACAGATGGCCGTCGCCGCGGGTCCCGATCAATACCAGCCTTCCCTGGCGGGCCCTTATCTCCTCGACGTTGGAGATCGTCTTGCGGTACACGGAATCCCGGGGGACCAGGGCCATGACCGGCATATCCCTGTCTATCAGGGCGATGGGGCCGTGCTTCAATTCACCGGCCGCGTACCCTTCGGCGTGGATATAGGATATTTCCTTCAACTTGAGGGCGCCTTCCAGGGCGATGGGATAATTGAGGCCGCGGCCGACAAAGAGAAAATCGCGGCAGTCGTAATAGTCTTCGACCATGTTCCTGATCTGATCCTGCAGAAGGGGCAGTTCGGAGTTGATGATGCCGGCGATGCCCACCAGGGCGTGGCCGAGTTCCCGCAACCGCTCCCGGTTGATCGTTCCCTGCGTCTTTGCCAGGTAGAGAGTGAACAGGAAGAGGGCCGCCAGTTGACTGGTAAAGGCCTTGGTGGAGGCAACCCCTATTTCCGGGCCGGCATGGGTGTAGATGACCCCGTCCGCCTCGCGGGTCATTGTCGAACCGACCACGTTGCAGATGGTGACAATCTTCGAGCCCAGCGAGGCCGCCAGCCGGATGCCGGCCAGGGTATCGGCGGTTTCTCCGGACTGCGAGATCGACAGGGTCAGGACGCGATCGTTGAGGAGCAGTTTCCGGTACCGGAATTCCGAGGCTATGTCAACCTCAACCGGGATGCCGACCAGCTTTTCGATCCAGTATTTCGCCACCAGCGCCGCATGCCATGATGTCCCGCACGCCACCAGGGCGATGCGCTCGATGTTTTGCACGGCCCTGTCCGTCAGGTTTATTTCCGGCAGTTCAATCCGGCCGGTATCCGGAATTATCCTGCCGCTCACGGTGTTGATTATGGCCTGGGGCTGTTCGTATATCTCCTTGAGCATGAAATGCTTGTAGCCCGATTTTTCCGCCATCGCCGCGTTCCAGTCGATGATGGTCTCTTCCTTGTCCACCGGCCGGCCGTCATCGATGCTCAACACGTTGACGGATCCGGCGGTCAGCACGGCCATTTCGCGATCCTCCAGGAAGATGACCCGGCGGGTGTACGGCAGCAGGGCCGGTATGTCCGACGCCATGTAGCTGGCCTCCTCATCAACGCCGAGCACGAGAGGACTGTGATTACGGACGGCGATCAAGGTCCCGGGGCGACGGGCCCAGCACACCCCAAGGGCGTATGAGCCTTCAATTCGGGCCAGGGCGGAACGGACGGCTGCCGGCAGGTCATCAACAAGATGTTCCTCGATCAGGTGCGCCACCACTTCAGTATCGGTCTCGGACCTGAAGATATGCCCACGGTCCTGCAGCTCTTTCCGCAGGGCGGAATAATTTTCGATGATCCCGTTGTGGACGACAACCAGGCTGCCGGTGCAGTCGCCATGGGGGTGGGCGTTATCCTCGGTGGGCGCCCCATGCGTTGCCCAGCGGGTATGTCCGAGGCCGCAGAAACTCGCGACGCCGACATGTTCGTCGACAACGGCCGCCAGATTTTCGAGTTTGCCGCTGGCCCGGTATTTGACGAGCCGGTCATTGAAATGGTAGACCAGACCTGCCGAATCATATCCCCGGTATTCAAGACGCCTGAGCCCCTCGAGCAGGATCGGCACCACCCGCCTCTGCCCGGTATATCCCACGATTCCACACATTTAACTGCCTTTGCCGCAATAGTTGTCAGATCCCGGATCCCGGGACGGGAAAAGTATTCGCCATGGTAGCACATGTCCGGTCAGAATGACAAAGAATTCCTTGACCCGCCGGGGAAGAAATATCTTTGCTCTTTGGCAAAAAACCTGTATTTATTAAGGAGGATGATCATTTACGGAAGGGAGTCATGGACGAACGCGCACAACTGCGGAAGCTGCTGCTCGAGAAATCCTATCGGGAAGGGACCTTTACCCTGACCTCGGGCAAGACGTCCGATTTTTATATCGACGGCAAACAGACAACCCTGTCGGCCGAAGGTGCCTATCTCTGCGGCCGTCTTTTGTACGGGCTGATCGCAGCGCACCCTGAAAAAATCTCCGCTGTCGGCGGGATGACCCTGGGCGCCGATCCGCTGGTGACCGCGGTCTCCATCGTCAGCTACCTGGAAAACAACCCCATTCCCGCTTTTATTGTCCGCAAGGAATCAAAGGGACACGGAACGGACAATTATCTCGAAGGAAAAAACAACCTGCCGCCCGGCGCCCTGGTTGCGGTGGTCGAGGATGTGGTCACCACCGGCGGTACGCTGATCAAGGTTATCGACCGGGCTGTAAAGGAAGGATTCCGGGTCGGGCTGGTGGCGGCCATTGTCGACCGCCAGGAAGGCGGGGGGGAAAATCTTGCCGCCCGAGGATATCCCCTGGCGTCACTATTCACCAGAAAGGAGCTTGCGGGATAATATCCTTTTCGCCGGGCCATGACGTGTGAACGATGCGGAAAAGAACTGGAGGTGGTCAGGCGCTGCCGACAGGTCAGGCTGAAATGCAAGGGATGCATGACCGAGTTTCAGATCCATGAGGTGGCCTCCCGCCTTGATGCCGAAACCGAAAATCTTCTGGCCCAATACACCGCCATCATCTATGACTGAATCGACGGAAACCATAAAAGCCTTTGTCAAGGACGACTTCGCGGTTACCCTTGTCTGTCCGAGCTGCGGCACAACGAAAACCGTCTCCGTCGCCTCGTACAAGAGCAAATGCCATTTCATCAAGGTCCGCTGTCCCTGCCAGACCCTCTTCAGGGTCCAGCTCGAATTCCGGCGGCACTATCGGAAACCGGTGGACCTCGAGGGCTTCTTCAAGTCCATCAAGCCCACGGGAATGAGCGGGGACGTACACATTGAGGATGTCTCCCAGGGAGGAGTCGGCTTCAGGACAACCAACGTGCATTTCCTCGAAAAGGGCCATGTTTTGTCCCTAAACTTTACCCTTGATGACAAACATGGCACACGGCTGATCAAAGAGGTTGTCGTCATGTCCGTCGACGGGGACTTCATAGGCTGCAGCTTCACGGAAAAACAGGCCTACGACAAGAAACTCGGATTTTACCTCAAAGGCTGAGCCGGCCTCCCGGCGTCGTCTCCCTCCCCGATGTTCAACCCCAAGGCCCTGTGCAGCATTGCCTGGGCCCGCTCCAGGAACGGACCCAGGGTATTTTCATCCAGGGCGCTGACCGGAACCCCGTCCAGCCCCTCCAGCCGCTTTCGGTTTTTTTCGTCCAGCAGGTCGATCTTGTTGAAAACCCGCAGACAGGGGATCGCATCCAGCCCCAGTTTCCGCAGCAGGTTGTCGACAACCTCCATCTGCTCGGCATGGGAAGGATTGGCTACGTCTATCACATGGACGAGCAGGTCGGCCTCGTGCAGCTCCTCAAGCGTCGATTCAAAGGCCTTGAGGAGATCATCGGGCAGATTGCGGATAAATCCCACCGTATCGGTGACAATCACCTCCATGTCCCTGGGGAAGCGCAGCCTGCGGCTCGTCGGGTCCAGGGTGGCGAAGAGGAGGTCCTCGGCCTTGATCCGGCTGTGGGTCAGGGTGTTGAGCAGGGTCGATTTGCCGGCATTGGTATAGCCCACCAGGGAGATTACCGGCACTTCCCGCTTGCGGCGTCTCGTTCTCCTGTGATACCGCTCCCTGCCCACCGATTCCAATTCCCTGGCCAGCCTGGCAATACGGTCGTTGATCCGCCGCCGATCGATCTCCAGCCTGGTTTCGCCCGGCCCCCTGGTGCCGATGCCTCCGGTGAGCCGCGACAAGGCGTCATCCCTGGTGGACAGCCGGGGCAGCAGGTACTTGAGCTGCGCCATTTCAATCTGCAGCTTGCCTTCCCTGGAAAGGGCCCGGCGGGCGAAGATATCCAGGATCAGCTGCGTCCGGTCTATGACCCGCAGGTCGGTATGATCGGTGACCGAGCGGATCTGCGAGGGGCTGAGCTCCTGGTCGAAGATGAGCAGGTTGGCGCCCAGCCTGAGGCTGCGGAGAATAATCTCCATCAGTTTCCCCTTGCCCAGGATGAAACGGGGATGAATCGCCTTCCGCCGCTGGATGACCCGGTCCAGAACCAGGACATCGGCGGAACGGGCAAGCTCCGCCAGTTCGGCCAGTGACTCGGCCGCCGTCTCCCTGGGTCCGGTGGTGACGCTGACCAGAATGGCCCGATCCTGCCCCCGGTCGACTTCCTTGATGGGCCGCAACGCCACGAACCGGTCCTCAAGGGACTCGATGAAATCTATGCTGGATACCGTTCCGGCGGCCGGATGCGTCACTTCGAGCAGCTGCCA
>DSAE01000152.1 GCA_011372855.1 Desulfobacteraceae bacterium
ATCCGGATACGCGCAGTCCAGCAATTCACGCCCTCCCAGGCGATCGTGCCGTTTCTCGAATTAAAATGGGTGATCCGGCAGGTTTTGTCCGAGGACAAAAACACCCAATCGCTTGTGCCGGAACTCCCGGACCTTGACTGTGAAATCGATCAGATTGCCCTGGCCGCCTTTGACATGTACTCACTATGCCGTGAACAACTGTACATGGTCCGAATAAAAGAACTGAAAAGCGGAAGTTATATTTTAACGGATTCACCTTGCGTTTCAGCGCTGCTGCGCGAGAGAAAAAAGCAAAAGGATCCGGATAAACTGAACTGACCGATTATATATTTCCAAGCCCGGCGGCTGCCCCGCCGGCTTGGAGCCGGCAGCAGAGGGAGCTGGCGGTTTTTCAGGGGTTTTCGCAATTATTTTGCGCTATTCCGTTTAATCTGATGCGAGGGAGCGATAAATGAAGTACACCTTCCCGTTGGCGGCAGTCATTGCCCTGGTGTTGATTGCATGGATCGGGTCCAACATACCCGGCATGCAGTATCTTTTCGGTATCGTCATACCGTACCTGGCCATAGCAACGTTCATCATCGGATTCTGCTACCGGGTCGTCCAGTGGGCCAAGTCGCCGGTTCCTTTCAGAATTCCGACCACGTGCGGCCAGCAGTATTCGCCGCTGCCCTGGATCAAGCAGAACAAGCTGGAGGCGCCGGCCAACACCTCCCAGGTCGTGGCCAGGATGTTCCTGGAAGTCGTCCTCTTCCGCTCCCTCTGGCGCCACACCAAGGCGGAAATCCATGACGGACCAAAACTGACCTACGAATCAAGCAAGTGGCTCTGGCTGTTCGGCCTTATGTTTCATTACAGCTTTCTGGTCGTCGTTTTTCGCCACATGCGGCTGTTTCTCGACCCGGTGCCCTGGTTCATCCAGGTCATCGAGTTCGGCGACGGCATCCTCCAGATCGGCTCACCGGGCATGTACATAACCGATGCCACCATCATCCTCGGCCTGGTGTTTCTTTTCGGCAGAAGACTGATCACCCGCAACCTCAGGTACCTGTCCCTGGCCAATGACTATTTCCCCCTGTTCCTGATTTTCGGCATCGCGGTGACCGGCATCATGATGCGCTTCTACTTCCGCACCGACGTCGACATCGTGGCCATCAAGCGTCTGGCCGTCGGCCTGGCCACTTTCCAGCCCGTCATCCAGGCCGAGATCAGTTCCCTCTTTTATATTCACCTTTTCCTGGTCAGCGTACTGCTCGCCTACTTCCCGTACAGCAAGCTGATGCACATGGGCGGGGTCTTCCTCAGCCCCACCAGGAACCTGGCCAACGACAGCCGGATGCGACGCCACATCAACCCGTGGAACCCCGATATCAAGCCGCATTCGTACGCGAGCTACGAGGATGAATTCAGAGAGTTCATGGTCGAAAACGATATACCGGTGGAAAAAGAGTTGCCCCCAAAAGCCGAATAGTCCGGCATGGATATAAGGTGAAAAGGATAGAACTATGGCAGTAGTAAAGGTTGACAAATTAGCAAAGAGTGTTGTTCAGGGTCCGTCGCTGATGACCGGCTCCTATCCGACCAGGGACTGGATGGAAATGCCGGTGGTGTTCAAGCCGGGAAACTTTGCCTACCCGGGCAAGGTTGATATAGTCAACTACCTGAACAAGCAGCAGGGCCTGCATTTCCCCAATGCCCGGGACTGGTCGCCGCTGGATGACGACTGGAAGCTTCCGGAAAACTGGAAGGAAATCGTCATGAACGGCCTCAAGGAGCGGCTGGACAAATTCCGCTCCCTGAAAATATTCATGGACTGCTGCGTCCGCTGCGGCGCCTGCGCCGACAAGTGCCACTTCTTCCTCGGCACCGGCGACCCGAAAAACATGCCGGTCATGCGGGCGGAACTGCTGCGGTCGATCTACCGCAACGACTTCACCATGGCCGGGAAAATATTCGGCAAAATGGCCGGCGCCCGTGAACTGACCATTGACGTGATCAAGGAATGGTTCATGTACGCCTACCAGTGCACGGAATGCCGCCGCTGCTCGGTCTTTTGCCCCTACGGCATCGACACGGCCGAGGTCACGATCATCCTGCGGGAACTGCTGCACCTGCTGGGAATCGGAATCAACTGGGTCCAGGAGCCGGTCGCCAACTCCAACCGCACCGGCAACCATATGGGCCTGCAGCCCCATACCTACAAGGACAACGTCAGCTTCCTGTGCGATGACATAGAAAACCTGACCGGAATCCACATCGATCCGCCTTTCAACCGCAAGGGCGCCGAGATCCTCTTCATCACCCCGTCGGCGGATGTCTTCGCCGAGCCCGGCATATACACCGCCATGGGCTACCTGCTCCTGTTCCATCACATCGGCCTCGATTACACCTGGTCGACCTATGCCTCGGAAGGCGGCAACTTCGGCCTGTTCACCAACAACGAAACCATGAAGAAACTGAACGCCAAGATGTATGCCGAAGCCAAGCGGCTCGGCGTCAAGTACATCCTCGGCGGCGAGTGCGGTCACATGTGGCGCGTTGTCCACCAGTACATGGACACCATGAACGGCCCGGCAGATTTCCTCGAGGTTCCCAAGTCGCCGATCACCGGCACGGTGTTCGACAACGCGACCTCGACCAAAATGATCCACATCACCGAATTCACCGCCGACCTGATCAAGCACAATAAGCTGAAGATCGACAAGAGCCGCAACGACCATGTCATCGCCACCTGGCATGACTCCTGCAACCCGGCCCGGGCCATGGGCCTGCTGGATGAGCCGCGCTATGTCCTGGATAACGTGGTCAACAACTGGTACGAAATGCCGGAAAACGCCATCCGCGAGCAGACCTTCTGCTGCGGCTCCGGCACCGGCCTCAATACCGATGAAATCATGGAACTCCGGATGCGCTCCGGTCTGCCCCGGGCCAACGCCGTCCGGTACGTGACCGACAAGCACGGCGTCAACACCCTTGCCTGCGTGTGCGCCATCGACCGGGCGACCCTGACCTCCCTCATGGACTACTGGGTGCCGGAGGTGCGGGTGTGCGGCCTGTCGGAGCTGGTGGCCAATTCCCTTGTCATGGAGGGTGAACAGCGGCAGGAACTGGATGACGGTCTGCGGACCATGATATAATTCCCTGGCATAAGTGGAGGAAGAGAGATGTACGATAGTGGTAAGATTATACCGGGACTGATCATATTCGTCCTGATTATCACGTTTCCCATCTGGTACAACCACGGTGATGCCGGGGAAGTGCCGAAACTGGAACTGCCGAAGGACGCCAAGCAGTGCGTTCAGCCGGTTGCGGAAATTCGCGCAAAGCATATGCAGCTGCTGAACCAGTGGCGGGATGAGGTCATCCGCGACGATGAGCGCGCCTATTTCGAAGTGGACGGCAGAATGTTCCAGAAGACCCTGCAGAATACCTGCATGGAATGTCACAAAAGCAAAGTCAAATTCTGTGACACCTGCCATGATTACACAACCGTGAATCCCTACTGCTGGGACTGCCATCTGGCTCCTGTCGAGACTGAGTAACCAAGGAGGATATATACTGATGGACAAAAAGAGAAGAGAATTCCTCAAAATTGTTGGCATCTCCACCTTAGCTGGTCTTGGTGCTCCGGCGGTGTTCGATCGCCTTGTCTCCGGCTCGCATCCCGTCCAGGCCAGGGCATCCGCAACCGGGGCTCAAGGTGGGGCCGGCGGCCAGCAGGCGGCCGCAGCCGGGCACTCTCAGGCCGCGGCAGGTACCGGCAAGCGATACGGCATGGTCATCGATGTGCGGAAATTCAAACAATATCCCGACCTGGCCAGGGAATGCGTCAGGGTCTGTCATGCCGTCCACAATGTCCCGCATTTTCCGGACAGGAAGGAAGAAATCAAGTGGATCTGGCAAACTCCCTATACAAGCGCCTTTACCGAACACAGCCACTATTATCGCGACGAGGACCTGGAGCAAAACCAGGTCCTCGTCCTGTGCAATCATTGCGACAATCCTCCCTGCGTCCGCGTCTGCCCGACCAAGGCCACCTTCAGGAATGAAGACGGCATCGTCGAGATGGACTACCATCGCTGCATCGGCTGCCGTTTCTGCATGGCCGGCTGTCCCTACGGTGCCCGATCCTTCAACTGGCGCGATCCCCGGCAGGGCCTGGACATGAATAATCTCAACCGCCAGTTTCCCACCCGGATGCGTGGTGTTGTGGAAAAATGCAATTTCTGCGTCGAGCGCCTGGGCCGGGGCCAGATTCCAGCCTGCGTGGAAGCCACCGGAAATACAGGGGCCATGTATTTCGGCGATCTCAACGATCCCGACTCGGAAATCAGACGGGTACTGAAGGAGAACTTCACGATACAGCGCAAACCTTCGCTTGGTACCCTTCCATCAGTCTTTTTTATTATATGAGGAAGCCATGTTTGAAAAAGCACTCAAAGGAAACAACTATTACTGGATGTGGCTGGCCTTTCTCGGCGCTTTCATGGCCATCGGAGCAATCTGCTATGTCCGGCAGTACCTGTACGGCCTCGGCCTGACAGGGATGAGCCGGGACGTCTCCTGGGGATTGTACATCTCAAACTTCACCTTCCTGGTCGGGGTGGCCGCGGGAGGCGTGATGCTCGTTTTGCCCTATTATATCCATAATTACAAGGCATTCGGCAAAATAACCATACTCGGCGAGTTCCTGGCCATCGCCTCGATCCTCATGTGCCTGATGTTCATCGTCGCCGACCTTGGACAGCCGCTGCGGATGCTGAACGTCGTTTTTCACCCGACGCCCAATTCCATGCTCTTCTGGGACATGATCGTACTCAACGGCTACCTGTTGCTGAATATCATCTGCGGCTGGGTCATTCTCACGGCTGAGCGAAAACAGGTCAAGCCGCCCAAATGGGTATACTTCTTCGTCTATATCTCCATACCGTTCGCCATCTCCATCCATACGGTAACCGCCATGCTGTACTGCGGCCTGCCGGGACGGCACTTCTGGCTGTCCGCCATCATCGCCCCGAGGTTCCTCGCATCGGCCTTCGCCGCCGGGCCGGCCCTGATCCTCCTCATCAGCCGCATTCTCAAAAAGGTGGCGAACTTTGACGCGGGCCGTGAAGCCACCGACAAGATGGTCACCATTGTCATTTATGCCGCGATTATCAACGCCTTCTTCCTGATGCTCGAATTCTTCGTCGGCTTTTACAGTGATATTCCCGGCCATAAGCATACCCTGCTGTATCTGTTCACCGGTCTGGAGCACGGCGGCCAT
>DSAE01000015.1 GCA_011372855.1 Desulfobacteraceae bacterium
CCTGACCCCCTTGCATTCCATCTTGTAAGTTTATCCATTTTCTGGTATAATTTTCAATTTTTCCACCTGGATCGAACAAGTGCGGTTCGCCGCACTTTTTTTATTGAAAACGTGCGCGGAAATATATGGATCAACAGAAAATCAGAAACGTCGCCATCATCGCTCACGTCGACCACGGCAAAACAACCCTGGTTGACCAGCTTTTCCGTCAGAGCGGCATGTTCCGCGACAACCAGCAGGTTGCCGAGCGGCTGATGGATTCCATGGACCTGGAACGGGAGAGGGGCATAACCATTTCCTCCAAAAACGGCTCCTACAGGTTCCGGGACCACCTCATCAATATCATCGACACGCCGGGGCACGCCGATTTCGGCGGCCAGGTGGAACGGGTCCTGCGCATGGCCGACGGGGCAGTGCTGCTGGTCGATGCCCAGGAAGGCCCCATGCCCCAGACCTTTTTCGTGGTCAAGAAAGCGCTGGCCGCCCATCTCCCCATCCTGGTGGTGGTCAATAAAATCGACAAGCCGGGGGCGCGGTGCGACTGGGTCGTGGACCAGGTGTTCGACCTCCTTGGCCGGCTCAATGCCCCGGACCAGACCCTGGACTTCCCGGTTGTCTATGCGTCGGCGAAACAGGGCTACGCGGTGAGGGAGCCGGACGATCCGGTAACCGCCGCGACCGGCATGACGGTGGTGTCCGAAATGATCGTCAAGCATGTCCCCCCGCCCTCCGGTGATCCGGACAAACCGCTGCAGCTGCAGATCAACACCATAGACTATTCACCCTACATCGGCCGCATCGGCATCGGCAAGGTGGTGAACGGCAGGATCAGCCTCAACAGCAATGTCGTGGTTGCCAGGCGGGACGGCTCGATCAGACCGGTGCGCATCACCAAGATCTTCGGTTTCCAAGCGGACCGGAAGGTTCCCGTGGAGACGGCCTCCACCGGGGATATTGTGGCGGTTGCCGGCATGGACGACGTGACTGTCGGCGTCACCTTCACCGACCCCGACGATCCCAGGCCCCTGCCCCTCATTGAAATCGATCCGCCCACCATTTCCATGAACTTTATTCCCAACGACTCGCCCTTTGCCGGCAGGGAGGGAAGGTTTGTCACGTCCCGCCATCTTGAGGAACGCCTTACCCGCGAAACCCTTGCCGATGTCGCCCTGCAGGTCGAACAGCTCACCGACGGCGTCGGTTTTCATGTTTCCGGCCGGGGAGAACTCCATCTTTCCATCCTGATCGAAAAGATGCGCCGGGAAGGCTATGAATTCCAGGTCACCCGTCCGCATGTCATCATGCGGGAGCACAACGGCCGACAGCTTGAACCCTACGAGGAACTCACCATCGATGTCGACGAAAAATACCAGGGGGTGGTCATTGAAAAGCTCGGCAGGCTGAAAGGCGTGCTGCTGGATCTGCAGATGGAAAACGGCATGGCCCGGATGAAATTCAAAATCCCGACAAGGGGGCTGCTCGGCTACCGTTCCGAGTTCATGACCGATACCAGGGGCATGGGCGTGATGAATTACGTTTTTGCCGAATGGGGGCCGTATGCCGGCGAAATCCAGTCGCGTCAGAACGGCGTGATGATCGTCAAGGAGCCCTGCACCACCGTGGCGTATGCCCTCTTCAATCTCCAGGAGCGCGGCCGCCTTTTCCTCGGCCCCGGGATTGATGTCTACCAGGGCCAGATTATCGGTGAACACTGCCGTCAGGCAGATCTGGTCGTCAATCCCGCCAAAGGCAAAAAGCTGACCAACATGCGTGCTTCCGGATCCGACGAAGCGGTCATCATTACCCCGCCCCTTGACATGAGCCTGGAAGACTGCATAGCATATATAGATGATGATGAGCTTGTCGAAGTCACTCCGGCCGCCATCAGGCTGCGCAAAACAAGGGAGGCCAGGATCCGGGCGTAATGCAGGTCCGGCTAAATTCCCAGGAAAAACGGACAGACAATGAAAGAACTCGTCCTGATCGGCATTGCCGCCGTCGCCGCGATCGGCTCTTTTTTCCTCATCGCGAAAAAAACGGGCGCCGACTGCATTCCCTGACTCATGGTCTACGGCTCCATAGGCGTGGGGCTTGCGGTGTACGGAGTGTTAAAATTTTTTTTCTGAACAGTTCGTCTTTTTTTTCCTGAAATAATCCGCCAGGATCCGGGCGTGATCAAAGACGAGTTCCGGCAGATTGTCCCGGGAAAAAATGCCAACCCGGAGCGCATCGTCCGCCGCCCGGGGCGTCCCGTAAGCAGTGGCGGTGAATACCGTGGTGGCGGTGTGCAGGCGGGGATCGCGGTCCGGGTCGGAATAGGTATGCAGCTGTTCGGTCAGGGTTACCTTGAGCCCGGTTTCCTCATAAGCCTCCCGGACAGCCGCCTGTTCGAACGACTCGCCGTAATCGACAAACCCCCCTGGCAAGGCCCAGCCGAACGGCGGGTTTTTCCGTTCAATCAGAACAATGCCGCCGTCGAGTTCGATGATGACGTCGACCGTGGGCACCGGGTTCCTATGATCAGAAAATTTCTTTCCACATTCCGGACAATTCACCACAGATTTCCTTTGCAGCTGTAATGTCGCGCCTGTCTTGCCGCGGGCATGGCGGAACGCACCCCGGACTGTCCTTTCAACTCCCTGCCCGGCCAAAAAATACTCCGTGGCTTCCCGCCGGCTCAGAAGCAGAGGGACCTGATCTCCTCCCAGGTGCTGACGGCACGGAACGGATGGCGGCCCCGATTCCAGGGCTGGGAATACACGATTGGCTTGATGCCCGCTTCTTCAAGCTGGAAACAGGTTTCCGCCCGGTCATCGATAAAATACCGGAGACCATTTCCCCGAACGTGCCGCGGCTTGTCGTTGTGTGCCCCCATGGCGACAATCCGGGTGTTTTCTCCTACCGATTGGGGCATGACGGCGTCAATCCAGTCCCTGACCGGTCTGACAAGAGGTCTGGCGGTCACCAGGGTGACCGGAGCGCTTGCCGACAGTTCCTCAAGAACCTGAAGAGCGCCCGCCATGGGCTGCAGGCCGGCGCCAACGGAATCAACGAGAATCCGGGTAAATACGGCCTCAACGATCCCGGGGTCCAGATCCAGGCAGCGCTCAACCTCGAAATCGGTTATATCCTCCATCCTGATCGAGCAGTATCCGTACTCCTCGCAGCACAGGCGGATAAATGCCTCGGCCGTGTCGGCGACCACCCCGTCGAAATCAAATCCCAGCAGTGAGGGATGGATCTTGTTCATGTCCTCTCCTGTTCCCGGTTGTGGAGGTAGGCATCTTCAATTTCCCTGACCAGCCGGACCAACTCCCGGTTCACCGGGGTGGGAATCCCCAGCCGCTCCCCTTCGGCCACGATCGCTCCGTTTATGGCATCAATTTCCGTACGACGATGTCTTTGCACATCCTGCAGCATTGAGGAGATATTGTTGCCGGTCGCTTGACATACCGCCAATGTTGTTGCGACCGGATCGGCGGTGATGGGGATGTTTTTTGCCCTGGCAACCATCTTTGCTTCCCGGACAGCCTTTTCCAGTGTATCCCTGAGAACGGCGGACTCGAGCAGTTCCCCGTTTCGGCATCGGTGGATCGCGGTGAGGGCGTTTATGCCGACATTGACCAGCAGTTTGGCCCAGACATGGGCAAGGGGGTCGTCGGTAATTTCCGTTGCCAGGCCGGCTCCGTTGAACAGCTTGGCCGCACGTTCCAGTATCATGCCGGCGGAGGCCGGTGTCCCGTTCAACAGTCCCAGGCGGGTCAGGCCCGCCCCGCCATGGCGTACATGGCCCGCGGAAAGCAATGTCGCGCCCTCCGATGTCACCCCCGCTCCGTGGAGACAGGGCAGGAGCGCGAGCCGGTCCAGGTGGCCGACGCCGTTCTGCATCGCCATAACAACCTGAAATGGCACGAGAAATGGAAGCACTCCCGCAAGGGCGGCAGCAACGGCGGTGGTCTTGACGCAGAAAAACAGGATTTCCGCCCCTGCGCATATTTCCGGATCGGCAGTGACGGCGGGGAAGCAATGTGCCCGCCGGGAGCCGTCATCGAGGATCAGGCCGTGCCGGGCCAGGAACTCCGCCCGTTCCGGACGGTAATCGAGCAGGTGCAGACGAACGTCCTGGCCGGAACCTGCCCTATCATGCCTATCCAGGTAGAGGGAAATCCGTGCCGTCAGCAGAGAGCCAAGCGCCCCCGGCCCGACAATGACGATGCGCATAAACGACCGGTCAGCCCAGGCCTATTTGAATTCGGCATCCTCTATGATCACGTCGTAGCGGTAGCCGGCTCCGAAATCACGGTCCGCGTGCAGAGTGCCTTCAACCACAACCACCGCATCCTTTTCGGGCTCCGCCATGGTTGTAACCACCAGGTCATGCGTATTGTTGAGGGCATCCCCGGTTCCGTCCTGGATATGAATCCAGTTTTTGCCCATGATCATCGGGGATACTTTCATAACCTTACCGCGAACCACGATGACCTGATTGTTGAGTTCGTCCTTTTTCGCGTGCAGTTCGCCGACGGTATAGGCGTTGTCGCCTTCCGCCTTTTCCACCTGGATATCCGAAGAAGGCACAACCGCCGCCATACTGCCTCCGGACGCGGCCATGTCGGCCGGCGTTTTCGGGCCCATGGATTCCTCCCGGAGGGCATCGGCGAAGCTGTCGCCGGCTGCCGGAGCAGCTGGAGCGGCGGCGGAAGAATCGCCGGCGGAAATTGCACCGCTCGAGAAAACAACACTGTCAAACGTCCTGCCAAGGGTCTTTGATTCAAGGTCCTTCATTTCCATGCCGCCCGCAAAGGAAACCTCTTCGCCGACCGTGAAGTCGGCTCCGGGGACCGCGACCCATTGCGTTCCCTCGCCGGTGTCAACATTGACATAGGTGTAGCTGGACGCATCGATCGTTTCCAGCACCTTTCCCTGGACAGGAACTCTCTCCTCCATGGCCTGCTGCACCTCCTGCTGCGTCTGCGCCGGGGTCGATTCAACGGTCAGCGGCTGCTGCTCGGGAGCGGGGGCTGAAGCCTGTTCATTGCCTGACTTGCAACCGGTTCCGCCAAGGAGCAGCAGCAGGGCGGCGGCAAGAATTACTGGTCGAAAAATGGTCATCTTGTTCTCCATTATAAAAAATTTAAAAAAATAACCGGAATATCGAGTTTACTTATAAGAAGAAGTCCCCGCCGTGTCAACAACGGACAAAATTTCATCCCCGGCTCCGCGGGTGATTTGGAATCGCGGCGGCCGGCAG
>DSAE01000283.1 GCA_011372855.1 Desulfobacteraceae bacterium
GTCCGCCATTCTGCATGGCCGCCTTGATGCGCGGCTCAGGGAGCACCTGCAGCTCTGTCCCTGGTGTCGGCAGGATCGGACAGACGGTCCCCTGGATATTGGAATTCCTGCCGTCCGCCCTCCCGACCCCGATCAGCCGGAAGCAGCACCGGGCCAGCTCTGGTCCCTCTCCCCGGAGCTCGGAGGATGGGGGCCCAAGGGCAGGTATTACTCCCCGCCGGTTGTGCTGATTGTTGCTTCTCCCGATGAACATGCCCTGACGGTTGTCCAGACCTATGACGATTTTTTGTTCGCCGGTACCGGCGACCTGCCTCTTGACAACGGGTTGACGGGATTTGCCCAGCCATGGAACCGCTACACGGTCAGGCGCAACGATCTCGGCTATTGTCTGGGGCATGTAACGGAGGACCTGCTCCGGCAGCTTCGGCACTTATCGCCCGCCACGGAAAAGGCACCTGAAACCGGTTCCCTTCTCTGGTTTTTTCGCCAGATGGAAGTGGAAACCGGTTATTTTTTTGCCTCTGCCGCCGTGGCCCAGCTGATGGCCCGGTACGAACGTGAGCATGCCCCGCCTGAAAAAATCCTCCGCTACGAAAGCCCAGAGGAAATGGCTGCCGACCTCCGCCATCTGCCCCTTGTCTTGCCCCCGCTATCCGGCGGGGATTTCTCTCCTCTGCTGGCCCTCGCCAGGTCCAAGCCGGCGGACGACCTCCTGCCCCTTGTTGCCGCGGAGGCCGGGAACAGAGTGACCGCCCTGGTCTTCACTGTTGTCAAGGGTCGCGTAACAGGGATCGCAGCCCGGGATCTGTTCATCGATCATATCTCTATTGCCGGGGATATGCTGCACCTCAGCGGTACCATGCCCGAACCCGCCGACTCTCACATCGTCTTTTTCTTTTACTGGCAGGCGGAGGATCAGCTCATTGAAACGGTTCCCGGCCAGGCCGGGTTCGAGGAGGATGTCTTCTGGGCCGTTTTTCCCGTCCGGGATGTCGAGGAGCCGATGCGGGGGCGCCTGGTTGTCCGCCTTCTCGATCAACAGCCGGAGTAATGTGCGATGAAAGGTCATTGGCACATCATTGACATTCTCCTGCACAACTCTCCGGAAGTGGCCGGTTCAATCCTGCGCGCTCCCTGCCCGGAGCTGCCGCCCGGCAAGGCGGTTTTCGATCGGTTGTCATCCCGGGCATCATCCGCCGGCCTGGGATTTCTGCTGCGCAAGCACGTGCTCAGCTGCCTGGTCCTGCCCGGATGGCAGGAGAACGGTGTCGCACGCGCCAACCTCGCACGACTGATGGATGAGTACGGCAACTCCACGCCCGCCGATCTCGTCCACTCCATGATTTGGACCTGCCTTCCCGTGCCGGCATGCCAGGGAGACAGAGTGAGTGTCATCTGGTTTCTGCTGGGCCGGCTGAAGGATCCGGCAGAATCAGGGATAAACATTTTTCTGCCGCCGGTGCCCGCCCCTGAAGCTGTTGAGGCCATGGAACGGGCGGTACAGGCCGTCCGCAACCTCATACCGGACATGCGGGGCGCCTGTTTCAGCTGCTCCCTGCAGGATGTACTGGATGAGCCGGTAGGCGGCCGGTCGCTCGGCCTTGCCTTTGGCCTGGCCATGGCCAGGCTGGGCCGGGGGGACCCGTGGCCTCCCGGCTGCTTCGCCACCGGCGAACTTTCACCGCAAGGAGAAGTTCTGCCGGTGGGCCGCGTGCGGGAAAAATTCGCTGCCTGCCGGCCCCAGGTCCGTGTTTTCCTCTATCCCGATATAGGACTGACCGCGCAGCCGGACGAAAACATGGCCGCCTGCCGGAACCTGGAGGACGCCCTGTTCACCCTCCAGCTCGTCGCCGGGGGGATGCCTGCCGGGAAAGCCGAGCTGTTCAAGGCCTGCGCCCGTAACGACCATCTGCTGCTGGAGAATTTCCGCTTCCTGCCCGACTCCTTCTTCGGACTGCCCCAGGTGTCTGCATTGCTCAGGGAAATGGCCGGCCGGCCGGCGCCTTTTCTGCCCTCCATGGCGGACGCCCTGGTTGCTGCCGCCGCGCACAATCATCCGGGTGGGCCGTACCTCGCCGGTTTGTTTTTGCCGGCCGATATCGAGCGGCTTGCCGCCGGTCATCCCGATCTGGACTTCGCCGCGTTCAAATGGTGCATCGGGTGCATCAGCTTTGCCAACCACCGGGGTGACATTCAGGGCGCAGAACATTGGCGGGCGATGGCGGAACGTCTTATGGAGGGAGTCCGTGGCGCCGACAAACTGGAGTTCCTGAACCACCGTTTTGTCGGGGAGCGGTTCAACCGCTACGACTTCCGGCCGGAAATCCCGGCCGATATCGCTGTTCTCCTGGAAATCGAGGAACGGATACAGGCTATCTCGCCGCGGGACAACCGCAGCCTGGGAGCGATCTATGGAACCATTGCCCAGAATTTCGGATTCTGCGGCCCGTCATACCTTGCCGAGCTTCGCCGATACACCGACCTGGCCGTTGCCGCCTTTGGCCGCAACCAGGTCGAGAGCCTGCGGCCCCAGGCTTATCTCATCTACGGCCTGCTCGACGCCGGACGGTTTGAGGAAGCGGCGGCCAGGCTGAACGGTTATCTCGGCATCCCGGAAGGCGCCGGGCCGGAGGATGCCCTTGCCAGAGTCGCGGAGCTGGTCGGTAACAACCCCGACGATCATGCGTACCAGGCCGCGGTCACCTGCAGGGCCCTGGCGGACATAGGCAGAAGTGGATCAACGGCCGGCAGTCGCGGCCACCTGACTTTGATCGCCGGCAGGACCATGCAGCGCAAGCAGCATCCCTGGCAGCTGACCGCCCTGAACCTGGCCAGGCTGTACAGGCTGCTCGGCGAGCAAAACGAAGCTGAACGGCTGCTGCGCCACGCACTGGACATCTGCCTTTCCGGGGAAGCGACCATGCGCGTCATGGCCCTGCTTCCCCTTGCCGAGCTGCACCACATTTGCGCCGCCGGTGCTTCGGATTATGCCCTGGCAGAGGAAACCGGCCGGTTGTTGCGGGAGGGTACCGATCTGAACCGCGCTCATTTTCAGCCGATTTTCCGTGAATCCGCACAACTCGAGCCACGTGCCATGTTGTCCGCTGTGTATGCCGCGCGGCATACCCTATTTCCTTTCAGCTACCGCTGAGACCGGAGGAAATGAAAATGAAGATCGTTCTTGCGGACCAATTTTTTCTCCTCACAGAGAAAAAAAGTCGGAATCTGGCCGTAGTACAACATAAAAAAAGTACTGTACATAAACAGCCAATTCATGGAGAATGAAACAAATGCCCGACCTGTTTCTCCTGTTCAACCACGCCATGACCAGGCTCCAGGAAACCGGCGCCCGGCAGGAACTCAATGTTGACCGCATTGTGTCGCCGCCCGCCGCTGTGCAGGGGCTGTGGTCCAATGTCCCGCCGGAACTCGAGTCTCTCGCCCCGTACCTGCGACCGGTTCTGCAATGGTTGGGAGGGGAGGCCCGCCCGGGCGACTATGTCCTGGTGCAGGGAGATTTCGGGGCCTGTTGCCTCGTTTCCCGCCACACCCAAAGTCTCGGCTGCATCCCGATCTATTCCACCACCTTCCGGCAGGCCGAGGAGCAGCACCTGCCCGACGGCCGGGTTCAGCTGACCCATACCTTCAGTCATGTCCGCTTCCGGCGCTACGAGTTCTGACCCGGAGGGAGCAAACCGGTTCTACGGAGAAGGAGACAAAACATGCGCAGAGTCTTTCTGAGTTTTCTGGGGACCACGGATTATGAACCAGTCAACTATCAGTATCCAACCAAGCAGTTCAGCCTGGTCGAAAACATCCGCTTTGTCCAGGAGGCTCTGGTTGGGTGGTACTGCTCAGAATGGAGCGAACAGGATAAAATCATCATCTTGACAACGGGAGAATCCTGTTCGAAAAATTGGCAAGACGATGGGCACAGGGACAGGAACGGCAATCCCTTGCTCCAAGAAGGGCTGCGCACAAGGCTGAAAAAACTTGCATACAGTGCGGATATCATGAACAGGCATATTCCGTCCGGCCGCAGCGAAAAAGAGATCTGGGAAATTTTTGAAATCATCCGGGAACAAATACAGGAGGGGGATGAACTGTATATCGACATCACCCACGCATTCCGTTCGCTGCCGCTGTTGGCCATGGTCACCCTCAATTATGCCAAGGTGCTGCAATCGGTTACCGTACGCGCCATCGATTACGGCGCCCTGGAGGCCGTCGGCGATATTCAGAACATCAAAAATATGCCGCTGGAAAAGAGAAACATCCCGGTCTTTGGCCTCCTGCCCTTTGACCAGCTCCTGGAATGGACACAGGCCTTCGACCGCTTCCTGGGTTCTGGTGACGCCAAACCGGTGGCGACAGCGGCGTCAAGAGCGATCCGCCCCATACTCAAGGAGTGCAGGGGACAGAATGCCGAGGTCAAGGGACTCGAGCGCCTGGCGAAAAACCTGGCGTGCTTTTCCGCGACCATGACAACCTGCCGGGGCCGAAACATTGTGGAAGTCACCTCGGAACTGAAAAAATCCCTGGACAGCGTCCTCCATCAGCAGACCATCAAGCCTTTGTCGCCGATGCTGCATCGACTCAACGACTCCATCAGCAGGTTTTCCGGTGACGAGATCAATGACGGCATCACCGCCGCCCGCTGGTGCACGAGCCACAACCTTGTGCAGCAGGGTTTCACCATTCTGGAGGAAACAGCCACAAGTTTTATCGTTGCCAAGGCATTGAGTGAGGATATCAACGATTTGACGGCACGCAAACTGGTGAATCAGGCAGTTGCCATCTTTTTAAAAAATACTTCCCAGGACGACTGGAAGGATGAGGCCAAGGAGCACCCGGATAAAATCAACAGGATACTTGAATGGCTCGGCTCGCAAAAAGAACTGGCGGATATGCTGCGCGAACTATCGAACTACCGAAATGACCTGAATCACGCCGGGCACAGCAGAGAGAATCCCATGCAGGCGGAAAAGTTTCCCATAAAACTTGATGAAATGGTGGCGTTTTTTGAAGGAATAACCACCGGCCATGAGTGAAAGAGAGGCAAGGAACCTCCAATCCCCTGTGGGGCGGGTGGCAGGAGGGCGAATGAGGGCGGCCGGTATCAAGAGGTAGGATGAGAAGGCTGGTCTTCCTCGCGAGCTGTGATAGAATCACGCTCAAAAGATTAACGCAGTCCAAGAGGCTGCAAAGAGAGGAGGACCAGCCATGCATAGAATAACGATAGGA
>DSAE01000085.1 GCA_011372855.1 Desulfobacteraceae bacterium
CGGAAAGGGTTGCTGCGCTACGAGACTTTTGCGGTCTCTTCGCTCCGCAACCCGACTTTATTCACATGGGGCCATACCCGCCGGGGTGCATGGGGGTTACCCACTGACTTCCCGGAAGGACCGGACAAAGACATGGCCGACCTGGTCATGGAGGCGCTGCGAGGTGAAGGCGTCACATTTCACCTCGGGACCGCCGTGGTGGACGCCGCGCAGGCAAACGGCCTCAAGACGGTGACCGTGGAGGACCGGGAGGGCCGGCGTGCGGACTATACCGCCGACACCCTACTCCTGGCCCAGGGGCGGACCGCCAACACTGCCGGACTCGGGCTGGAGAGAATCGGGGTGACAATGACCCCGAACGGCATCGCGGTCGACCATCGGCTCAGAACAAGCTGCAAGCACATCTTTGCCGCCGGGGACGTCACCGGGGCGTTTCAGTTCACCCATGCCGCGGGATACGAGGGCGGCATCGTCGTCGCCAATGCCGTTTTCCGCCTGCCACGGAAGGCCGACTACACCCTGATGCCCTGGTGCACCTACACCGATCCTGAGCTGGCCTCCATCGGCATGAACGAAAAAAGAGCGGCGAGCAAGGGGATCGAATATTCGGTCTGGACCGAGGAATTCCTGGCCAATGACCGGGCCCTCGCCGAGGGACGGTCCGGCGGCAAAATCAAAATGATCCTCGATGAAAAGGAAAAGGTGATCGGCGTACAGATCGCCGGCCCGCGGGCCGGCGATCTGCTCGGCGAGTGGGTCGCCATCCTCGGAGGCGGGGTCAGGCTCTCCACCGTTGCCGGCGCGGTCCATCCCTACCCCACCCTCGCCGAGATCAACAAACGGGTGGCCGGCACCTTCATCTCCACCAAGATATTTTCCGAACGGCTCAAAAAGGGCCTCAGATTCTTTTTTCAGCTCAAGGGTCCCCTCCGGAATCCGTGCTCCAGGATCGACAGGTGAACGGCTGTGAAGCGGCAGATCCCTTGCCGCGGCGCCGACCAGGTTTTCCCGGAACAGTCCGACCCGCCTGCAATGCAGATTTCCCGCATCATTTTTCAAGCCGGACAATTTATGATATATAACATGCATACATATTTCTTCGTCCCCCGGACGGATACGATCATGTGACGAGAAGGTTGCCGATCCATGCCTACCCAGCCCACCTATGAAGAGTTGGAACTGCGGGTCAGATCCCTTGAACGGGAGCTGGCGGAACGCACAGATCAAAACGGAACGGCCCGCCTGACCCGGCAGTACCTTGAAGCTTTGCTGGACAATACCAACCAGCCGGTTTTCCTCAAGGATGCCCATTTCCGTTATATCCTCGTCAACCCTCAATTTGAACGCCTGGCCCGGGTCAGCGGCGAGCAGATAAGGGGCCGGGACGACTTTGCCGTCTTTCCCGGGAGGATTGCCGAACTGTTCCGGTCTCAGGATCTCGACGTCCGGCGCCGCAAACAACTCATCGAGTTCCAGGAAACCATCCATTTCGGCGATGGTGAACAAACCTTTCTGATTTCCAGATTCCCCCTGCTTGACGATCAGGGGGAAGTGTATGCGATCGGCGGCGTCTGCACCGATGTCACTTCCCTGCAAAAAGCTGAGAAAGCGCTGCGGGAAAGTGAAAAAAAATATCGCACCCTGGTGGAGACAGCCTCCCTCGGCATTCAGATAAATGACCCGGAAGGGCGCATTGTCCTCAGCAATCCGGCTCACCGGGCCATTCACGGCCTGTCCGAGGAAAACATCCTCGGCCGGTTTGTCTGGGACTTCATCGAGGACGACGCCGGCAGGCTGGAATTGCAGCACTATTACAGATTCATCATTGAGCGGCAGCCCGATCCCGTGCCCTATTTCACCACCAACAAGACTGCGGACGGCCGGGAAATCCAGGTTGAGGTCGACTGGAATTACATGCGGGATGAAAACGACGAAGTCTACGCCCTGTGTTCCATTATTCACGACGTGACCGACAGGGTCAGGGCCGAACACGCCCTCAAGGCCAGTGAGCACAGATGCAGAAGTGTCATTGAATCCTGCCCGGAAGGCATTCTCATCTATCGCCTGGAACCGGACGGCCGTCTCGTTTTTTCCGGCGCCAACCGGGCCGCCGAAAGAATACTCAGCCTGGACTGCAGCCCGTTGATCGGCAGAACCATCGAGGAGGCCTTTCCGGCCCTGGCCGGGACGGAAATTCCCGGCAGGTATCGCGACATCTGCCGGACCGGCAGACCCTGGCAGGCCGGGCAGGTGCACTATAAGGACGACCGGATCGCGGGAGTGTTCGAGGTTCACGCCTTTCAGACGGAACCCGGAAAGATGGCTGTTTTTTTTAACGATGTCACCGTCAAACTCCGCATGCTGGAGGAGCTGCAGAAAAACCAGAAGCTTGAGTCGGTGGGCGTCCTGGCCGGCGGCATAGCCCACGACTTCAACAACCTCCTGACGGCAATCATCGGCAACATCTCCATGGCAAAACTGTTCGCCCGGACCGAACCGGCCAGGACTCTCGCCCGGCTCAATGATGCCGAAAACGCATCCATCCGGGCCCGGGACCTGACCCAGCGGCTGCTGACCTTTTCCAGGGGAGGAGCGCCGGTACGATGTACCGCATCCATCGCCGAAGTGATCAGGGAATCCACCTCCTTCATGCTGAGCGGTTCCAAGGTCAAATTTCAGCTCCAGATACCTGAAGATATCTGGCCGGTGGATATCGACGTCGGCCAGATCAGCCAGGTCATCCAGAACGTGGTCAAAAACAGTGACCAGGCCATGCCCGGGGGCGGCACCATCGCCATCAGGGCGGCCAACGTCCGCATTGATACCGGCCAAGGCCTGCCGCTGCCCCAGGGCGGATATGTTCATATTTCCCTGGCCGACGAAGGAATGGGCATTCCCCAGAAATATCTGGCCAGGATCTTTGATCCCTATTTTTCCACCAGACAGGAGGGGAGCGGACTCGGGCTGGCCGCCTGCTACTCGATCATCAACCATCACGACGGCCTGATCACCGTCGAGTCCGAATACGGCTCGGGCGCCACGTTTCACATTTATCTGCCGGCATCGGCCAAGACGCCCGGGGAGAAAATCATGGCCACGGAAAAAACCCGGCCCAACGGGAAAAAAATTCTCATCATGGATGACAATGAAAGTATTCTGGCCGTTGCCGCCAACATGCTCAACTTCATGGGCCACACAACCGTAACCGCCCGTGACGGGGCTGAGGCCGTCCGTCTGTATCAGGAGGCGATGCTGGAGCAGCAGCCGTTTGACGCGGTGCTGCTCGACCTGACCGTTCCCGGAGGGATGGGCGGCCTGGAAGCCATGCGCCGGCTGACTGCCCTTGATCAGGGAATCAGGGCCATTGTTTCCAGCGGCTACACCGACGATCCGGTCATGAACGATTACCGGGATTACGGTTTCAGCGGCATAGTAACCAAGCCGTACGACCTGGACCGGCTGAGCCAGGCCCTGCGCGACCTCTTCGATTAAGACGCCTTCCCGACAGGCTCCGCACCCTGGTCCGGGAATTCTTCCCGACAATCCTTCTTGACGGAAACGGCCGCAGGTATAATTATATGTTCTGTATGTTCTGAGTCCGGCGATTTCGACAGTTACCCACCGTGGCTGAAGCGAACCGTCCTTTGCCGCGGACGGCGGATCACATCAACCCTTTTGGAGAATTTCCATGCATATACCGCGACACATTGTACGCTGTCCTGACCTTCTTGGGGCATTCCTCTGCTTCCTGGCCATCCTTCTTGCCACCGGCCCTTCGGCCCTGGCCGCCGAGGATGAAAACATCGCCCTGCTCGACCGTTCGGCCAAGGCGTTTGCCTCGGTCGTCAAACAGGCGGGGCCGGCGGTTGTTCATGTCCGGGTGGAAAAATCCGTGACCAGTAGAGGTTTGCAGCAAAGTCCGTTCGATTTTTTCAATGATCCTTTTTTTGAACGGTTTTTCGGGCCCCAATTCCGCCATCCACCCCAGGAACCCCGTGAGTTCAAGCAGCGGGGCGCCGGATCCGGCTTCATCATTTCTCCGGACGGCTATATTCTGACCAATAACCACGTTATCGGCGAAGCCGATACAATCACGGTCCGTCTGGCCGACGAACGCGAATTCAGCGGTGAAGTAGTGGGGACCGACCCGCAGTCCGACGTCGCCTTGATTAAAATTGCTGCCCAAAATCTCCCCTTCCTGCCCCTGGGCGATTCAGACAAACTTGAGGTCGGTGAATGGGTGATCGCCATCGGCAGTCCCTTTGAACTGAACCAGACCGTCACCGTCGGGGTGGTCAGCGCCAAGGGCCGCAACCGCATCGGCATCAGCGACTATGAAAACTTCATCCAGACCGACGCCGCCATTAATCCCGGCAATTCAGGCGGCCCCCTGCTGAACATCCATGGCGAGGCCATCGGCATGAATACCGCCATCTTCTCCCGCAGCGGCGGCTATATGGGCATCGGTTTCGCCATCCCCATCAACATGGCCAAGGTCATTGAACAGCAGCTGCGTTCGCACGGCAAGGTTGTGCGCGGCTGGCTGGGTGTGGTCATCCAGGACATCAATGAAGACCTGGCCAAATCCTTCGGTCTGGAACATTCCCGCGGCGCCCTGGTCAGTGAAATAGCTGAAAAATCTCCCGCCGCCGAAGCCGGCCTGCAGCAGGGAGACGTGATTATTGCCGTCAACGGCACCGAGGTGAGCAATGTCAGTGACCTGCGCAACAGGATTGCCCTGATCCCGCCCGGCACCAAGGTTGACCTCCAGGTTGTCCGTAACGCCAAAAAGAAGAAATTCGCCGTCACCATCGCCGAGCAACCCGCCGATTTAGGACAGGCCGGGCCCGCAGGCGACGGTTCCCTGAACAGGATGGGACTGACCCTCCAGGACCTGACCGAGGAGCTGGCGGCCCAGTTCGGGTACAGCAGGGACCAAGGAGTCCTCATTGCCGACGTCGAACCGGGGAGCCCTGCCGAACTGGCCGGTCTCAAGGCCGGGCAGCTCATTGAAGAGGTCAACAAACAGAGGGTACGCAGCCTGGACGAGCTCCAGAAAGCCCTTGAACGGTCCCAGGCCGGCGACAAGGTTCTCCTCCGTATCCGGGCCGGAGAATACAGCCGGTATGTCGTTCTCCAGGTTGACAATTAACCCTAGTGTCATGTCACGCTTGAAATGTTAGAAAAAATCAGGTATGGTCAGAAAAAACGGAGGAGACCATGCCTAAGATCA
>DSAE01000100.1 GCA_011372855.1 Desulfobacteraceae bacterium
CATTCGGTCACCTGCCAAGTGAGTTTTTACGACAGGTGTATATTGCAACATTTTGTTATAAAAATCAACATGTTAATTGATTTTATCAGCAAAAAATACTGTTGTTTCGTCACGGATTGAGGAAAATGGAAAACAAAAAAACAATTATCGCCGAGAGCCTTCTTTTTTCAGAGCTTCCCGAGGAACAACTGGACAAGGTGGCGGCCATTGCCGTCGCCAGAACGTATGAACGGGGTGAGCAGATTTTCTTCGATGGGGATGAGGGCAACGGCTTCTACATGGTGGTCGCAGGGCAGGTGAAGATTTATAAGATGTCTCTGGACGGCAAGGAGCATATCCTGCATATTTTCGGACCGGGCGAGCCCATCGGAGAGGTCCCGGTGTTCCACGGGAAACCCTTTCCCGCCAATGCCATGGCCCTGGTCAAGTCCCGACTGCTTTTTTTCCCCCGGCAGCAGTTTGTCGACCTGGTGGCGGCCAATCCCTCCCTGGCCCTGAATATACTGGCCATGCTGTCGCTGCGGCTCCGCCGTTTCGCCGCCAAGATCGAAAGCCTGTCCCTCAAGGAAGTCCCGGGACGGCTGGCTGACTATCTTCTCTATCTTGCCGAGGAACAGGGATCAACGGCCAGGGTGACCCTCGACATCCCCAAGGGTCAGCTGGCCAGTCTGCTGGGCACCATCCCGGAGACCCTTTCCCGGATCTTTGCCCGCATGACCGATGAGGGCCTGATCCGGGTGGACGGCCGCACCATTTATCTCGAGGACCTCGAAGGACTGCGGGACAAGAAGTAAAAACCTAACGGGACTCCCCGGGCACGGCCGCCCCAAGGGTGCCGGTGACGGCGTATCCGCCCTCGACAATCCCTATTTCCGGCACCCGGCCGGTCCGCTCAAAGACATCAAATCCTTCCTTGAGATCCCTCCAGAAGCCCAGCCATGGGGAGTATCTGAACTTGTCCAGGTTCCCGTCGGTCAGGGGGAAGGGAAAAACATGGACCGGGATGGATTCCTGACCGGCGGCCAGGCCGGCAAGGACAAGGGTGTAAATTTCCTCGATCCGGCGGTCGCTCATGGCAAAACAGCCCATGGAGGCGCAGTCGCCGTGCACCATGATATTGCCCCCGTCGCGGCCGAGGCCGAGGTCATATTCGTTGGGATAGCCGATGTTGAAGGAAAGGTGGTAACTGCTCCGGGGGTTCATCCGCTCCGCGGTCACGCTGTAAAAGCCCTCCGGGCTCTGCCAGTCGCCTTCCTTCAGCTTGGGACCGAGGTAGCCGGAATAGCTGCAGATCGGATATGGCTTGAAAAGACGGTAGGGGCCGTTGTCCGCCATCCATATCTCGAGTTTTCCCGGCAGTTTGAAGATGCGGATAAAAACGGGCAGTCCCAGCCGCAAGCCATGACCGGCCAGTTCCCCCTCCAGCCGGGGGACGGTATTTTCCAGAACGGTCTGCAGCTTGTCGGCGGGAGAGGGCTCCTCCCGGGCAGGTGCGGCAGGGACCGCCAGCAAGGAGGCGGCCAGGACAACGACAATAATGGGCTTCAGGCAACCTCGAGCACGGTGCATACGATGGTCCTCTTTTCCCGCGGTCCGTCAAATTCACAAAAGAAGATATTCTGCCAGCGCGACAGGCCGAGACGGGAGCCGATCACCGGCAGCGTTTCCGAGGGGCCGATGAGCCCGGCCTTGAGATGAGCGTCGCCGTTCCCGTCCTGGCGGTCATGCAGCCAGACGCCCCGGGGGATCAGGCCGCGCAGCAGGTTGATGACGTCCGTCTGCACAGATTCATCCCAGTTCTCCTGGATCATGATCGCCCCGGTCGCTCCCTGGGCATAGATCGAGACCAGGCCGTCGATTATGCCGCTGCGGCGCACGATGTCATCGACCTGGCGGGTTATGTCGACCAGGGTTTCGCGGCGGTCGGTGGCGATCTCGATCAGTTCCCGCATGGCATGGGGCTTTTCGATTTCAGGCGGCGCACGCCCGGGCGTAGGCCGAGGCGGCGCACTCGTTTTTGCCGATATCGAGGATCTCCTGTTCTTCCTCGTCCACCTGCTCAAGGTTGGCGTTTATCCGCCTGATGCGGGCGTATTCCTCCGGCTGGGGACGCATGTTGGCCTTGATGAAGTCGATGAACCGGTCGACGGCGTCTATTTCATAAATGGATTCGTTGCGCCGGATCGCCTCGCCCAGGCTGCAACGGAAGACCAGTTCGCTGTCGGCCTCGTCCCAGTCGATGAAGTGGCCCGGCAACACAACGAGATTGGGGTCCATCCGCCGGACCGCCTTCATCGTCGTAAACAGGAGTTTTGACCACTCCTCGGCCCGGCCTCCCAGGTCGGGGCGGCCGATGGAGCGGATGAACACCGTATCGCCGCTGAGCATGAAGGTATCATCGATGCAGTAGGACGTGCTGCCGGGCGTATGGCCGGGGGTGAACAGGGCCCGAACCGCCGGGCCGCGGGCCGAGAAACCGTACCGCTGACCGTCCCGCAACGGGGTATAGGCAATTTTCGCCCCCTGGAAGTCGGCCTTGTTGGCCAGGAATTCCGCCCCGGTGCGTTCGGCGATCATCCGGCTGCCGGCAATATAGTCTGCCTGGAGGTGGGTTTCAAAGCTCCTGACGATCCTCGCGTTTTTCCTGTCGGCGAAATCAAGGTAAAATTCGATGTTGCGGGACGGGTCAAAGAGCATCATCTCTTCCCCGGCAAGCAGGCCGTAGCTGCACGACGCCTTGCCGGGCCGGATGAACTGGTACAGCTCGTATCGGGCCGTGGCGGCGACGAGCCGGGGTACAAGGAGATTGCCCCAGCTGCTGATGCCGCCGGTCAGGTAGCCGGCATCGTCGAACCCGTTCCTGTGCGCTATTTCAGCCACGTACTTTGCCGAAGCCTCGGTGGCGCAGATGAAGCGGAGTCTTTTGCCCCGGGGCAGGCGGGCGACGCTTTCCCGCTCCATTTCCATGAAATCGAAGTAGGGGATGTTGAGAAGGGGAAAGGGATGCGGGCCTTCGACCCTGAAGCGGGCGAATTCCTTGTCATTGCGCACATCGACGACAACGACATCCTCCCCGGAGGTCAGCCAGTCATAGAGGTCGCCGGCCGTATATGGGAAAACAGAGTGCATGATAGAGTACCCTCACTATTCATTTTGCGGCAACATTTGCGTTATGCCGACTTTGGAAAATTGTTCACGGATAGTCCGGGAGGTCATATCCCCTTGCTGGAGAAGAAGACGGCCTTGTCCCCGACAAATCGGACGGTGATCATCCGCTCTTTTTTGCCCCAGTCGCAGGTTTTCGCCGTCAGGACGGAGTCGCAGCGGGAAGGTTCCCCCAGAATGGCGGTCACTTCGGAGTATTCCATGCCCACCTGGAGCCTGCGGTAGTTTTCCTGGGTTACCCTGCTGCAGGCGGCGAGTGTGAACAGGAGCAAGGCTATGATAATCAGGCCGGCAGCCTTTCCCGCGCCGGATCCGGGCAACGGCCGGCTCATGGCATGTAGGTCCCGTTGTCGAAGCGGCCGCTCAGCCGGGTGGAGTCGGGCATGGTCAGGGTTCCCTGCCCGTGGATGCGGTCTTCATTGAATTCACCGGTGTATTTTTTGCCGTCTGCAAAGATCATGATTCCCTGGCCGTGCATTCGGCCGTTGGCATAATCACCGCTATAGCGGCGCCCGTCGGGGAATGTTTCCGTCCCCTGGCCGGATTTTTCATCGTTGAACCATCCGCCGGTGTATTTCCGGCCGTCGGCGGAGAGCATCACCCCGTAACCGTTCCTTTTTCCCTCAGCCCATTCCCCGGTATATTCGGCCCCGTCCCTGAACCTGTAGGTTCCCTGCCCGGCAAACATGCCGTCCCTGAACTCGCCGGTGTAGCTCTCCCCGTCCGGATAGGTCATGGTTCCCTGGCCGTTGCGGACGCCGTCCCGCCATTGGCCGGTGTATTGGCTGCCGTCGGCGAAGTTGTAGGTGCCCTGGCCGTTGAACTTGTTGTCGACGAACTCCCCGACATACAGGTCGCCATTGGCGAATTTCGCGGTTCCCCGGCCGTTGGGCCGGCCGTTGAGGAAATCGCCGGAATATTCCTGGCCGTCGGCCAGGGTCAACGTCCCCTGGCCGCTGCGTTGTCCGTTCTCAAAGCCGCCGACGTATTTGCCGCCGTCGGGGTAGGTTTCCGTGCCCTGTCCGTCCCGTTCGCCGTCGAAAAATTCGCCGGCGTAGACGGTGCCGTCAGGAAAGGTATAGGTCCCTGTTCCATTCTTGCGCCCGGCCCGGAATTCACCCTCGTACCTGCCGCCGTCGGCGAAAACCTTCACGCCGACGCCGCCCACGCAGTTGCCCTGGATGCATTCATCGGCATGCAGGGTAGAACAGACCATGATCAGAACACAGGCAAGGCACAACCATTTCATGCTTTTCATTGCGGTTCTCCGTTCCATGACAGATCAGTTTTCGCCACCATGCGCAGGATGATTCTTTTTTATCTATAGCGTAATTCCGGTTCCGACGCAAAAAAAGAATGCCGGCGACCCGCCGTGAGAGCTTCGTGACCGGTGTCCGTTGCCCTGTATCGAATCTGTTCGGATTGACCTTTTGCAGAGCGGGTTTATTCTATACTGAACGACATAATTTCGGAGCGCAAAAACGTTTCCGACATCCATCCGTTGATCTATTTTTCATGAGGAGGAAAAAATGTGCTGTTCAATGCGTTCATTGTGGCTCGGTAAAATAATCATGGTGACCCTGGCGGTTACCTTTGTTCTGTCGCTGTTTGTCCTTCCGGGCATGGTGGCGGCCAAGCGCGACGACGAGCGGAACCGCTCGGAGTTCTACGGTATTGTCGAGGAGCGCCCGGCGGATGGGTTCCATGGTCAATGGGTGATAGGCGGCCGCTCTGTCGTCCCTGACGTCGGGACGGAATTTGACGAGTCGGACGGGTCCCTTGCGGTCGGCGCCTGCGCCAAGGTGAAGATCCGCAACGACCGCATCCACGAGATCGAAACCGAGCCGATGCGGGACTGTCAGAAAAGTTGATCCGGCCCCTTGACGGCTTCAGGAGTCCAGCCGCCCCCTTCCTTTTTTCCCTATCCTGCCGCCCGATCAATGAAAAAAGTGGCTATTAACAATATTCAGCTGAATGATTATTTTTTAAAGCAAGATCAACATAATACGATTTGGAGGTCTTGCCATGAAAATGCCGGTCATAAGTCTCGTGGAATGGCAGAAAC
>DSAE01000036.1 GCA_011372855.1 Desulfobacteraceae bacterium
CAACTGCACCCATGAGCCCTGCACCCTGGGCGCCATCGCCGGAGCCAATCTCTTCTGGGCGGAAGCGGGGGCCAATCCCAGGGATACGCAAGCCAAGACGGAAGAAGGCCGGGGGGAAACCGTGAGCAGCTGCCAGGCAATTTTTCGGGAAAGCAACTGGGATATCTGGTCCGGGCCTTCGCGCTATTACAATCGCGGCTCGAAGGGCTTCGCACAACTCGACCTCTGCCAGGCAGAACCGGATAAACGTCGATCCGGCAGAAAAGCGCGCTGAATTATAACCCTCATATCCGACCCGGATCAGTTCACCTCGACCCCCCACGCCAAAATCGTAATCACTCCGGGTGCACATCGCACCCCTCAAACGGTTTGTGTCAGGTTACGGGATATTCCCAACCACCGATCAAACTGATGGACGGCAGCATATCAATCGAAATTATCTATTTGCATTATCAGCTCTGTTGATTATCATAAAAAACAGTTCAACAGTCCGGGGCCGACCAGTGTGTATCACCCGGGAGCAACCCTTCAGACGGGTCGGCAAAATCGTTTCGGAGTATATCCGGGAGCAAATACCTGACCCTTGCACCAAGGCCGTTATGCATCTGTCGCCCAGCAGTCTTTTTAACCATGTGGTCAACGAATGTTCGCCCGTTTTCCCTGTCGAGTGTGTCCTGGAACAGGGCAGCGGCAGCCTGAATGAGGACGTCCTGCTCCGGGACGGGAACATGTTCGGCGTGTTCGACGGCGCCACAAGCTTGAACAGGGAAACATTCGCCAACGGTAGCACCGGCGGCCTGCTCGCCGCCGAATCAGCGGCCCTTGCCTTTCGCCGCAACGGCGCCCCGCTGCTCAATCTCGCCGCGCGGGCCAACCAATCGATCAAAGAGGCCATGGAGGAAATGGAGGTGGCCCTCCATCATAAATCTGATATCTGGTCCACCAGCGCCGCGGTGGTCCGCCTGCATGACGATCATTTCGAATGGTGCCAGATCGGCGACTGCCAGGTTCTGGTCCTGTACCGTGACGGATCGCACCGGTTGTTAACGGAGTGCGCCGGTCATGATGTCGAGACCCTCTGCCTCTGGAAGAGAATGACTCCGAAGAACGGCGATCGCATCAGCGAGGTGCTTGCCGATCAGATCCTCAGGGTCCGCCAGGAAATGAATATTCATTACGGCGTTTTCAACGGGGAAGAGGCGGGGATGCATTTCGTGAACAACGGCAGGGAGGCCCTGGAGGGAATCAGCGACATCCTCCTCTATACCGATGGACTCGCGCTGCCCCGCAGCGATCCTGAAGAAGGCGAAGATCTCGCCGCCTTTGCCGGCCTCTACCGGAAAGGCGGGCTGCAAGCCATACGGGACCTTGTCCGGCGGGTACAGCGGGAAGATCCGGCCTGCCACACCTATCCGCGATTCAAGAAGCACGACGACATCGGCGCCATTGCAATCCCTGTCAGCCGCTGACCGCCGAAATGGTGCGGAAGACGGTTCAGGTTCAGAGTGATAGAAAAAAAGCGTTGCTGCCTCGGACCGGGATGATTGACATTAATCCGGAGCCGTGTCGCGATATTAATGAGGCTGCCTGGGACCGTTATGTCGTGCACCATCCCGGGGCCTGTCCCTACCATCTCCGGGGCTGGCGGCAGGTTGTCGCCGCCACCTATGGCCATGTTCCCGTCTATCTGGCCGTACCGGGGGGTTCATTCAGGCCTGATTCCCCTGTCCGCGGCCTCCTGCCCCTCTTTCATTTTCGCGGCCCGGCCATGGAAGACAGATTGATCTCTCTCCCTTTTTTCGACAGCGCGGGCTTGCTGGCAGATGATCCCGCGACGGAAAGGACTCTGCTGGCGGCGGCCCTGGAACTCACCACCGAGCTCAATGCCGCCCACCTGGAAATTCGCCAGGATCGGCCCGGCCCTTTGCTCGCCCCGGAAGAGCTGGAAGCACTGGCCCCGGGGCTCACCTACCAAGCTCACGGCTTCAAGGTCGGATTGCGCCGGAGCCTCCCGCCCTCGGCCGAGTCCCTGTGGGGGCTGCTGCAGGCCAAGGTACGCAACCAGGTCCGCAAGGCCCGCCGGTGCGATTGTGCCGGCAGGATCGGCGGCCGGGAGCTCCTGGATGATTTTTACGCCGTTTTTTCCCGGAACATGCGGGATCTTGGCTCGCCGGTCCACTCCAGACGCCTGTTTACCGAAATTTTCCATCACTTTCCCGGGCAGCAGGCCCGGATCATCCTGGTGGAGCGGAAGAAGCAGCCTCTGGCCGCCGCCCTGGTGTTCAGGTTCGGCGATACCCTCTATAATCCGTGGGCCTCTTCGCTTCGTTCCTTCCGGCCCCTGTGCCCCAACATGCTGCTCTACTGGGAGATGCTTTCCCATGCCTGCGGACAGGGTCTGCGTTTTTTTGATTTTGGGCGTTCCTCGCCCGGAACCTCCACCTGTGCCTTCAAGCTGCAATGGGGAGCGAAAATGCGGCCGCTGACCTGGCATGTCTTTTCCCGCACCGCCGAACCCTGGCTGCCCCAGCGGGAAACCCTGGTCATTGAGTCGTGGAAAAGCCTTAACCTGGCCCTCTCCCGGGAACTGGGGCCCGAGCTCCGGCGCTTTATCAGCCTGTAAGCAGCCTGATGGCCATGAATCCGCCCTCACTCCGCCATGATGACTTCGAGATCGCCCTGCCCATGCCGCTCTTCCTGGTGGTCGAAGACGTCGGCTGGTGGCAGGGCCGGGACGGTTCCGCCCACAACGAGCCTTATCGCACCGGTATGACCAGACGCCATTGCCTGGCCGACTACCAGGTGTTGGCCTCCCTCGCCCAACGGATGTCCATGCGGATCCAGTTGGCCATGGTCCTCTGTGAATGGGATCGCACCGACATGCTGCGGCAGGTCCCTTCGGCCACCTGGATGGGCGGGCAATGGAACAATACGGGCAACCGCGGCCCATGGCTCGAGGAAACGGCCGATTTCCTGCGCCGGCACCGACAGCATCTGGAAATAGGCCTGCACGGGGTCGGGCACGAATACTGGGAAAAAGGAAACATGCAGCGTGCCGAGTTCCATGACGGCGCCGGGATCATGCGGCCGCCCGACGTTGTCCGCAGGCACCTGGAGGCCTTTGGCCTCCTGCTGGAGCAGCATGGGCTCGGGCCGTTTCCGCAATCGTTCGTCCCCCCGGCCCTGCACCACAGCTTCGGCAACGGCGGAGCCTCTATGCAAAGGATCCTCGGCGAGTTCGGCGTCTGCCACCTGTGCACCATCTTTTCCCGAGCCAGGCAGTACGCTCCGCCGCTCCATGAGGGACTGACCTGGGAGTGCGGAGTGGTGCTGATCGAACGGGGGGAGGCGGCGGTTCCCTGGCACCGCATCGGGGCGGCACCGCCCCGATGCATAAACGGACCCGTAGTCAGCCTGCACTGGAGTAATCTTCTCCACCAGGACCCTGAACGGAACGAAGAGGTTATTGCGCCGTGGGGTGATCTTCTGCTGGCCAAGGCCAATGAGCTGGAGACCTTCCTGGCCCATGATACGGGCGCCTGCTGGACCCAGTACTGCCATTACTGCCTGGCCGAAGTCCGTGTCCATGGGGCCGGGGTGGAGATCGACCGCGGACGGCTGCCGGATCTTGCCGCCCTGTCCGGTCCGCTGTATGTCAAGGTCCGCGAGCTACACAGCCGGCCATGGGAGGTCCGGGGAGGAAAAATTGTTTCCTCCCGGTTGCAGGGAGACGGCATAACCCTGTACGCAATCCAGCCCAGTCCGGGCCAAAAGCAACTCTATTTCGGCCCCTGCGCCGGGAGGACTTCCTCGTAGACAGCGGCGACCCTGACAAAGACCTCCCGCCAGTTGCAGGGAGATGTAAGCCGGGCGGCCGCATCCTGATCCGGAGCAGGAGACGCCATGATCCGCCGGACCTGGCGCGCAAGGCATTCAGCCAGCAAGGCTTCCAGCCCGGGCTCGTCTTCGGGGAAGGGGGCATCCACCCCCTTGAGCGGCGGCAGGGGCAGAAGTTTGACCAGATCCGGGTCGCCTGCGCCCAGCAATTCACGGCAGCCGGGCAGGTCGGTGGCCATCACCCGGCAGCCGGAGGCCAGGGCCTCCAGCAGGACCAGCGGCAGTCCTTCATAGAAAGAGGGAAGAACAAAGAGATGGCTCTTGCGCAACAGCACGGCCAGCTGCTCCTGGGACTGCCGACCGTGGAGGGTGACCCGCCCTGCCAGCCGCCCGGCCAGGGCTTCGCATTCAGCCGCCTCCTCCCCGCTGCCGCTGCCGACCAGGTGCAAATGAACGGACGGATCGTCCAACCTTATCAAAGCGCGGAGCAGCCAGACGACACCCTTGGCGCGGCTCAGCTTGCCCGCGTAGAGAATGTGGACCGGAGGGGCCGGTTCCTTCTCCCCCCAAAAAAATAGGACATCGTCATAGCCGCCGCCCACCACCCTTATGCGACCTTCCGAAATCCGATAGAGGCCGGCGATCCGTTCGGCCTGGTGCGCACTGAGCGCCATGACCAGATCCATGGCCCGGCACGGCTCCTCCACCATCGGCCGCAGGTGAGGGCAGTTAAGGTACTGGCGCAGATCGGTCGAATGGCAGGTCACGACCATGGGGAGATCCCGCAGCAGTTGTCTGGCCAGGCTGCTCATCAGCCACAGGTGGTGGGTGTGGATCATCTCCGGCCGGAAGGTTTCCACCGCCTGCCGTATCCGGCGGGCAAAGGCGGAGCGGTACGCCTCGATCTCGCGAGATTCCAGGTCGCGGAACCGGCTGCTGGCATACGGCATTACGTCGCTCATCCCCGGGACGGGAAACGGCAGGTCGCCGCCGTCGAAGGTGACATAGGAGCAATGATCCTCGTCAATGCAGGAAAGCCGGGGCGGAGCGTTGAGCGGAATGCCGGCAACAAGAAAGTTCTGGTGTCCCGCGGCCGCGGCCTCGCAGATGATGTTCTGCAGGTAGATGCCGCTGCCGGTGCATTCCGGTCGTTGACTCAGGAGGTGGAGTATGCGCATGGGATCAGTTGTAAATCACCTGAACATGGCATCGCCCTGCATCCAATGCATCAGATGCTGATCACCTTGTCGGCCAGATCCATGGCGGTAACGATATCCAGCATGTTGGTGGTCTCGCCGACCTGTTTTCTCTCCAGCAGATCAAAATGGGTCAGGCAGGTGCCGCACACCAGGATCTTCAGGCCTGCTTTCTCGTAATCCTTGAGATCA
>DSAE01000082.1 GCA_011372855.1 Desulfobacteraceae bacterium
CAGATGATCGCCCCCCGGTTGTGGCGGACCATCCGCAAGAGCGATACCGTTGCCCGTTTCGGCGGTGATGAATTCGCTGTTGTCCTGCCCGGCGTGGATCTGGAACAGGCCGTCAACATTTCGAAAAAAATAGCCCTCAGCATGGAGGAACCCTTTCAGGTCGAAGGCAGCCTGCTCAGCATAGATGTCAGCATCGGCATAGCCCTCTATCCCGAGGATGGCACCGACAGCGACACCCTCCTGCAGCGGGCCGACGTCGCCCTCTATGCGGCCAAAAAATCAAGCAACACCTGTTACGCCGTCTATGACGCGGAACACGACGGGCACAGCTTGGAGCGGTTAATGCTGACCGTCGAGCTGCGTGAGGCGATCAAAAAGGGTCAGCTGATCCTTCACTATCAGCCCAAATATTCCCTTGCCGAAAAACGGGTCTGCGGGGTGGAAGCCCTTGCCAGGTGGCCGAGACCGGACAAGGGCGAGCTGGTGCCGCCCAACGTGTTTATTCCGGTGGCGGAAAAGACCGGCCTGATCCGCAACATGACATACCTGATTTTTGACAAGGTCTTCGCCCAGGTTGCCGAGTGGGAGAAGCAGGGAGTGTCCGTTCCGGTCTCCATCAACCTGTCGACCAAGATGCTGCATGACAACGAACTGCCGCGGCGGATGAACCAACTGCTTGGCAAATGGAAAATCGACCCGAAAAAAATCACCCTTGAAATCACGGAAAACAGCATGATGGTTGACCCTGAAATAGCCTTCAGGACCATCAACAGCCTGCTGCAGCTTGGCCTGCATTTTTCCATAGACGATTTCGGCAGCGGCTATTCCTCACTGTCCCTCCTCAACCGCCTGCCCGACTGTGAACTGAAAATCGACAGATCGTTTGTCGTCGACATGATCGTTAGCCTGAACGACATGACAATCGTCCAGACCTCCATCAACCTGGCCAGAAACATGGAGCTGAAAACCGTTGCCGAAGGGGTGGAAACCAGGGAAACTCTGGAGAAGTTGATTGAAATGGACTGTGAAATTGTCCAGGGCTACTATTTAAGCAGACCCCTGCCCCCGGACAAGGTCCTGGACAAAATCAGGGAACTGGATTCACTTCAGGCCGACTGGCAGATAAATGCGGAAGGCGGAATGAAGAATGAAAAACTGGCAGGTAAAAGCAAGGAACAGGAAAGGCTGGATGATGAAGCCGGCATGAGGAATTAAACGGGAGGCCGGTACCCGGCCAATCCGGTTCCGCCCACCTCTCATGGCTCCACCGGCAAGAGTCGGGAAACTCCAGACTGCAAACTGCCTGCTGAGGACTGCCAACTCCATTGGTCTGCATTCCTCATTTCTTCCTTCAGGAGACGACAAACCTCTTCGCCCTTTCCACATCAAAACGGGAGCCGATGATCAGCGGGACGCGCTGATGCAGATCGACAGGCTGGATGTCGAGAATGTCCTGCCCGTCGTCGGTTACGGCCAGCCCGCCCGCCTCCCGGACCAGCATCGCCATGGGGGCAGCCTCGTACAGCAGGCGCAGCTTTCCTTCCGGCTGGTCAGTGCTTTTCCTGTCACGGGGATAAAGAAAAATACCGCCGCTTATAAGGTTGCGATGGAAATCGGCAACCAGCGAACCGATGTAACGCAGGCTGTACGGCCGGCCGGTTTTTTGGTCGATTTCCTTCAGATATTCAACGTACTTCCTCATTCCGTCATACCAGTAATTGGTGTACGCCTCGTTAACGCTGTAGTATTTTGCCCGCTCGGGGATGCGGATATCCGGATGAGAAAGGAAGAATTCACCGACGCTGGGATCCAGGGTAAAGCCATGGACCCCTTCGCCGGTCGTATAGACCAGCACGGTGCTTGAACCGTAAATAATATATCCGGCGGCCACCTGGAGCGATCCCTTTTGCAGCAGGTCCCGCTCGCTTCCCTTGGGACCGTCCGTGATCTTGCGGTGTACGGAAAAAATGGTGCCGATGCTGACGTTGACATCTATATTCGAGGAACCGTCAAGGGGATCAAAGGCCAGGGTGTATTTGCCCTCGTAGCCGTCCAGGACCGGGATGATTCCTTCCTCCTCCTCCGAGGTCATGACGCAGATATAGCCGCACTGCTCCATCCGCCGCTTGATGGTGGCATTGGCGAATTCGTCCAGTTTCTGAACGGTCTCGCCCTGGATATTTTTCTTGCCGGACTGGCCGAGGATATCGGCAAGGCCGGCCATGTTGACTTCGGCGCTGATGATTTTCGCCGCCACGATGAGTTCATTTAACAGGCCGGACAGGTCACCCGTGGCTTGCGGGTGCAGCCTCTGGCTGTCCATGATCTGCCGGCTGACGGTCACTCCCAAACGTTTTTTCATCCTCTCACCTCCCTCTTGCCTGGAACGGAAACGGATCCAGGAAAATCGATATGCATTCTCAACCTCACAACTATTCCAGCCCTACCGGCGATCCGGCTATTTCTGCAGGGGTTGCCAGGTGCGGATCAGGGCGATCAGGGTCCGGGTGACGATACCCGACGGTCCCTTGGCGGGAATATACGGCTTCTCGGTGAACCCCCAGGCCGTCCCGGCTATGTCCAGATGGGCCCACGGGGTATCGCCGACAAACTCCTGCAGAAACGATGCGGCGGTAATGGTTCCCGCTGACTTGTCGCCGACGTTTTTCAGGTCAGCCACGTCCGATTTCAGCTGTTTCGTATATTCCGGACCCAGCGGCAGGCGCCACAAGGGTTCGCCGCACCTGTCCCCGGTGGCGATGATCCTTTCCGCCAGGGCGTCATTGTTCGACAACAGTCCGGTTCGATGGTGGCCGAGACCGACGATGACCGCGCCGGTCAGGGTCGCCACGTCTATAACCGCATCGGGCTTGAAACGCTTGACCCCGTACGCCAGTGCATCGGCAAGGATGAGGCGCCCCTCGGCATCGGTATTCACAACCTCGCACGTCCTGCCGTCATAGTGGGTGATAACGTCTCCCGGCTTCAGGGCCGCGGAGCCGGCCATATTATCCGTGGCCGGCACAAGGGCGACGACATTCAGGCTTCGGGGCTTCTCTTCGGCAACGGCCTGCATGGCGGCGAGCACTGCCGCCCCGCCGCACATGTCATACTTCATGTCCTCCATGCCGGCGGCCGGCTTGAGGCTGAGGCCGCCCGAATCAAAGGTGAGCCCCTTGCCGACCAGCATCAAGGTTGGACTCTTTTTCCCGGTCCGGTATTCGAGGATGACCAGCTTCGGCGGCAGAGCCGACCCCTGGTTGACGGCCAGTATGCCGCCCATGCCCAGTCTTTTCATGTCAGCTTTGTCCAGCACCGTACATTTGAGACCGGTCCTGTCGGCCAGTTTCCTGCCGAATTCGGCAAAATGGGCAGGGGTCCAGTAATTTGCCGGTTCGTAGGCCATATCCCTGGCCACACATGCCGCCATGGCGGCCGCGCTTCCTTCCCGCAAGCCCCTTTCGACAAGAGAGGGCGGGAAGATTCCGCCGTTGAGCATGAATTTTTCAACCTGGCCGGGGACGTCCTCATCGTTTGCCGGTTTTTTGTACTTGCTGAACAGGTAATTGCCGAGCACGAGTCCCTCGGCGACACACTCCGCCACTTCGTCGCCGGCAAGACCGGTAAAATCAGGGAGGACCACCAGCACCTGCCGGGCCTTTATTTTCCGGGCCTGCGCCGCGGCGGTGCCGGCCGCCACCCGCAGCTGTTCACGCCGTGGGTCAGGCTGTTCCTCAACCTTGCCGCAACCGACGACCAAAAGACGTTTTGCCTTGATATCCCCTGCCTTGGTTCCCGGGGCCGATCCGGGATACACCAGCAGGAATTCCTCCGCCTTGCCGGAAAAATCACCGGCCCTCCAGGCCGGCAGTATCTTTTTTCTGACTGAGTCACTGGTGCAGATGAGCTTTTTGTCGTCGGTCCGGGCAACAAAATAAACCAGCAGATCGACAGCCGTCTTTTCGGGATCTTTCTTCGTCAGGCTGATCATTCCTTCCCTTCTCCTTCATCCGTTTCCTCGCCAATACGCATCATCCCCTGTTCATTACACTATTCAGCGGATTGATTCAATTACTGTATTCGGGGCTGAATCAGGACCCCATCATTCATTGGCAAAATGTTTCCCATCCGCTATGATGGAGACCGTAACCCACTGAATAAAGGAGAACAAGCGTGCTCACGATTCTAATCTGTACCGTTACCATGGCAATTGTCGTATCCGCCATGTGCAGTCTGCTGGAGGCTTCCCTCTACTCCCTCCGCCTGAGCCATATCGAAGTCATGGCCAAGACAAGGCCACGAACCGCCGGACTGCTGAAAAAACTGAAGACAAACATAGACGAGCCCATCACCGCCATCCTGACCCTGAACACCATTGCCAACACCATCGGGGCCGCCATTGCCGGCGCGGCGGCGGTGGCGGTACTGGGCAAGGGAAACCTTGTCTGGTTTTCCATTGCCTTTACCCTGGCCATCCTGATCTTTTCCGAAATCCTGCCCAAAACAGCCGGCGTCGTCTATGCCCGCCGTCTTGGGCCGTTTATTGCTCTCCCCCTTACGTGGATGATCTTTATTCTGCGGCCCTTTGTCTGGCTCTGCCGAATTGTCACCCAGCTCATTCCCCACAAGGGCACCCCCATCAGCATCTCGGCGGAGGAACTGCAGGCAATCGCCATCATCAGCCGCAAAACAGGAGAAATAGAGGCGGAACAGGAACAGGTCATCACAAACATTCTGCGGCTCGGGGAGCAGAACGTCCGCCAGGTCATGACCCCGCGGACCGTAACCTTTTCCCTTGATTCCACCATGACCATCGAACAAGCCGCCGTCTTCAAGGAACAATGGAAAATCCACAGCCGGGCGCCGGTCTACAGCGAGGACACCGACAACGTGGTCGGCATAGTCCTCGGCCGCGAAATATATATGGCCATGGCCGACGACCGGGGAGGCATGAAACTTTCCCAGATCATGCACAAGGCCCATTTCGTTCCTGAAACAGCGCCGCTCAACAGGGTTCTGATGGATTTCTTCGAGCGGCATCAGCATCTTTTCATCGTTGTTGATGAATACGGGAGCGTTACGGGAGTCATCAGCCTCGAGGATATCATCGAGGAAATCGTCGGCCGTGAAATCATCGACGAGTCGGACACGGCCCGGGACATGAGGGAGCTGGCCAGGATCAGAAAAAAAGGGC
>DSAE01000091.1 GCA_011372855.1 Desulfobacteraceae bacterium
CATGCACCAGGCCAACGGCAAGGCCTACAGACGAGTGCGGATGGAAGCGTGACGTGAACGGGTTTTGCGGGGAAAAGTGGTCCGCCACGTCGGACACTGCTTGACAAGCCTTCTCATGGAAGTGTCAGAGGCGGGCGCAGTGTTCAAGATAGAGTATGCCCAGGGACCGTATCAGCTTGGTGTAGAGATAGCACTCCTCGTTGGTGTCCTTGGCCGTGCCCAGGGCCGCGATGTTGGTGCAGCAGTAATTGCTGTCCACGATGCGGGTGCTGGCAATCCGGCCGGCGATATCGCTGATTGCGTCGCCCCATGAGACCTGGGTCCATTCCGATGCGCCGGGTTCGCGTTTCAGGGGATAGATCACCCTTTCCGAATCTTCCGCCTTGTACCAGGCGGTCCGGCTATACCCCTCGATATGGTTCAACTGGCCGCAGCTCGCGCCCTTGGAGCACAAGGCCCCGTTGTTGTTCGGGTTGTCAGGGTCGCCCTCGACATAGGTAATCTGCCCGGCGTCGTTGGTGCCGAGAATCACACCGCAGCCAACGCCGCAATAGCAGCAGATATTGAAGGTTTCAAATTCCCACACCGGCGGATTGGCCGTTGCATACGCCTGCATGGGCTTCAGGTCGAAGATGCCCAGCGAGAGCGCAGCGCCGGTGACGGCGGTATACTTCAGAAAATCTCTTCGCGTTATGTTCATTTATTTCCTCCCAATTGTAAATTTCTCCTCGAAACCATTCTGAATCAACCTTCTGCTCATGCGGCAACGGTATCGTCGGCCAGCACGACCGGATCCAGGGTTTGCATATCAATGTACGACGAAGAGCCTTCGGTCAGCAGATAGATGACGGCGCCGTTGCCCAGCAGCGATGCATTGCTATAGGTCCCCTTGACCTCGGCAAGCCTGGCTTGTGCCAGGGCCGTTATCTCCGCCGCTGGCCCTGTGACGATGGCCACGGGCGGGCAGGTCTGGGCGCAGGCCGTATGGTTCACCACTCCCGTCTCATACCGGTCGTAGCAGAAGTCGCACTTGACGAACCGGCCGGATTCCGCATCATATCGCGGGATATTGTATGGACAGGCCGCTATGAACAGATCAATCGGATTTCCGGTCTTCTTTCCTTTTACTGTTACATTTCTAGGCGTGCAGGCCTCCGTGAACAGAACAAAACCTTCCGGCGTGGTAATCACCCCGTCAGGACAGAGACTGGCACACTTGCAGGTTTTGCAGTGCAGGCACTGCTTCTTGTACATGAGAAACTGGAATCTTCCGTTTACCAGGGCTTCGCTGAAGCCGATCCGGGTAAACGTCTTCCCTGACACGTCGGGTGGATTGGTGTACGAGCCCGTAAAGGTCGTCGACTCCGTGAGCTGCCGGTGCCATTGCTTGCAGCTGACCTGGCATGCCTTGCAGCCAATGCACTTTGACGTATCAATGAACTGGATTATTTTATCTCCTGATGATGGTGGACCTGGTTTCCCTTTTGCCATTATTCCTTACCTCCCTTTGATGAACATTTTTCTCATCACACTTTCTCCTTCCGAGCATGACAAGCTCCTCTCGTCCGTGAACTACTCGTGGCTGCTCTTCAGGAAACGGTCCTGACGCGCCCTTCTCCAGGGAAACGGCAGGCGAAATAGAAACAACGCCGGACAGGTCACTCTCTGCCGGGTCGCTGTCCTGTACCTCCATAATCTCCGAGGAAGAGCAGCCTTTGAGCTTCTTCGCTCATTTATGTCATTCGCACCTCCTTTCCCGATAAAGTGTTTCCAGAAAATGTATGGTCAATTGAACGGTACGCCCCAGGCATGCCATCCCCTGTCCCGCCCGGGTTTGACTTCCCCGTTTTGTTTCCTGCTATTACCGGTCCATTTCGTATCGCCGGTTCAATGCTGCCACTCCGGCGGTTCCGGCCCGGACAGATCAAGGTCCTGGCCTGCCTCTGTTTCACCACTCTCCGGCTCAGGGCTCATCCATGGCTGAGCGGGCTCGTTTCGATACACATAGCTGTACCGGATATCCGATTCCTGGCAGAGCACCTTCAGCGCCCCCATGAGCACCTTGAATTCCTCCGTTTCCTCCAGTACTTTGAGATCCTCCTCGTTCCCCAGTTCGCAGACCAGGCTGAAAACGGTCCGGTCATCGATTTTCTGGTACAGAATGGGCTTTCCGACCTTCACTTTCTTGACAAAATCACCTTTCAGCGAGCGGATCGCCTGGATGAACTCTTCACGCTTGCCGGTCATGACCTTGACGGAAATGGTCACGTCGATCTGTCCTTTTTTTGCCATTGATGAATCAGGACCATTTCCTTTCATGCAGCTATAAACGCAACATTCATACCACTGAGAATAAATGGTAAAAATTTGTACAACAAACTGAATTTATTTCTTTATATTCGCTTAATATGAAACCGGGGCATCATATCAGCGGGAAGGCAGCCGTCATATTTGACGGATTCCGTCTAATTCGGGGGGGGGAGTGCGGGTGAGGGGAGTGCGCAGGCGGCCGGCGGGATGAATGCAAGCACGCCTGGCAGGGTTGTCGGGTCAGAACCGGTCGCATCTTTTCGTCTGCCCTGCCACTCCACGGCAAACGAAAATCCGGGTGTCCGGTCTTGAACCGATTATCGAATCTGCTTTGACGAGATAAGACAGCGGGCAGCTGCTCAGAAGGCTGTCTTGAGCTGCCGATGCAAAGTATCCCTGTCAAAATGGTCGGCCGGTTCAACACTATTACTGCCGGACAGGGTTGAAATGGTCATCCCGATGCCGAGGTTTCGGGTGGCAGGGGTTTCCTTGAGTAGCGATGTTTGACAGGCAGGTGAATTGCTGCCAGGGATAATCAGCGGACCTTCTTTGTCCTGTGGCCTCATGCCGGCAAGCCGACCAGCCCCTCCGGTTTTCCCGGTCCTGTTCCTACCTTGGGGAATGTTCTCTGTAAATGTTGAGCTTTCTCATCCGGGCCCGCATGGTGCTCGGGTTCATGCCAAGAAGATTGGCTGCCCCGCTTGGGCCCTCGATCCGCCATCCCGTTTTGTGCAGTGTCCGCTGAATGTGTTCCTTTTCCACCTCGGCGAGTTCCATCGTATAAGACCCGTCTTCTCCTTTACCGGCGCTCATCTCCTGGATGGTCCCGCCAAAGGGTGTGCCCAAGGGCTCGGCAAGCTGGAGCTCGGGGCCATCGCTGATGATGACGGCCCGTTCGATGATATTGATCAGTTCCCGCACATTTCCCGGCCACGAATACTCTGAAAAGGCCTTCATGATGTCCGCCGGGATCCGCGTGATATTTTTATGGTAGGCCGTCCGGAACCGGTGCGTAAAAGAGGTGGCCAAGAGGGAGATGTCCTCTTTCCTCTGCCTGAGCGGCGGGATGGTGATGGGAAAAACGCTGAGCCGAAAAAAAAGATCCTGCCGGAAACGGCCCTTTTGAATCTCCACCTCGAGATTGCGGTTGGTGGTGGCGATAACCCGGACATTGACCTTCACGGTATGGGGACTGCCGAGCCGCTCGAACTCCCCGGTATCGATGACCTTGAGGAGCTTTGCCTGCAGCTCGATGGGGAGTTCGCCGATTTCATCGAGAAAAATGGTGCCGTTATTGGCAAGTTCAAAGCGGCCGATCTGCCGGGCCGTGGAGCCGGTGAAGGCGCCCTTTTCCCTGCCGAAAAGTTCGCTTTCGATGAGATTGGACGGCAGTCCGGCGCAATTCACGTTGATGAACGGCTTGTCCCGGCGGTCGCTCTCGAGGTGGATGAAGCGGGCAAAGAGGTTCTTGCCCGTGCCTGTCTCCCCGGTCAGAAGTATGGTGGCCTTTGTCCGGGCGACCACGCGGCTCCGGTACATGACGTATCTGATGGTATCGCTGGTGCCGATGATGTCCCTGAAGCCGTCTTTCAACTCCATCTCATCACGGAGATAAACGTTTTCGGCCTCCAGTCTTTCCTTCAGCGTTTTAATTTCCTCGTAGGCCCTGCGGAGTTCATTTTCCGCCCGTTTTTGCATGGTGATATCGTGCACCGTGCCATATATACGGACCGGCTCGCTGTTTTCACTGAAGGCAACCTCGCCCCGCAAATGAACAAAACGTTCCCTGCCGTCGGCGCGGATCAGTCTGTGTTCCAACGACCAGCAGGCCCCGCCGGAATGGGACAGCGATTGTTCAAGCGCCTCCCGCACCGCCTGCCGGTCATCAGGATGGACGAACCGAAGATATTCTTCGTGGGTTGCATTGAACTCCCTGGGATGCGCGCCGCAGATCTCAACCATCTCATCGGACCAATATACGTTTCCCGCGGTGATGTCCCATTCCCAGCTCCCAAGGTGAGCAAGGCGCTGGGCTTCAGCCAATCTTTTCTCATTTCTGATGAGGCAGTTACAGGCAAGCTTGCGCTCGGTAATATCCGCAACCATCGCCGTGATGACATCGGATTCCAAAGTGGCGCTGAAGAGAAGATAGATGGTTTCACCGGTCCTGGTAACGCCGCCAACCTCCAAGCCGGACAGGCTGCCTTTCTCCTGGAGCAATGCGAGTATCTTCTCCCTGTCCTCCGGGTTCCGATACCGGCTCAGGCAGTTTTCCCGCTTGGCTGCTTCCAGGCTATCATACCCGAACATGAGCAGGCAGGAATCATTGGCGTACAGAATGTCTCCCTTGAGATTGGTCTTGAATATTCCGACCAGGGCGGAATCAATGAGGGTACGGTATTGTTTTTCCGATTTTGCAAGGCTGTCCCTCAGGCTTTTGCTGTAGGCCAGTATCCCTGCCCGGTTAGCGATGATTTGGAGAAGTCTTCTCTCTTCCGCCAGGAAGGGGGACTGCTCTTGCCGGTGATCTCCAAGATAACCGATCACAACTTGCCCAAGGACCAATCCATACGCTGTGCTGTCGGTCTCAAGCTTCCATCGGCAATCCTTGAAGTTGGCAGTCTGCGCAAACGTATCGCCCAAGTCAATGCAGGCGCACGTCGAGTCAGGTTCATGGAAGGCGGAGGGGATTCTTTCGGTAAAGTGGCTCTTAACCAAACTCAGCTATTTTTACAGGTGTGTGAGCCAAGCATGCGTTGAGCAATCTCAAAGGCATCTCCGGTTCCCAGAACCTACGGTTAAAACGATAACAAAATTCATC
>DSAE01000081.1 GCA_011372855.1 Desulfobacteraceae bacterium
AAGGCATGGGAGTCGACAAGAAACGGAATGAAGGCCGGGGTTAACTGGCAGTTCACTGCTGAAGATGCCCGGATCAAACTGAACCGTCTTTATCCAACATTAGAGATGTGACAGGACACTAGGTCATGCATGCCGCCGGGTTCGTTGTCCTCCGGCAAGGAGGGCCGCGGTGGAGGATGAAGGTCAGCCTTCCAGGAGCCGCGGAGGAGGCAGGGAAGGGTTCCGCAGGGGCTCCAGCAATTTTTCCGGCGGGAAATACCGGGCAATATACGCTGTGTGCTCTTCGAGCACCGGCAGGGCGCGACCGGCCATTTTCCTCGCCGCTTCGGCATACCCGTATTCAAGCTTGACATAGACCCCGGCGGCCCTGATCAGGGCCTGAAGGATGGGCTTGTCGTCGCCGGAGGCCCGTCGCCAGGCCTGCTCCAGAATTTCATGCACTTCAAAAAAAAGCTGCAGGTCCCACAGCACCAGGGCCTGCCGCAGCACATCACCGCCGAAGCCGCCGACGATCCTGTGCACGGCGGTTTCATAGCGGCCGAGCCGGTCCCGGACGTACTCCTTGTACTCCCCGGCAATATTCCGGTTCAGGTAGACGGCCGCCGTTGTCCTGACCGGCGTGGAATCGAAGGCTGCAAGTGACCTGGCCAGGGACCTCGCCAGGTCATTGCGGATGTCACGGCTCAACCGGTCCCGGAATGGCTCAAACCGCATGGCACTCCTCACCATGGGGTTGCCTGCGCTGTTGCTCGAGGCCGGACCCTTTGCCGGCGGCGGCAAGGGAAGGGGGGGCAGCGTTCCGGCGGATATTTCGCCAGGACGCTGCCCCGTTGCCTTTCATCTGGACGATGATCAATAGTTTTTCATGTAATTCTGCAGTTCCCAATCGGTTACCGCTGTCCGGTACTCATCCCATTCCTTCTCCTTGCCTGCGACATATTTCTCGAATATGTGTTCGCCCAGGGCATCCCTGGCAATGGGGTTCTGCTTCAACAGTTCAACGGCTTCCTTGAGATTGGCCGGCAGGCTGTCGATGCCGGCGGCAACCTTTTCGGCCGGAGTCATCTTGAAAATGTCCACATCGGTCGAGGCGGGCGGAGAAATCTTGTTCTCGATCCCGTCCATTCCCGATTTGAGCATCATGGCAAAGGCAAGGTAGGGATTACAGGCCGGATCCGGGCAGCGCACCTCGGTCCGGGTTCCCATGCCGCGGGAAGCGGGAATGCGGATCAGGGCCGAACGGTTGGAGGCGGACCAGGAAACGTACACCGGTGCTTCATAGCCCGGCACCAGGCGCTTGTAGGAGTTGACCAGCGGATTGGTCACCGCGGCAAAGCCCTTGGCGTTCTTGAGGATGCCGGCGATGTAGTGGTACGCAGTCTGGCTCAGCTGGAGGGGAGCATTTTCATCATAGAAGGCGTTGGTCCCGTCCAGGTTGAACAGCGACTGGTTGGTATGCATGCCGGAACCGTTGATGCCGAAAACCGGTTTGGGCATGAAGGTGGCATGAAAACCGTACTTGGCGGCGATGGAGCGAACGACCCACTTGAAGGTCACGGTGTTGTCGGCCGCGGTCAGCGCGTCGGCGTATTTGAAATTGATTTCGTGCTGTCCCTCGGCCACCTCGTGATGGGACGCTTCGATCTCGAACCCCATGGCTTCCAGGGTCTCAATGATTTCCCGCCGGCAGTCAATGCCGGTATCGTCCGGATCGACATCGAAATATCCGGCGACGTCGTTGGACTCGATGGACGGTCCTCCCCTCTCGTCCATATGGAAGAGAAAGAATTCGCACTCGGTTCCCACATTCATGGTGAAGCCCATCTTCTTGGCCTCGTCCAGGACGCGCTGCAGATTGACCCTGGGACAGCCGTAAAAGGGCGTGCCGTCGGATTTGTAGACATCGCAGATGATCCGGGCGGCATTGACGCCGTTGTGGGTACGCCAGGGGAGAACTGTGAAGCTGTTGTAATCCGGCTTCAGGTACATGTCCGATTCGTTGATGCGGACAAAGCCGTCAATGGACGAACCGTCGAACATGATCTTGCCGTCCAGGGCCTTTTCAATCTGGCTGCGCGGAATGGCGACATTCTTCATGAAGCCGAAGATGTCGACAAACTGCAGCCGGAAAAAATTTACGTTCTTTTCTTCAATGATTTTCATTATTTCATTGCGTTCCATGGTCGTTCTCCTTTTGATTGACGATTGCGCAACAAGTTGATCCGGTCTCCGCCGAATTCATCACCCTATCCTCGACCTCCGCCATTTCATTCAGGCGGCGGTTTCCTCCTTTTGAACAACGTGCCGGAGCGCCTCGCGCACCTTCTCCATGCGGGCCGGATCATCAAGCTTGCGGCCGTCCCTGAACGACACGTAGAAAATATCGATAAGCTGTTCGACCTCGGTGGCGATTCTGGCCCGGTGGATATCCAGGCCAAAATCCGAGATGGTCTGCGCCAGAGAGTACAGGGTGCCCGGCCTGTCGGCGGCATAGACCTCGATCACCGTAAATCGCCCGGAAGCGGAGTTGTCTATTATCACATCCTGCCGCGGCTGCTGGATCAGACGCCTGGACCTGCCCCCTGTGACGGAAACCTTGCGGAGAAGCTGTCTCCCCACGTCAAGGCGGTAGTTGACGGCCAGATTGATGTCATCTTCAAGCCCCTTCCAGTCCTGGTCGGCGAATTCGATTCCCGCCAGCGGCACGACATTCAGGACATCCACCACCGTCCGATCCGGCCAGGTACAGATATGCGCGCCAAGAACCCTGAGATTGTGCAGGGCCAGAACGCCGCACAGTTTGGCCAGCAGGCCGGGACGGTCCCTGCTCATGATCAGGAGGGCCCAGCATCCCTGACGGTCTTCGGGAAAAAGCAGCACCTTCTGCCGAAGCAATTCCGCTTTTTCCCGGTGAATATTGAGATGCCAGGCAATGGCATCCGGCGTAAAGCTGAGCAGGTAATCATCCGGCAGCTCATCGATGGATATCCGGGTGGGGGAGTGATCGAGCAGATCCTCTACCCGTGATTTCAGCCAGCGGATTCCCTCCTCCTCGCCCTTCTCCCGGCTGGCCGGCTGGTATTCTATGGTGCAGGACGCCTCCAGACAGGCCTTGATCCGGAGATAATAGTCGCCGATGAGGGAACCTTTCCAACTGCTCCAGGCGGAAGGTCCGGTTGCTTTGGAATCGGCGATGGTCAACAAATACAACATCGTCAACCGGTCGAGATCGCCGACGATCTCGGCACTCCGGCGGATGAACTCCAGGTCCTCCAAGTCACGCCGCAGGGCATTTTCCGGCAGCAGAAGATGATGACGGACCAGAAAGGCCAGGCAATCCTGCTCTCCCTGTTCCAGGCCCAGGCGTCCGGCCACTGCCCCAACTATTTCCGAGCCCAGCGGTGAATGGTCCACCCTGCGCCCTTTGCCTATATCGTGCAGTAAGGCAGCCAGGTACAGGAGATGGGGCGACGACAATCCCATGAAAAGCTCTTCCCTGCTTTGCTGCAGCGCAGCTATCTCGCCCACGGTTTCGAGCTGGTGACGGTCAACGGTATAGACATGATAGAGGTCATGCTGGGCCAGCGATTCGACCCGGGAAAATTCCGGGATATAGGCAGTCAGCATACCTGTTTCCAGCATGGTTTCCAGGACCGGTACCGGTTGCCGGCTGTCGTAAAGCACTTCCAGAAATGAGCGGGCTGCCCTTTTGGACGAGCGGAACCGGTCGTCCACCAGGTCCAGGTGTTCAGCGATCATCTGCCTGGTCCTGTGGTGCAGGGGACTGCCGGTTTTTCCGGCCTGCACAAACAGGCGCATGAGAAGGTGAGGCTTTTTGCGCAGTTCCTCGGGAGGCAGAGCCAGGCGTACCGTCCCGTCCCGCAGCATGATTCCCTTTTCAAGCTGTTTTTCCCGGCGCCCGGTCCGCACATAGCCGACGACCTCGCCAACATGTTCAAAAAACAGATCGGTGATAACCGCCACGGTCTGGAGATGGCCGTACACCTCACGCATGAAGTGCTCGACGGCGAGCATGCCGTCGGCATCCTTGAAGCCGAATGCCTGTGCCATCTCCTCCTGGTATTCAAAAAACATCTGGTCGTTTTTCCGCTGACTAAGATAGTGGAGCCGGTTGCGCAGACGAACAAGCATGTTCCGGGAATCCTCGAAGGCAAGCACCTCCCGACGCTCCACCAGGCCGGCTTCCTCCATGTCTTTCAGCCCGTTGAGGCCGAAAACCGCCTTTGCCACCCAGAACATGGCCTGGATGTCCCGCATGCCGCCTCTTCCCTCTTTGATATGCGGCTCCAGAAGATAGCTGTGACTGCCGTATCGCCGGCGGCGTTCCGCCCGGAACTTTTCCATGGTCTCGACAAATTTTTTCCGCTCCCCGTCCAGTATTTTTTTTCTGTATTTCTGCCGCAGAAGATCGAAAAGTTCCTTTTCACCGGCCAGATACCGGGCGTCCAGCAGCGCCACCTGGAAAAAAAAGTCATCACCGGCAAACCGTACCGCCTCATCCGGTGTCCGCACGGAATGACCGACCTCATAGCCGCTGTCCCACAGGGGATACAGTATCGATTCGGCCACGCGCTGCATGTCTCCGGCCGCCTGCCGGTCATGAAGGAGCAGCAGGTCGATGTCGGAATAGGGATAGAGCTCCAGGCGGCCATAGCCGCCGAGAGCCAGGAGGGCGATTTTACCCCCGGCCGCCTGCACCGCCGGAGAGGCGGCAAAATGGTCGCCAATGAACTCGTCGGCCAGGCGGGTCTGACGCAGGAGCAGTTCCCGGCCGGCAATCCCCTGGTTCCAGAGCTCCTCCAGGGCCTCCCGGGCAGCGCGGAGCGTCGTCGACATCAAACGGCCTCCTCACCCCGCTCACCCGTCCTGACCCGGACAACCTGTTCGACCGGCAGAACAAATATCTTGCCGTCGCCTATCTTGCCGGTCCTTGCCGCGTTGACGATCGTGTCGAGCACCTGCTCTACCTGTTCGGTCCGGACGATAATTTCGATTTTCAATTTCGGCTGGAAGTCGATATGGTATTCCGCGCCCCGGTAAATTTCCGTATGGCCTTTCTGCCGTCCGTAGCCCTTGACCTCCGAGATGGTCATCCCCTTGATG
>DSAE01000156.1 GCA_011372855.1 Desulfobacteraceae bacterium
AGGCTACGGCATGAAGTTCTTCTCCCATGCCTCATTATATAAAATCGCACGAAGAAAAACCAGCTTTTTCAGAAAAAGTTGTAAACTCGATAAGATTAGCTCATAAGTGACGCGGCCCTGCCTCTGACACGCAGTGTCTTGACATCCTAAATCGTACCTGCTAAATTCAACAAATTTTCGTGTATTCAGGCAGATGTTTTGCCGGCTTGTATATCTGTCTGTATCTTTTCCTGTTATCACGGTCCAATCTAATCATACAAATTTTACAAAAGGAGGAAACCATGGCCCTTGATCCCACCAAGCATGCGGACTGGGAGATTGCCGAAGAAGCGGAAAGCCGCATGAAAACAGTCTACGAGCTGGGCGAACGGCTCGGGCTCGAGAAAGAGGAACTGCTGCCCCACGGCCACTACGTCGCCAAACTCGACTACCGGAAAATCCTGGAACGGCTCAAGGACCGTCCGGACGGCAAATATGTCGACGTCACCGCCATCACCCCCACACCCCTGGGCGAAGGCAAGTCGACCTGCGCCATGGGCCTGGTTCAGGGGCTCGGCAAACGTGACAGATCGGTTATCGGCGCCATCCGTCAGCCTTCGGGCGGACCGACGATGAACATCAAGGGCAGCGCCGCCGGCGGGGGCCTGGCCCAGTGCATTCCCCTCACGCCTTTTTCCCTTGGACTGACCGGCGATATCAATGCCATCATGAACGCCCACAACCTGGGGATGGTCGCCCTGACCTCCCGCATGCAGCATGAGGCCAACTACACCGACGAGCAGCTTGCCAAGCGCAATCTCCGGCGGCTGGACATCCACCCGAAAAAGGTTGAGTTCGGCTGGATCATCGACTTTTGCGCCCAGGCGCTGCGCAACATCACCATCGGCCTGGGCGGCAAGATGGACGGCTTCACCATGCAGTCCAAATTCGGCATTGCCGTCAGCTCGGAAATCATGGCCATCCTGGCGGTAGCCAGCGATCTCAGGGACATGCGGGAACGGATCGGCAAAATCGTCGTCGCCTACGACAAGCAGGACCGTCCCATCACCACCGCCGACCTCGAGGTTGACGGCGCCATGACCGCCTGGATGGTCGAGGCCCTCAACCCGAACCTCGTGCAGACCATCGAAGGGCAGCCGGTCATGGTCCATGCCGGACCCTTTGCCAATATCGCCATCGGCCAGTCGTCGGTCATCGCCGACCGGGTCGCCCTCAAGCTTGCCGACTATAATGTCACCGAATCGGGCTTCGGCGCCGATATCGGCTTCGAGAAGTTCTGGAACCTCAAGTGCCGCTACTCAGGGCTCAAGCCGCACTGCGCGGTGGTGGTCGCCACCATCCGGGCCCTCAAGTGTCACGGCGGGGCGCCGATCCCGGTCCCCGGCAAACCGATGCCGGAAGAATACAAGAAGGAAAACGTCGGCTGGGTCGAGGAAGGATGCAAAAATCTCGTCCACCACATCGAGACCGTCAAAAAGGCGGGCATCAATCCCGTTGTCTGCATCAATGCCTTCTACACCGACACCGATGATGAAATCAAGGCCGTCCGCCGCCTGTCCGAGGCAGCCGGCGCCAGGGTCGCCCTGTCCAGGCACTGGCAGTACGGCGGCGACGGGGCGCTTGAATTCGCCGACGCGGTCGTCGACGCCTGCGAGGAGCCCAACGACTTCAGGTTCCTCTACGAACTCGACACCCCGCTGAGCAAGCGGATTGAGCTGATCGCCCGCGAAGTGTACGGCGCCGACGGGGTCAGCTACAGCCAGGAAGCCCAGACCAAACTGAAGAGAATGGAGGCGGACCCGGACCTGAAGGATATGGGAACCTGCATGGTGAAAACCCATCTCAGCCTCTCCCATGACCCGTCCCTCAAGGGGGTGCCCAAGGGGTGGACCCTGCCCATTCGCGACATCCTGACCTACAAGGGGGCGGGATTTGTCGTGCCGGTGGCCGGTGCCATCAGCCTGATGCCGGGAACCGCGTCCGATCCGGCCTACCGCCGCATCGACGTGGATGTGGAAACCGGCAAGGTGAAAGGCGTGTTTTAGCTCGGCACCCTGCAACTCCCCGGTAATGCACAGGTCAGAAGAGCCTCCGGCTCTTTTGACCTGTATTTATTTTTATAGTATTATATGTTATTATCATGTAATTTTTTGCACAAGGCTCATTTCCTGGAGGACCGCCCTCCAGGCTTTCCGGCACAGATGGCCGTAATGGTCGACAGCAACTCATCGCCCGGGTAACGGAAGAATATGGCAAGCCCAGCACAGTCAGCGCACAGAAGGTCCACCGTCAAGGACCAGTCCGGGGCCAGCAAGCTCAAAATCGGTGAACTGCTCAGCAAGGCGGGCTACATCACCGCGCACCAGTTCGAGATAGCCAAGCAGGAACAGAAGAAATCCGGCAAGCGGCTCAGCCATATCCTGCTGGACAACGGCTACATCGAACAGGACACCATCGTCAATTTTCTCAGCAGGATGCACAACTACCCTGCAGTCAACATTGCCAAGAAACCGCCCAGCGACGATGCCCTCAAGATCATGCCCTACGAGGTTGCCAAACGGTTCATGGCCTTCCCGCTCAGGGTGGCCGGCAATACGCTGCAGGTCACCATGGCCGAGCCCACCGATTCCATCGAGATCGAGGAACTGCAGGAAATCGTCAAGAAAGGCCTGAATGTCTGCGTCTCCACGGTCGTCGACATTGTCAACGCCTACAGGGAATACTACAAAATCGACGACAAGGAATACCATTCCTTCTTTACCCGGAACGAGGAAGAGGACGATGACGCGAGCGTCACCACGGTCGACGACTTCGGCGCCCTGGTCTCGGACGCCGCCGAGGATTTTGAAATCGGCGGGGAAGACGAACATGATGAGGGGGGGCAGTTTTCGGCTTCCGACGCGCCCATCATCAAGCTGGTCAACGGCATTCTGATCAAGGCCGTCCAGGAAGGGGTCAGCGACATCCATATCGAGCCGTTTGAAAGGAACATGCAGGTCCGCTACCGCAAGGACGGCGCCCTGTTCAAATCCATGAACCTGCCCCTGGCCATCAAGAACGCCCTGGTGGCCCGCATGAAAATCCTGTCCGGCCTCAATATCACCGAACGCCGGGTCCCCCAGGACGGGCGCATCAAGATGCGGGTCGGCCGCAACAAGGCCGTCGACTTCCGGGTCTCCACTTTGCCCCTGCTGCACGGCGAAGGCATTGTTCTCCGGATTCTGGACAAGAGTTCGCTCAACGTCGACCTGACCATGCTCGGCTTCGAGCCGGAAACATTCACCATGCTCAAGCGCTGTCTCAACCGGCCGCAGGGTCTGCTGCTGGTCACCGGCCCGACGGGCTCGGGCAAGACCGTCACCCTGTATTCCGCCCTGAACGCCCTGAACAAGGAAGACATTAAAATTCTGACCGCGGAAGACCCGGTTGAATTCAACTTCAAGGGAATCTGTCAGGTCAATGTCAACACCGAGGTCGGCATGACCTTTGCCGCGGCGCTGAGGGCTTTTCTCCGCCAGGACCCCGATATCATCATGGTCGGTGAAATCCGCGATTACGAAACCGCCGAAATCGCCATGAAGGCCGCCATGACCGGGCATCTGGTTTTTTCCACCCTCCATACCAACGACGCCCCTTCCTCGGTCAGCCGTATGATCGATATCGGCGTCCCTTCGTACATCCTTGCCGGCTCCCTGACCATGGTCCTGGCCCAGCGCCTCGGCCGCCGCCTGTGCAAAAAATGCAAGACGGCCGTCCAGCACGAACCGGAGGAACTCCTGGCGGCCGGATTCAGGGAGGAAGAACTTGAGGGACTCGTTACCTACGGCCCCGTCGGCTGCCCCGAATGCAACGGGCTGGGCTACAAGGGGCGGGTCGGCTTCTTTGAGCTGCTGGAATGCACCGAGGCCGTTGCCAAGGCCGTTGCCGCGGAAGTGCCCGAGGACCAGCTCTACAAGATTGCGGTCAAGGAGGGCCTGGTGCCGCTGCGCCGCGCCGCCCTGAAAAAAGTGGCGCAGGGGATCACCAGCCTGGAGGAAGCGCTGCGCAGAACGGTTATGCGGGAGGAAAGCCTGCCCTCCTACCTTGTCAACCCCGAAATCGAGGATTACGAGGACGGCGATGTGATCATCCAGGAAGGCAACAGGGACTCCGACTTTTTCAAGCTGGTCCGCGGCAAGCTCGCCGTGCTTAAGGGCGGCAAGAAAATCGCCGAAATCACCGAACCGGGAGAATTTTTCGGAGAGATGGCGGCGATTTCCGACGAGCCCCGCTTCGCCACCATCGTCTCCATGGGCCGCACCACGGTGACCAGGTACCCGGGCGACAAGCTCATGGAACTCCTGGAGGATTACCCCGATATTTCCAGAAAATTCTTTAAAATCATTGTCGGACGGCTGCAGAAGGCCGACCGCATGGTGGTCAAGCTGGCTGCCAACGGCAGGCCGAGGCCGTCGATGGCTAGGCAGGCATGACACCCGTCTCCGTTTACATCATTACCTACAATGAAGCGGAAAAAATCGGGCCGGCGATCAACTCCGTGCTCTGGGCCGATGAAATCGTTGTCGCCGACTCGCACAGCAAGGATGATACCGCCGCCATCGCGGCTGAAATGGGTGCCAGGGTGGTCCAGATCGACTTCCAGGGGTTCGGCGATCTGCGCAACCGGGCCATGGATGCCTGCACCCACCCATGGATATTTTCCCTCGATGCCGATGAACGCTGCACCCCCGAGGCGGGGGACGAAATCCTGGCCACCGTTGCCGACCCCGGGGCGGCGGACGCCTATTATATCCCCCGGCGCAATTTTTTCATGGGCCGGTGGATCAAATATTCAGGCTTTTATCCTGATTACCGGCAGCCCCAGCTTTTCCGCAAGGGGGTGCTGCGCTTCAAGGACGACCCGGTGCACGAGGAATATCAAATCGTCTCCGACCGCCCGCCGGCCTACCTGAAAAAACCCATCTGGCAGTTTCCGTATAAAAACCTCGAGGAAGTCGTGCACAAGGCCAACAAATATTCGACCCTGGGGGCGGCGAAGCTGTCGCGCAAGGGCA
>DSAE01000142.1 GCA_011372855.1 Desulfobacteraceae bacterium
AAAAATCAAGCAGATAGGTGCGGGCAAAATTGGTGGAAATTTACTCCTGCAATCAATCGGCTTGAGGTTTATGGTAGTCTCCTCATTCGTCCCCGCCATCGGCGGGGTGGGGCGCTGCCGACTTTCAGCTCCCTGCATCCCGCCCCTTTTTCCTGATAAGATAAATCCCGTCGCGGATGGTCAGGAACAGCTTCACCGCCCGATCGTCCCCCTGCACCCGTTCATTGAAGGCCGCCACGGCCCGGCTGTCATCGTCCCGGGGGTCGAATATCCTGCCGTACCAGAGGGCGTTGTCGGCGAGGATCAGGCCGCCGTCGCGCACCATGCGCATGGACTCCTCGTAGTAGGCGATGTAGTTGCGCTTGTCGGCATCGATGAAGACCAGGTCGGTGCGCCCGTCCGGCAGGCTTTTGAGAATATCCAGGGCCTCGCCCAGGCGCAGGGTGATCCTGTTCCCGGCCGGGCTGCGGCTGAAGAAATCCCGGGCCAGCCGCGCGTGCTCTGGATTATGGTCGATGGTGAGAATCCTGCCGTCCGGGGGGAGCGCCTCGGCCATGGCCATGGCCGAGTAGCCGGTGAACGTGCCGATATCGACGATGCAGCGCGCCCCGGACAGTTGCACGACCAGTTGCAGGAAGCGGCCCTGGACCCGGCCGGTGAGCATGCTGGGATAGAGCGTCCGGGTCAGGGTGAATCGCTCGATCTCCTCCAGGAGCGGGGACATGGGGGTCGTATGAACCGCAGCGTACTCCTCCGCCTCCCGGGCGACCACATCCATGAAGGAATAAATGGGCGAAACCTTCTCCCCTGTGCGTGAATGGTCGGACCTTGTGCTCATGCTCTCTCCTGAACGCTGAATTTTACCACCATAATCACCGAGTGCTTCAGCTCTCCGCTCCCTCCTTCTCGTTTCCATCTTCCTGCTCCCCGCTCCCTTTCACCGGCGGCCATTTTTTCTGCAGCGTTTCCAGCGTGTCAACATGGGTGAGGACAACCACCTCATCCCCGGCTTCCAGGCGGGTGTCGTGATGGGCGAGGTTGAACCGGTCTTCCCGGTAATAACAGATCACCTTCGCTTTTTTCGGCAGGTCGAGCTCCCCGACGATTGCATCGTTCTCTTCCTCCCCGGCGACAAAGGTGTAAAAACGTGCGTCGCCTCTGATCACGCTGGTCAACTCGGTGGCATCCCTGCCCATGATCATGTCGACAAGATACCTGCTGATGGTGCTGGTCGGGACGATGACATCCCTGAGGCCAAGTTCCGAACAGATATGTTCGTAGGCAAGATCTTCAATTTTCACGATAACTTTGCTGTAGCCCAGCGACCTGCCGACCAGGCCGGCAATGATATTGTCCCGGTCGTTGTCCGTCATGCAGAAGAGAAAATCGGTCTGTTTGGGGCCGACTTCCTTGAGGATGTCCGGCGCACTGCCGTCGCCGAGAATGAAGCCGCAGTCCATTTCATCCGACAGCTTGTCGATTTTTTCCTTGTTCTTTTCAATGAAGACCACCTCATGGTCTCCTTCACTGAGCGACCGGGCCGTGGTGAGCGAAATCTTGTTGGTTCCGACGAAAACTATTCTCATAGTCATGCTCCTCTTTTTTTGGCAAACCAGGTCGGCGGATAGAACAGGACCAGAAAGGCGATAATTTCAAGGCGCCCCATGAGCATGTCCATGCAGAGGACGCTCTTGAGGGCGACCGGCAGGGAAGATGAACTGATTCCCGTCGACAGGCCGACCGTACAGGTTGCGGAAACGACTTCGAAAAGTGAATCGAGCAGGGGGTACCCCATCAGGATGAAGACGAACCAGGACAGGACGATGACCAGAAGAAAAAGGAAGACAAGCAGGAAACAGCGGATTATCTCGACGCTTTCGAGGCGCCTGCCCGTCAGGCGCGGGTAAGTCACGGCATCGGAGGGCATTCCGCTGCGAACGATCATGAACCTGACCAATTTGAGGATGACGAGCAGCCGTACAATTTTGATGCCTCCGGCCGTGGAGCCGACATTGCCGCCGATCAGCATGAAGAGGATGAGAATGAACTTGGTCGAATCCGAGAGGTCCGCAACGGGCAAAGTGGAAAACCCGGTGGTGGTCTGGGCGGAAAGCGCGAGCAGGGTACCGTCTTCGACTGCCGTCCGCAGGGGCAGGCCGTCCACCGCCAGGAGTGTCGCGAAGGTCGCAAGGGCGGCGAGGCAGGACGCGGCGGCAAGACCCTTCACTTCGACATTGACGGTGAATTCACGCCAACCCTGGGTAAAGAAAAGATAATAGAGAATCAGGGGAATCGCGCCGGAAAGGGAAAGGATCATGACCGCCGTTTCGGCGGGGCGGCTGCCCAGTCCCGCCAGGCTGTCATCGTAGGGCGAAAAGCCGCCGGTTGATACCGCGGCGAGGACATGGGCTGCCGAATCGAACCACTGGACGCCGAGGACCATGAGCAGGATGAAGCCGGTCAGGGTCAGGGCCAGGTAAACCAGCAGAATAATGCGGGCATAGGCCTTGGTGCTGGCGATCAAACCTTCCTGCTCCCAGCTCTGCTTGAAGAGCTGCAGGGTCGCCTTGCTGTGAGGCAGCAGGACGGCGACGCTGAGAATCACGAAGCCCAGCCCGCCGATCCACTGCAGCCAGGCCCGCGCAAACAGGAAGGTTTTGGGCAGGTTCTCCACCGAGGGAATGTTTGACAGGCCTGTGGTGGTAACGCCGGATACGGCTTCGAAAAAAGCGTCGATCCAGCTCAATCCCGGCTGCAGAAAAGGCAGGGAGACCAGCAGCGGGACCGTGATGAAAATAAGGGCGGAGATAACCAGGGTTTCGTTGTTCTGGATGTCATCGGACGCCCTGATCCGCTGGAGAAGGAAGCCGGCAAGTCCTGAGCCGCCGGCAACAAGGGCATACGGCGCAAAAAGGCCGTACTCGCCGACCACCAGGCAGAAGAGCGGGGGACCGGTAAACAGGAGCGAAAAAATGATCAGGAGCTGACCGGTATATTTGCAGACAACCGCCGGCCGTACCCCGAAATGCAGTGTGGAGATCTGCTTCACTGTCATTTATTCGTCCGCAAAATTAAGGGGGCAGATCAGGCCATAAGGCGCCCACACGGATTTGCCGCCCTGTCCGGCCCCGGCGAGCAGCGCCGCGGGTATTGGGCAGTCACCCGCTGCAAAGCGGAAGGATGTTGTTTTCAACCCGCATGCGCTTGTTTTGCATGCAGACTGCAAAAAAGTCAATATTCTTTTGCCGGTGTGCCCGGTTGAAGATGACTGACGGGTTTCCGGGAGCGGGAGAGGGAAAATAAAAATGAAAACACCGCGAAGTCGTTTGCCGACTGAGCTACGCTCCAGCACCCGGGGCCATCACCTGACCGGCGGTTTTATGGTGATGGAACCCGCCCGGTGTAGAACGGTTCGCATTCCTGTTCGGCGAACAGCGAGATTCCCCGATTCACAATGTCGATAAACGGGCCGGTCAGGGTTGCCAGAAAGTGCGGGGACTCAACCTCCGGCTCACGGAATGTGCCATGAATACGCTGTTCAACGATCGCGCAGCCCTTGGCGTCGACCACGGCCACCCGCATATCCCTGAAACGTGAATTGACAAAATCAAGTTCTCCGGCCAGAGCGAGGCGGTTCTCCGCCGTCGACAGGGCGACATCGCTGGCGCGGGCTATGCCGTTGACAATGTCCCACTCGGAAAACAGTTCCCGGATGTGCGTCTGTTCTCCGGTATCGACAAAGAGGGTGGCGAAGCCGTAGCCGCGGGTGATCGCCAGGCCGATCGGGCCGGCCGCGAAGAGGGTTACGGTATCCACCAGGTTGAACCGCTGGGTGTCCTGGTACCGGGCCAGTTGTTTGTCCAAATCCTGGCCGTGCACCACCAGTTCCGTTCCCGAAAGTGTTGACCGTCCTTGCAGGCTTGCCACCATCTCGGAGACGGTTTTGCCCGAGAAGTTGAGCTGGATGGCAAAGGTGGCCGAACCTCTCATTCCCCGCTCAAGTTGGAAGGTTTCGAAAAAGCGCTTTATGTGGAAGTCGACGAGTTCCGCTTCAAGGGAGTGGGCCGGGGCAGGCCCGGAAAAATCGCTTTCCAGCTGTCCCTGCAGCCGGCCATCGAGCAGGAGGCCGGTTACCGGGCTGATCTCAAGTTGTCTGTCTGAAGAGGCGACCCGGGCCTGCAGCTCGGTAGCCTCCAGTACGCCGTAGGTGACTTTCCGGCAGCTCAACAGACCGTGAAAGTCCGGCAGATTCGGTCCGGAGTGCGGTGGCTGCGCAGGCCGCCACTCAAGGTTTCGCCCCTCCCAGTAACAGCCTTCGGCCGTGAACTGTTCACCGGAGGACTGGTCGATAAAGCTCAGAGCGGCTGCCGTGACCCGGAAATGGCGAATCGCGCCGGCCTGCCCGGCCCCGGAGGCGTCTGGCCGACGGGCCGGGATAAAGTTGTAGGATCCGTCGGCATTTCGCCGCAGTTGCAGCTTCGGCTCCACGAGGTTAATGACCGCCGGTTCAACCCGGCCGGCCAGCAAGGCCGGTACCCGGATCCGGAGGTTCAGGGCGGCGGCAGTAAGCCATTCGTCCCTGCCGTTGCGGATACGGAGATCCTCAAGCCTCACTCCCGGGACAGGAAACAGCCGGATCGTGACCTGGCCCTCGACGTTGACTTCCATGTCCGTGGCCCGGGATACGGTCTGCTCGATGCGATGCCTGAGTGCTTCTGAATCAACGAGCACCCTGACAAGCAGTGCCAGCACTACCGCCATCGCAAGAAGGGTGCCGGCGGCAAGCAGGAGCTTGCGGATGACGGCATGCGAGAAAAAAGAAGGACGATTTTTTTTTGTTCGATAACATCTGAGTTATGTGCTTTATTTTTAAAACATTTTATCTTTTTTCCCCTCTTTGCGCAAACAATGGCCCCCTGTTTAACCTGGTCTCAAAAAAGGTTTAAGCCCCCGCCTTTAGGCGGGTAGATTTATCACTCCCAATAGATGGTGTATACTATCTCCGAACAAGGAGGTGCTATGGAATATCGATATGGGAGTCA
>DSAE01000121.1 GCA_011372855.1 Desulfobacteraceae bacterium
GAAAAATCAAGGACATAGGCAAGGGTAAATCCGGTTGAAATTCGCTTCCGTTGTCAATTCTCTTGAGACTTTTAGGTAGTCCCCTCATTCGTCCCCGCAGCGCGGGGTGGGGCGCTGCCGACTTCCGGCGCAGCCGGGTTCTTACAGGCGAACAACATTCCCGGTCTCCCGGGTGGAGTAGCCGCCCATTTTTTCCACTTTCTTCTTGAACGGGTCCGAATTGATGATGTTCAGAAGCTGCATGATCCCCGGGGTGGTCATGATTTCCGTCGGGATGATCAGGTCGTAGCGTTCCTCGGTCACCGGGATGAAATCGAGCTGCAGTGCCCGGGCCGCAGCCATGATGCCGAGACCGGCATCGGCCTTGCCGGACAGGACCGCCACCGCCACCGACATGTGGGTGTACTCTTCAAAATCATAACCCCGGATTCCCGTCCCGGACAGGCCGGCCCTGTCCAGTTCGTAATCGAGCAGCACCCTGGTGCCCGAGCCGCCCTGGCGGTTGACATAGGTGACGTCGCCGCGCAACAGGTCTTCCACCCCCCGGATACTTTTAGGGTTGCCGGAACGCACCATGAAACCCTGCTGCCGGTGGACCAGGGTGATAAGGGTGACATCCAGGCCGGTCAGGTACTGTCTGATGGAGCCGGTATTGTATTCGCCGGTGGCCGGGTCCAGGAGATGCGAACCCGCCACGTGGGTCATGCCGGACTTGACGGCCATGATGCCGCCCAGCGAGCCGACGTGGGTGGAGGCAAGGGGATAGGCCGGGTCGCTCCGTTTCAGGAAGTCATGGATCAAGTCCAGGGTCAGGTCGTGACTGCCCGTGCAGAGGATCGTCCGCTCGACCTGGTCCAGGGGCCGCAGCAGTTCCAGGGCGACCACGGCGTCCTTGTTCTCTCCCTCGGAGGAAGCGGGGATGCGCAGAATGGTGTTGGCGCGGGTGATGGTGGTGATGGCCCCGGCCCCTTTTTTCAGGGGCATGGTCACGAACCGGGAGCCGATCCTGCCGGTGATCATCCGGCGGAATTCCTCCAGGCCGCCTCGGGAGGGCATGTTCTTGCCCAGTACCGCGGTGATCATTTTTCTTTCGGGCAGCCTCAGGCCCTGCATATGGGCCAGCAGGGCCTGGACGAACTGCTCGCAGGAGATCAGTGAGGAAACGGGATAGCCGGGGTTGCCGATCACCGGCTTTCCCCCGATGACCCCGAGGATGGTCGGCTTGCCGGGCATGATGGTGACGCCGTGGACCAGGACCTCGCCCAGTTCCTCGATGATGCGAGACGTATAGTCCGCGCTGCCCGCGGAAGAGCCGGCATTGATCATGATCATGTCCGCCGCGGAATCGACGGCTGCCAGCAGGTGTTGTTTTATGGTGTCATAGTCGTCACGGATGATGGGGCTGACCGAGGGGATCGCGCCGGCCCGGGCGGCCAGCGCGGCCAGCATCCCGGAATTGGACTCGATGGTTTTGCCGGGCGGGGGCACGATGTCCGCTTCGCTGCCGTCGATGAGTTCGTTGCCGGTGGGGATGATCATCACCCTCGGTTTCCTGCGCACCCAGACCGTCGGGCATCCCGCGGTCAGCAGCGCGCCGATGTCGGCCGGGCCGAGCAGGTGGTTGGTCGGGTACAGCTGTTCGGTGGCGACGATATCCTCTCCAACCTTGCGCACGTTCTGCCAGGGATAGACGGGGGCCCGGATGATGACCTCCCGGTCCCGGTTCCGGAACAGGACGTTTTCTATCATGATCACGGCATCCTTGCCCTCCGGCAGGGGCTGCCCGGTATTGACCGGGATCGCCTGGCCGTTGGCTGCCTGCAGGGTGACGGGTGTCTCGTCCGAGGCGCCGAAGGTATTCGCGGCCTCGACTGCCAGGCCGTCCATGGCCGCCGCGTGAAAGGATGGGGCCGAGAGGCGGGCGCTGACCGGCCGTGAGGTTATTCGGCCGTCGGCTTCGCGGCTGTTGATTTCCTCCTCGCCGGTGCGGTAGCCGGAAAATTTTTTCTGAAATATGTCCCTGGCAACTTCCAGGGGCTCCATCTTGAGATAAATTTTACGTTTCATGGGAACAGCATGACCTCAGCGGGTTCCCCCCGGTCAAGGCCCTCGGTGTCGCGGTTGATGATGAGCAGACCGTCCGCCCTGACCAGCGGGTTGAGAAGACCGGACTTGCCGTAGAGAGGGACGGCCCTGGGCGGGGAGTCCTCTCCCCATTCCAGCGCGACCCTGACGAAATCCTCGCGGCCGATGGTGGAAGGTATCTGTTCCGCCGTGACCGCCCGGATCATCCGAAGACCGGACGTGGCGCCGGCGCCGCCCAGTTTGCGCAACAGCGGACGCACGAAAAGATGAAAGACGACAATGGCCGAGCCGACATGGCCGGGAAGTCCGAAAAGGGCGGCATTGCCCGTTTTGGCCAGAATTGTCGGTTTGCCGGGGCGGATTGACACCCCATGAGCCAGCAACTCGGAGCCGTCGAGCCCTTCCAGGGTCTGCAGGGTGAAATCCCTCCGGCCCACGGAGCTTCCCCCGGACAACAGGACCATGTCCGCCGGCAGGGCGAGAGCCTTCCGGCAGGCAACCAGCATGGACTCGGCATCATCGCCGATGATGCCGAGGGGAACGGCGATGCCGCCGCATTCCTCGACCAGGGCGGTCAGGGTTGTTGAATTGATGTCACGGATCTTGCCGGGTTCGGGCTGCAGGCCCGGCTCAGCCAGTTCGTCGCCGGTGCTGATAATCGCCGCCACGGGCTTGCGGGCGACCTGCAGTCCGGTGATGCCAAGACCGGCCAGAACCCCGAGGTCCTGGGGCCGCAGCCGCTGCCCCTTGTGCAGAACCGTTGCCCCCCGGGGAAAATCCTCGCCGGCCCTGATGATGTTTTCACCGGGAGCGACCGGTCGAAAGATCTCCACCGTGCCCTTGTCCGGTTGATTGGTGTACTCGACCATGACGACGCCGTCGGCGTTTACGGGCAGCTCCCCGCCGGTCCAGATTATCGCCGTCTGACCGGGAGCCAGCGTCAGGTCCGTGCCGCTCTGTCCCATGGCGATCTCCCCGGCGATAGTCAGCAGGGCCGGTTCCGATTCGCTGCAGCCGAAGGTGTCCCTGGCCCGGACCGCAAAGCCGTCCATGGTGGAACGGGAAAAAGGCGGCAGCGGCTCGGGGGAGATGACATCGGCGGCCAGGATCCGGCCAAGCCCTTGTGCCAGGGGAATAGTCTCGGCATCGAGGGGAGCGAACCTGTCGTAGAGTTCAAGGAAATCCCTTGAACTGATGAGGCGGAAGAAGTTTTTCATCAATGTCTGCGTACCGGCGGCAGCGGCGGATCAGTGGACCGACTGGTCGACCACGCCGAGAACCTTGGCCAGGATGCGTTTTTTGTCTTCATCCGGGGGCTGCGGATCGGTCCAGGCGATGAACTGCTCGGTGACCCGCAAAATATCCCCTTGATCCTCTTTGCATTTTTCGCAGACGGACTCAGCCTGGTCCCGGTACATGATGATCTTGCTGGCGGGATCGCCGTTTTTATCGACGGCGGCCATTTTGCGGCAGCCGCAGTCCAGGCGGATAACCGCGACGCCGACGGCGTCCGGGCTGCCTTCCAGGATCCCCTCGATCATGGCGCGTTCCCCTTTTTCAGGGTTCCAATTTTGTTTCTTGGACATTGAGTTGCCGTATTTTCCGTATGTTTCGCTCCGACTTGTCTCTGCCTGCCGGAGAGGGTCATGCCTGTCCGGAGCCGGATCTCTTGAGCGCATGGCGCTGAGCACATTATATCCAATCTATTCGCATCATGCGACGGCGGTCAATACAAATCTTTTCCCTCCTCAAGCCGCCGGGAATAATTATCAAATTTTTGTATGATATTTCAGATAGTTGTCACTGAAACCAACAGGCCGGAAATCGGCCATGTTTTAGCTTGACAAACCCAATGGGCTTCGATAAGAGAGATACCATTGTCGTTATAATGGGTTGATGAGGCGTCTGCCCAGGCGGGAAAAGCATCATCCCCATCCTTATTTATCGCAGGAGGGACAAATCATGTGGGAGATTATTGTTGACAAGGATAAATGCGCGGGTGACGAAGAGTGCGTAAACGCCTGCCCGGCACAGGTTTATGAAATGGTGGACGGCAAGGCCGAGCCGGTGGAGCCCGACGAGTGTCTGGGATGCGAGACCTGCGTCGAGGTTTGTCCCGAAGGCGCCATTACCGTGACCGAAGTATGATCCGCGCCTGATAGGCGCGGAGGGATTGATGATAAGCCCATCCCCGTTCGGGGATGGGCTTATGTCGTTTTCAGGGTCATGACCTGGCGGAAAAAAAGATGGTCCTCCCGTCTCAAGCCGGGGGTGGACAGAGGCGTGCATTTATTTGCCGCTCCCCTGCTGTGGACGATCGTCGGCTCAGTCCTGATGACGCGGGGCTGGGAATGGATCGGCGCGGGCGGGAACATATGGTACGTTGCGGCGGCCCTGGCTGCCGGCACCCTGAAATCCCTCTGGATCCTCGACAAAACGGCCCGACGGGTGATCGATCGCATCGTCAAACTGCGGGACGGGACATGCCTGGGGGCGATTTACTCCTGGAAAACATGGGTACTGGCGGGTATCATGATTGCCAGCGGCATCTTGCTGCGAACGGTGTCCGACCCGGGTCCCGTTCTCGGCGCGATATATCTGGCGGTCGGCTGGGCCCTCCTTTTTTCCAGCCGGCTCGGCTGGCTCGCCTGGTCCCGGTGGATAAAAAAATAACACAAAAACGGTTCATTTGATTCCATCATTCAACAGAGTTGAAATCAGCAGATCGGCCCTGCGCCATAATTTCAGGTTGTGCCGCAAAATGGCCGGCAGCGCCGGGATTATGCCCATGGTCAAGGCCGACGCCTACGGGCACGGCATGATTGAGTGCGCCCGGATTTTCGCCGCCGAAGGTGCCGCGGCCTTCGGGGTGGCTGAAGCGCGCGAAGGCATTCTTCTTCGC
>DSAE01000014.1 GCA_011372855.1 Desulfobacteraceae bacterium
AAGGCATGGGAGTCGACAAGAAACGGAATGAAGGCCGGGGTTAACTGGCAGTTCACTGCTGAAGATGCCCGGATCAAACTGAACCGTCTTTATCCAACATTAGAGATGTGACAGGACACTAGCTGTTTTTTCCGTATTGCCATTATCCCCTTTAACATTTATTACAGGGGAGAAAACAGAAACACTGTTATTGCTTTCAGACTGAACGACAATACATGATGCTGTTTGATCCCATCCGATGCGGGTTGAGTCAATGTTTTCGGGCCGGTTGACCGAGGAATACCCGCAGCAATGAGTACCGGCGGAAAATCAGTCCGTGGTCCCCTTGCAAGGCCCTGTGCATCAACAGCCGCCATCCTGGATCCGGAACGTCAATGAGACCGTAAAGGTGTTCCGGTGACGACTCAGAGGAACAGCCGATGACTTTTCCTTCTCCCGGCGTCTCGCCGCCCCGCTTCTCCTCATGCGAAACGACAGATCAGGCAGGAATGCCATCGACAGCCGAACTTTGTCTGCTTCCGGGCAGAGAACAGCTGAAGGTGTCATTTTTGTGGGTCAGGGTAACCAGGGATGGATCATGGGGAGTATGGAGAGACACCAATTGGAGGTTTGATTTTTCGGTGAATGGTGTTGTGCGGAGTTTGACCAGGGACGTGAACGAGGACGATCCTCCCTTTCCTGTCAATTTCAGCTTTTTAGGTCGATGTCTCAGCGCCGGGTTCCGGACTTGCGGTGCGGGTCGGCGGGAAAGAATTTGACTGGGGGAGTGCGCCGCTTCCCTGCAGTACAGCCCGATGGAGGGCCGAAAACAATTACGGCGTCGGCATACATACTTTGCTGGCCGTCGGTCGATATGTCTCCTACGAAGCGACCTACCGGATAAAATGCGTGCAGAGGAAGGCGGCGTTTATTCCTGAGGGACACGCTGCCGAGGTTCGCCGGAAGATTGATTTCGCCTGTGCAGGCAAAGGCCCCGGCGGGCATTACAATATCTGGGAGCCGTTCCCCGATCATGGCTGAAGAGGGCAGGGCGAATCGACTGACGGGTCCGGAATCCGACTGCCAGTCACGGCCTGTGCTCAAGCCGGGGGAGGAACCTCCCGATTCTCCGCCGGCCAAGTTCCCCCAGATGGCATCCCGGTCTTTATCGGTTGAGCAGACAGTCCCCTGCTCCAGACCGGGATGCCATTTTTGTCGCAATACCGGCTGAGCGTCGCTCCCCGTTGACATGATCTCCATGGGAGGTGATGATCGGATTGCTCTCCCTGAAAGCTGCCGCCCGGGCGTTCACCGGACAGTCCCCTGAAATTTCAAGCAATTTGTCCTGCAGCCTGCAGGTCAGGCCCTCTCCGCCCGGTCGGCGGGTTTCCTTACACGATTCCGGCACCGAGGGCCAGGGCGATGCCGAACAGGAGGATGCCCGTCAGGGTCTGGACGGTCTTCATGGTGATCTTGTGCAGGAAGCGCTTGGCGATCATGACCCCGGCAAAGGCGGAAAGGGTGGCGCCGAGGATCAGGGGCCACTGGTCCGGGCCTGTTGGGGCGGCGGTTTTGGCGACCAGGAACACGACGGCGTAGGTGGCGATCCGGGCCATGTCGACCAGGAAGCCGATGGCGGCGCTGGTGCCGACAAAGGCCTCGGTGGAGATCCCTGTTTTAACCAGAAAGGCCGAGCGCAGGGCGCCCTGGTGGCCGGAAAAGCCTCCGAAGAAGCCGGACAGAACGCCGCCCAGCACCAGATGGCTCCGGTCGAACCTGAGGTCCCGGAGGCGGGGCAGGAGCTCGAACAGGGCGAATACCAGCATCAGGATCCCCATGATCAGCTTGATCGGGGTGATGACCGCGGTCCGCGGCCCCAGCGAATACCTGGCGAGCTCCCCGAAATGCGCCACGAAGCCGAGGGCGGCGGCGCCGGCAAAGGCGGCGATGATCGCCGGGATGCCGAAGCGGAGAACCAGGGCGCGGTCCGCGTGCCTGCCGACGGCAACCATTTTGAACATGCTGTGGGCGCCGTGCAGCACGGCGGTTGCGGCCACCGCCATTTCCACCGGAAAGAACAGGGCAAAGACCGGCATCAGCAGGGTGCCCAGGCCGAAACCCGAGTACAGGGTCAAACCCGCGGTGATCATCGACGCGGTGCAAACAACGAACAGCGGTATCATGGGAGATATTTTTCCTTGCCGGTTTCGGCCATGAGTTCCTCAAGCTGGCGCAGCGCCGCCGCGAGCGCTTCCCTGCCTTTTTCAGTCGCGTAAAAGGAGCGTTTCGCCCGCAGCCCGCCGCCGGGATCGATCTCGCTGCGGAGCCAGCCGAGGCACTCCATGCGGTGGAGGATGGGATACAGGGTCCCGGGACTGACCTCGTAGCCGTGACGGCGGAGTTCCTGCAGCATCCACTGCCCCACCACCGGCCCGGAGGCGGCGTGAAGCAGGATGTGTACTTTCCAGAACCCGAGAAGAATTTCCCGCTGCAGTGCTTTAGAGTCTTTTGTATCCATATTTATTACGATAAACATATACGGTTATCGTAATAAAGTCAAGAGGCAAATACCGGCTGGAAAAGACGAAGATGGGATGGACAAGGAAAGAGACGGCGGCCGGCCCGCTGTCTCTGATTTGCGCTTCCAGGGTCCTGATTCCGGCAGGCCGGACTACTGAACGTACCCCCAGCTTTTCAGCCGCTGGTAGGCGTACTGGGCCTGGGAGCCCTGCCGGACGTGCTGGAGAAACTGTTTGTAATGGGCGGCCGCGTCGTCGATTCTCTGCATGCCCTCCAGGGACAGTCCCTTGAAAAAAAGAATATTGGGGTTGCCGGGCAGCAGCCGGTCGTACTGGTTGAACCGCTGGTAGGCCTGTTCGTACTTTTTGCCGATGATGCCGGTGATGCCGGATATGGCGTGGGCCTGCGCTTCCTGCGGATAGACCTGGGCGGCCCGCAGGGCGTGACGCTCGGCTTCCGTATTCTGCTCCAGGGCCAGTTTGCACTTGGCCATCATCAGCAGGGCGGCATAGTCATTGGGGGCTATGCGCAGGGCCTTGGCCAGTTCCTGCTCAGCCTGGGGATATTTTTTCTGCCCCATGGCGGTCTGGCCGTTCTGCATGGCGGTGAGGGCGTCTTTCATCCTGCGCAGTCCGGCGGTGTGGTCCATGTACCGCTGCCGGTGGTCGGGGGCGGAAAGCATGCCGCCGTATCGCTCCCGGGCGTTCTGGACGGCTGTCCGGTGGCGCTCCTCGCCCATGGGGTGCGTGGCGAACATCATTTCAATGGCGCCCGGTTTGCTTCGGCCGTTTTCCAGGAGGATCTCCATCAGGCCGACCATGCCCTGGGGAGTGTAGCCGACCCGGGTCATGTATTCCATGCCCAGGGCATCGGCTTCGCGTTCGTTGTCCCTGCTGTAATGGGCGAGGAGGGCGCCGGCCCCGATGCCGCCGATATCCTGGATCAGCCCGCCGTAGCCGGTGGTGCTGGTCGCAATGGCCGCGCCGGCGATGAGGAGATTGGCCAGGGCGCCCTTGGTTGCCTGTTCCGCGGTATGGCGGGCGTTGACATGACCGATCTCGTGGCCGATCAGGGCCGCCAGTTCGGCTTCATTTTCGATTTCCGCCAGAATGCCGCGGGTGACGGCGATGGAGCCGCCGGGAAAGGCGTAGGCGTTGATGTAGGACGCGTTGACGGCCCGGAAGGAAAAGGGCATGTCCGGCCGGTGGGACCGCTGGGCCAGCTCCGTGCCGACCCGGTTGATGTACTCATTGAGCTGCCGGTCCTGGACGACGCCGTAATCGGAGGAGAACTGGAACGGCGACTGCTGCCGGTCCACGGCGATTTCGTCCGCCGGGCTCATCAGCATGAATTGCTTCCGGCCGGTCACCGGGTCCATGGCGCAGCCCGAGAGGATTGCCGGCGACAGGCAGGCGCCGGCGCCCAGGCCGAACATTTTCAGGAGCTCCCGCCTGGTCAGCATTTCGGTTTTCCGCAAAGGTGATTTCATGGCTGATCATTCCCCCGCAAGAGTTTCGGCCAGTCCATGGCCAGGAGCAGCCGGCGCACGGCCTCGTAGATGCGCGGTTCGCTGCTGGCCCTCGGTCCGGCGACATTCATGATTTGTATTCTATACCGTTTTATCCATTTTTCCAATGCCGTGACCGCCGATGAACGGGAAACCAGCTCCAGGTCGAGAATCAGGCAGGGCCGGTCATGCTTCAGCGCCAGGCTCTCGGTCAGGGCCGACCCGCCGGTCAGGGGGCCGAAGGAGACGATCAGGGTGCCGTCGCTGTCGAGGATGTTTTGTTCGGTGCGGTCGCGATAGTTGTCCGAATCCAGCTCCCGCAGGGCATAACGAAGGGGCAGGGGTCCGTCTTCCGTTTTTCGGCTCCGAGGCAGCCAGCCGCCGTGGGGAAGTCCCATTTCAATGGCCGCGTCGAGGGCGGCCCGGTCGGCTCCGGTCTGTCCGCCGGAGATGATCTTCATGGCCGCGGATCGAGGGCCTTGAAGCGGTTTCTGCCGGCGGTACAGACCGGGCAGTGCTCAGGGGGTTCATCGACGGCAATATAGCCGCAGAAGTCGCAGACGTAATAGGCGGCGTCTTCCGTTTCCCGGCCGAGGCGTTCGTGCAGCTCCATGGTCCTCCGGTCCACCTCGATGCTGTGGGAAAAGCCGGTGGCCAGCGCCTTGCTGCCGGCCCGCTCCGCCTCGCCCAGCAGGTCACGGTACCGGTCGATGTCGGCGTTGAGTTCGGTGCCGAAGGCGGTGCGGACATTTTCAGCGGTGGGGCCGACAGCGCCGCGCATCTGCACCAGGAAGCGCTGGGCCTGTCTTGCCTTGGACTCGGCCAGGGCCAGGAAAAGCTTGGCCAGCCGCGGCTGGCCGTCCTTGACGGCCCGCATGGCATACAGCCTGCTTCGCTCGGCGGTTCGCGACAGGCTGGAAAAGAGTTCCGCCAGTTTGCCCTCCAGGTTCTCCATGATGCGTCT
>DSAE01000183.1 GCA_011372855.1 Desulfobacteraceae bacterium
AGGCCGGCGAACTACAGCGAATGGATGCTCACCCGCGGCAACGTGATCAGGAAGGTCTCCACGCTCGTGTACGAGGAGATGAAAAAGCAGTACCCGCTGTTGTAGACCGATTCATTCCGATACGCTCCTGCTCCGCCTTGGGCAAAAGATGGGTCGCGCCAAGGGGACCCACCCCCCTCGGGCCTTCGCCGTTGCGCGGCAACCCGGACAGGCTTTTTGCCACATCACGCGGCGCTCTATTTTGCCATCCTGCGCAGATAATATCGCTGTCCTTCGTACACGGCCGTCCGGAGGCGGCCGTGGGAGACCAGCTTATCAATGAGGGCCCAGTCGGCCCCGGCCTTTGCCAGGAATTTCCGTACCGCCTCCTCCCGCATCGGATGGACGGCAACAATATTCAGGAGGTCCTCTCCGACATTGCCGGTGACGGTAAAGGCATCTCCCTCATACCCGAACAGGCATTCAACATCGGCAAGATGCCTGCTGAACACCTGCCAGGCCATGGTCAGGACATCGTCGTCCGGGGGCACCGCCCACCGCTCCAGGGGCGGCCGCGTGGGGATCGACAGATATGCCTTGGCCGGCTGCAGCCGCTCCACCAGACAGGCCGCTTCCTCCACCTGATCCGGGCTGTCGTTCACACCCCTGATCAGCATCGTCTCCGTCACCAGAACTCCCCTGTATTCTCCGGCAAACCGGAACATCGCTTCATGGATGACCGGCAGCTCCAAACCACGATGGGGCCGGTTTACCCGCCGCCAGACGTCAGCCGAGGCGGCGTCGACCTTGAGCGAAACCCAGTCCGCCCGGGCCAGGTCATCCCTGACGCTTTCCATCCACAGGAGCGAACTGTTGCTGATAACCGCCGTCTTCACTCCAAGGGGCCGCAACAGGTCGATGGTCCTGCCGAGATTGCTGTCCAGGGTCGGCTCGCCGTCGGGAACAAAGGCAAGGTAATCAACGGATTCCCCCAGCTCCTCCAGCCGGCGCAGCCTGCCTTCTACTTCCCGTCGAATCTCCTCCGGCTCATAAAACGGCTGCCTGTCAATCCGCAGCGCATTCGTTCCGCCGACCTGGCAATAGATGCACGAATACGAACATATCTTCGGCGGGATATTGTTCACGCCCAGGCTGCGGCCTAGACGCCGGGACGGAACAGGACCGAATGTGATGTCGAATTTGCTCATGGACGATGATTCCCTGTACCCAATTCTCCGGTGTCAAAAAAACATATTGTCATTCCAGCTCGTTGCCGCTTATTTCCCTGCCGACACCAACCTCAATGTACTGTTCGCCGTATTCCTCCGCGAAAATCCGCCTCGCCGCATCTCCGGAACAGTGGCACGGTCCGGCGCGCCGCACGCCCAGGCGGCGGAAGGCGGCCGTCATTTCCCTGAGTTCCTCCGGGCTCTTTTCCGGCAGATGAAAACCGCCCATGGCCAGGAGAATTTTGTCGGCCTGAAGCAGTTTTTCTGCCCTTGTCAAAATCTTCACAATGCCGGGATGGGCGCATCCGGTAATCACGACAATCCCTGTTCCGCCGTGCACGAGCAGGGACTGCTCTATCGGGTCGACCCCCAGTTCGCCTGTTGAATACACGTTGTCGCAGATCGGGGCGAACCCGTCTATCTCCGTGGTTTGGACTCCGGCCTGTTGCAAGCGGTTTTTAAACGGGGCGGGAAAGGACCGGGGCAAAAAAACAGTGACGGCGTGATTCACAGCCAGCAGGTCCTTCAGGCCGCCGACATGATCGCGATGGGCATGGGAAAGCACAACGATGTCGATCACCGCGGGATCGACGCCCAGTTCCTTCATGTTGGCCAGCAGCACCGCCCCGTCGGCACCGGTGTCAAAAAGGATCGTTTTTTCCGTCCCCGTAATAAGGCAGGCAAAACCCCAGCCGGTGGTCAAACCCGGCCTGAACGGATTGTTGTCAAAAATAACCGTGATCTTCAGATTGTTCATGTCCGCCAGTGCGCTCCTTTTCGGTTCATTGTTCATGACTGTCCTGTCCTCTCCCTCCCCCGCCATGACGGCGGAGCCCGGCCGGACAAGAATGAGTATGAAAAAACATGCGTGCAGCAGGCGCCGCAACAGAGGACGCCTTTTCTTTCGGCCCGGCATTTTTTACTGCTCCTGTTGGGGATTCAGCAGGAATACCCGGCGGTACCGGCTAGTCCCCCGGCGTACTTCTCATGCCAGCCCGCGGGCACCGGCATGGTCCTGTACATTTCCGATCTCCCGGCCTCGAGCAGGAGACGTTTCCGCCCCATGAAATCTGCCGCGCAATACACCTGTTTCCCTGCTGCCGCCGACAGGGCTTCAAGCCATGCAGGTCCCTGGCCGTCGCGCATGAGGTGGTGGTCAAGGACCAGGATATGCGTGCCGGCAGCCAGGCGCAGTCCGTTGCGCCAGGCGGCTGTCCGTTGTTCATCCGGAAGGGCGGCGATATACAGGGGCGGCCCCGCGGCCAGGACTATATCCGGCTGCCAGGCAAGGATACAATCAATGGCCGCTCCGTCCAAAAGCTGGATGTCCGAAGCATGCACGAAAACCGCGTCCCCCAGGTCGATACGGGTCATCATCACCGTACCGCGCCGGCTGCCTCCGGCGCCGTGCGGCATGGCAGGCGAAAAACGCAAGGGCCCGTGCGCTTCTCCCTCCGCCATGTGCAGATTCGAACCCAGCAGTTCCATCAGGTCGCGGGCGCGGCGCTGCATTTCCTCACCTTCGGCCTCGGACGATTTGCACCAGCCCCGCAGATCGGAAAAATTTGCCGGGAGATGCCCGAAGGCCAGTTGATACGGATTCGCCCCCCGGAGGGGGACATGATCGCCGTGGAAATGGCTGAACACGACGTCGGTGGCGCCCTGCAATGCCTCCACGATCCGTTGCCGCACCCGTTCCCCCGCCGCCACCTGGCACGGGTGGGGAAGAAGACCGTGCCGCACATATCCCAGCGCCACCCCGGGATCAATAGCGATCCGCCTGCGGCCCACGGCAACCAGGCAGCTCAGCCCGCGGACTCCCAGGGATTCCGTGCCGATGATTTCAATGGCTGTATGCACGACTTTTCAGGTGCCTTCCTGCCACGAGGATAAATATTTTTCCTGTTCTTCCGTAAGGACATCAATGTCCATTTGCATTGCATGCAGCTTCATGCGGGCGATTTCCCGGTCAATTTCTTCCGGAACAGGATGGACCGTGTTGTCCAGCCGTTCCTTGCAGCTGCAAAGAAATTCGGCGCACAGGGCCTGGTTGGCGAAACTCATGTCCATGACCGCGGAAGGATGGCCTTCGGCCGCCGCCAGGTTGACCAGGCGGCCCTCGGCAAGCAGGCGGACGGTACGGCCGGACTGCAGCAGATACTCGTCGACATATTGCCTTGGCCGCTGTTTTTTGCGCGCTGATTGCTCCAGGGCGGGAATATTGATCTCGACATTGAAATGCCCGGCATTGGCAATGATGCAGCCATCCTTCATCACTTCAAAATGCGGTTGGTCGATCACATTCCTGTCGCCGGTGGCAGTGATGATGAAATCGGAAACAGCGGCCGCCTCCAGCATGGGCATGACCCGGTAGCCGTCCATGACCGCTTCCAGGGCACTGACCGGGTCAACTTCCGTGACAATGACATGGGCGCCGTGCCCATTGGCCCGCATGGCGATGCCGCGGCCGCACCAGCCGTATCCGGCAACGGTGAAGACCTTGCCGGCCAGCAGAATATTGGTGGCCCGGATGATTCCATCCAGGGTGCTCTGACCGGTCCCGTACCGGTTGTCGAACAGGTGCTTGGTCAGGGCGTCATTGACGGCGATGATGGGAAACCGCAGCGCTTTTTCCCGGGCCATTGCCCGCAGCCTGATGACCCCGGTGGTGGTTTCCTCCGTCCCTCCCAGCATGCCGTCCAGCAGCTCCTGCCTTTTCTTGTGCATCTCGCTCACCAGGTCCGCGCCGTCGTCCATGGTTATCCGGGGACGATGGTCGAGTGCGGCGTCTATGTGCCGGTAATACCTCCGGTTGTCCTCTCCCTTCACGGCAAAGACAGGGATGCTGCAATGCCTGACCAGGGCGGCGGCCACATCGTCCTGGGTGCTGAGCGGGTTGCTGGCGCAGAGAACGAGGTCGGCGCCTCCCGCCGCCAGGACGCGGGCCAGGTTGGCCGTCTCGGTGGTAATATGCAGGCAGCCGCTCATGCGCACGCCAGCGAGGGGTTTTTCCCGGGCAAAACGCTCCATCAAAATCCGCAGCACGGGCATTTCATGGAATGCCCATTCAATGCGGCCCAGTCCTTGGTCAGCCAGGGAGATGTCTTTTATATCATGATCCATTGTCTTCATATCTTCAACTCCCGGTATTTCTCGGTTTTTTCAATAACCTCATCGAAATCGAAATCGAAATCGAAAAAATATATCATCCGTTGAGGCGAGACGAGGTATTTTCCATTCTCTGGGGAAGAATAATTTGCCCAGTAAGCACCGGTGCCGCAATACTGATCCCGATGGCGATTTCGGTCAGCAGCAATCAACCGACAGCGAAGCTGCAAACTCCTTCTGGCTTCTGGCTTCTGCTTTCTGACTTCTGGCACCCTCATCCGCCCCTTCGGGGCACCTTCTCCCCCAGGAGAAGGGTGTTTATCCCCTCTCCAGGGGAGGTAAGCGAACGCAGTGAGACTCCGGGAGGGTGGCCAACGGCCGGGTGAGGGGTTTATCTTGTTATCAGCGAAGCTGCAAACTCCTCCTGTCCTTCCATGAGAAGGCTTGTCAAGCAGTGTCCGACGTGGCGGACCACTTTTCCCCGCAAAACCCGTTCACGTCACGCTTCCATCCGCACTCGTCTGTAGGCCTTGCCGTTGGCCTGGTG
>DSAE01000045.1 GCA_011372855.1 Desulfobacteraceae bacterium
AGGCTACGGCATGAAGTTCTTCTCCCATGCCTCATTATATAAAATCGCACGAAGAAAAACCAGCTTTTTCAGAAAAAGTTGTAAACTCGATAAGATTAGCTCATAAGTGACGCGGCCCTGCCTTCCGGTCTCTCTTTTGCGCTGCCCGTCCGCGGCTGGTGCAAAATTTGCATCTCTGCAGTCAAACCCTCGCAAAGGGTCCATGAAGGACACGGGCGGCGACCCGCCGAGCGCTTGTTCGAGCCGCCCGTTTACGGGGAAAGGCCGCGGCCCGATCCCCGGGAGAAAATGTGAATGCTTCCCGTGATGAACACAACAGCGAGACAACTCTTTGCGCCGATTGCCCGGGATTACGGGGTCTGATCGCGACTCCTCAGCTTCTGGCAGGATCCGCGATGGCGGCGAAGCATGATCCGCGGGCTCCGACTGCCCCCCAATTCCAGAATCCTTGACGTGGCTGCCGGCACCGGCGAAGTGACGCGACTCCTGCAGCGGCATGGTCATCGGGTCATTTCCCTTGACCAGAGCCGGGAAATGCTGGGTCAGGCGGTTGCCGGCGGCGCCGTGGCCGCGCTCGGGCGGGCCGAGGAGCTTCCCTTCCCCCGGGAGAGCTTCGACGCCCTCACCTTTACCTACCTCCTCCGTTATGTGGAGGATCCGCTTCCGTGCATGCGGGAACTCGTCCGCGTTGTCCGGCCGGGCGGGAGCATCGGCATGGTCGAATTCGGCAGGCCCCGCGGGGCATGGGGCGCGCTGTGGCGGTTCTACACCCGGACCTGCCTGCCCCTGGCGGGAAAATACATCGGCCATGGCTGGGAGCAGGTAGGGTCATTTCTCGGCCCGAGCATTGATGAGTTCTGGCGGCGCTTTCCGGGTGACAGCCTGATTGAATTGTGGGAGGAAGCGGGACTGGAGCGCGTCACCAGGACGGACATGTCCCTCGGGGGAGGAATCTTCATGACCGGGAGGAAAAAATGAACGGTGAAGGTGCGGCTTTTTATGCCCGGCGGGGATCCCGTCTGGCGGACCTCTGGACCTTGCTCCACCCGCCCTATACGGCATGGAACATGTCGTATGTCGCCATCGGCGCCGCTCTGGCGCCGACCACCGACTGGCGGGTGCTGGCCATTATGCTGCTGGCCTTCTTCAGCGGGACCGGAATTGCGGCCCACGCCCTTGACGAATACAACGGCCGGCCTTTGAAAACCGGATTCAGCGACCGGGAATTACAACTCCTGGCCGCCGGCGGCCTGATATTGCCGGTCATCCTGACCGTGATCCTGATTCAATATACTTCTCCGATGATTTTGACCCTTCTCGGGGTGGGCACCTTTCTGGTCCTCGCTTACAATCTCGAATGGTGGCGGGGATTGTTCCACAGCGACCTGGGTTTTGCCCTCTCCTGGGGGGCATTTCCGGTCATTGCCGGCTATTGGACGCAGTCAGGGGCGATATCGGGGTCCGCGCTTGCCGGCGCTGCCGCCGCCGCCCTGTTCAGCCTGGTCCAGCGGTCTCTGAGCACCCGGGCCCGGTTCGTGCGCCGGAAAACCCGGAACTGCTGCGCCCTGTTCAATACGGAAGAAAAAGTGAAACGGTGGGAAAAGAACGAACTGCTGGACACCTGGGAAAAACCGCTCCGGCTCCTTGCCTGGGCCGTCACCCTCCTGGCGCTCGGTCTGCTGGCCGGAAAAATAGGGTGAGGAAAGGAAGGGTCCACTCCCACAGGACTGAGTCCGGCCGGAAAGGATTGATCATTCATCCCTGCCGCAGGCCCTGATGCCGATTCCGTGACCGCCGGGCGGTTTTCCCGCCCCTTCTCAACCCGCCGGAACAGGTCAATCAGGAATAGCGCAGAACCGCGGCAATATCCCCCGCCACCGGCATGTCTCCCAGCTTCTTGACATAGACCCCGCCGTTGCCGCTCAGTGTCAAAGCCACCGAGAGATCGAGCAGGTCAACCGCCCCGGGAAAATCATCGGCAACGGGAATGATCATATTCCTGTCGTAATCAAACACTCCCCATATCTGCACGCCTTCCAGGGTAAACAGCGTCTCGACGCGGCCGTCCCTGGCCGCCGTGACAATTTCCGCCAGGTCGGTGACGGCCAGTCCGGTGCCGTGCAGGGCATGAAATTTTTCCCGGGCCTTCCTTTCCTTTTCGGCAAAAAGGGGCGCAACCATCTCCCAGGTCCGGCGATGGAGTTCATCCGGGTCCAGGGCGCCGGGATTGACGTTGAGGCTTCCGGGAATCAGGGTCCCCGAAGAATCGATCTCCCTGTACAAGGGCGGCAGATATTCGACGCCCACCGGGACCACGGGGATCTTGTGCTCATAAAAAACCGGAGACAGGTGCCGCTCGAGCTGCTGAAAAAACCGGGTGATGTTCTCCCGTTCGTCATCACCGCCGGCCCCCTGGCCATGAAACATGGCCTGGCGTCTGCCCCCGGCGGCGGGGGCGCCCGTGTGATACTGCAACTGCTTCTCCGATTCATCATACTTGAGGGCTTCCTGGATGCTTGCCGGAGCGCCTTCGGGCAGACCGATCTCGGTGATGCTGTTGCGGCTGCCGATAAAAAGGCGGGTATCGTTCTTGTTCAGCGCCAGGATAAAAAATCTTCCGTCTCCGGTTATCAGCGGCACAAGCGGTTTGACCTTGAAGCGCCGGGAAACCGTCACCGATTCGCTGAACCGGGCGGGCAGGAGATACCTCTCCCGCAGGCCTGCACAGATGAATACGGCCATGCCCTCGGAACCGAGTTTCTTCCAGTATTGCAGATCCTCCAGAAGGGCGTGTTCGGGCTCCAGCAGTTTCACCGCCTCAACGGAACGCAGGCCTTTCTCCTCAAGCTGTCTCTGCGCCCGGCCCAGGAGATTCTTGAAACGAATGGTGTCCTGCGGGTCGCCGAAACGATGGACCGGCAGGTAGATGGATATGCAGTGTTCGGCTTCCTTCTCAATCAGTGCCATAATTTCCTTTCGTCCGAGAATGTTCATGCGGATTTTTCTCCTCTTGATATTGCTGTCTGATGCTTGCTCGTCTCCCAGACATAAGCATAATGCGTGCCACCGCCGGCGCCAAGCCGCTGAAAGATGCCGACTGATGTCGCCATGGACCCGGAAAAACCCGGCGCGGGCTTATTCGCGGGCCCGGAAAACAATTCCCTGCTGCTCCATCGGGTTTGTATGAATGAACACCCGCGCCTTGCCGAGGTCGACGACATGGAGGGCCTCGGCCGCCTTTATCCGGCGGAAGCGGGCCGGGAGGGCATTGGGCTCACCAAGGATGAGGTCGTCGCGCAGGATGTAGCCCTCGCGCTCTGGATACACGCCCAGATACACGATCTCCATTTCGACCAGATCATTAAAAAAATGCGTGCCCACGGAAATATCGGGCGATAATTTCTCATGCATGGCGGCCAGTTCACAGAGAACCGACACATTCCTGATGTCGTTGAAGGAAACGGGGACTCCCATTTCCGGCATCCGGCTTCCCCAGCGGCCCGGGCCGATAAGCATGGTATGGGTTCCCCGGGGCGCCTCGTTGGTTATGTCGCCGATCAACCGGGCGAGGGAATAGCGGTCGGCGGTGGGCAGGGCACTGTATCTGGCGGGATCGATATACAGAATCCGGTCGATTTTCCGGGCAACCGCCTCACCCAGAATGGGCCCGGCCGTCCGGAGGAGGACATCCTCCTCTTCCATGTCCTCGGGCGGACCGGTGACCGCCGCGTCCATTTTGACCTGGAACGGCCGGCACTGCAGAAGGTTGATCCGGTAGCGGTCCTTGTCGAGGAAGTTGACGGTGAATTCGATATCCACAGGGTATTTGTAGGCGCCGGCGAGAATGTTGAGCATTTCCCGCATGTCATCCACCAGCCTGGTCCCGGCGAAGATATTCTTGAAGGTCAGCATGAAGGAGAAAACATCCTCCATCCCCGCTTTTTCTGCCCGCCGCTCCATGGCCAGATCGCGCTCGGCAAACAATTCGACGGGCATTCCGCTGGCTGCCCGGGCGAGATCCTCAAAGCGGAGGCTTACCAGCTGGTTGCCCTGCAGATCAATGGTATCGACAACATGCTGACTGAAGCGGTGAACTTCATCGGGGTTGATCTCGGGGCGCTTGTGCGGCGCGTTGAGGGCGACGATACGGGTGTAGTCGTCGTCATGTCTGTCCACCGCCCTGGTACCCAGGCCGAATACCAGGCGAAGAACTCCCGACGCCGGATCAATGCCCTTGTCCCAGGCAAAGGGATTGAAGGAATAGCCGACGCCAGCCAACTGGGGCAGATAGTACCGGCCGTAGACCGAACCCGAAACCCGCTGCACCAGCAGGGCCATCTCCTCGTAACGGGTCCACAGCCCCCGGTGCGCCCGGTAGGTCAAAACCTCCTGTCTCATGGAACTCGCATAGACGGTTCGCACCGCGTTCTTGAATTCATTCAGCCGTTCCTCGGGGGTGCCCTGGTTGGCGCAGAACACGCTTTCATACTTGCCGGAGAAGGCGTTTCCATAGGCGTCCTCCAGGAGGCTGCTGGAGCGGACAATGATCGGCGACTGTCCGAAATAATTGAGGATTTCCCTGAAATTATTCAATATCTCCCGCTGAAACTTGCCCTGCAGCAGCCTGGCCCTGATCTCCTCGGCCGCCTTGAGCGGATTGGCGGAGGACTTCATCTGGTGCCGTTCCCACCAGCACTTGTTGTTGATGACAAAGGAATAGAAAACATCGGAGCCGATGAAATACGAATCATGCACTTCCAGCAGCTGCCGCCATTTCTGTTTTGTGTTCTGGAGTATGGCCCGGGACAGGAGCATGCCCGTCGATTTTCCTCCCACCAGGCCGGTGCCGA
>DSAE01000005.1 GCA_011372855.1 Desulfobacteraceae bacterium
TCAAGGAAAAAGAAGAAAATTGTTGGCACCACGCTTTTGAGCTCAAAAAAAACTCGATCACGTAAAATCAACAGGTTACAAGGCAAGATCGACCAAAAATGGCCGCCAACTGTAGAAGAAAAGACTGAATGGACACGATCTGGAGAAGACTCCCGGGGCTATACTCTTCTCCTTGGTTTTGCCATTCAAATGGCGGTTTGCACAGCCCATTTACCGGACTTGAACCGCAGAGCCATACCTCGAGGGGGATCAAGTGTCCCGAGCTCCTGTTGATGAATAACCCTTTGACTTTTAACGTCTCACAATCTATGATCATTTTGGCGATGGAGTTCGCCGTTAACCGCTTGTGCCTGAGCTGATGACTCCTGCATTCCGTATGGAAGGCAGGAGTTTTTCTGTTTGAGGAGGTCATATGTACGAAGTCTGGGGACAGGCGGCTCTCTGGCTGGGGTTGGCGCTCATCGCTACTCTTCTTTCCATCTGGTTGCGAATCGCAACCGCCCTTTCGGAAATTATTGTCGGCACGGTCGCCCAACTGCTGATCGGCGTACTTCTCGGCGCGACCCTTGCCGCCGACCAGCCATGGATAACCTTTCTCTCCGGCACCGGCGCCATTATCCTCACCTTCCTGGCCGGGGCGGAACTTGATCCGGTGGTCTTCCGCGCCAAGTGGAAGGAGGCCACGGTCATCGGCTTTATCTCATTTCTGGCGCCCTTTCTTGGCTGTGCCGCCATCAGCTACTGGTTCCTCGGCTGGACGGTAAGGGCCTCCTGGCTTGCGGGCGTCGCCATGTCCACAACCTCGGTGGCCGTGGTCTATGCCGTCATGCTGGAACTGGGACTGAACCGGACCGATTTCGGCAAGACGATCCTGGCCGCCTGCTTTGTCACCGACCTGGGAACAGTCATTGCCCTGGGGCTCATTTTTGCTCCGTTCACATTCCGTACCGCTGTTTTTGCCGGTGTCGCGGCCGCAGTGTTTGTTGTCCTGCCGTTCCTTACCCCCTGGTTTTTCAAACAGTACGGCGGCCGGCCATCGGAGCTTGAAACCAAGTTCCTGCTGTTCATTCTCTTCGGCCTCGGCTCCCTGGCTGTCTGGGCTGGAAGCGAAGCTGTGCTCCCGGCATATATCGTGGGCATGCTCCTCGCCGGGACCGTCGGCAAAGACCATCAACTCATCCGGCGGCTGCGGACACTGACCTTCGGCCTGCTCACCCCCTTCTATTTCATCCGGGCCGGTTCCTTTGTTTCCCTTCCCGCTCTGCTCCATGCGCCGATCCCACTGCTCGCCCTGTTCCTTGGCAAGATGGCGACAAAGATCATCGGTGTTTACCCGGCAACCAAGGCGTACAGGTATGCCCAGAAGGAGGCCGTCTATACAACCCTCCTCATGTCCACCGGTCTCACTTTCGGCTCCATCTCCGCTCTCTTCGGCCTCTCCCATGGTATTATCGACCAGACCCAGTACTCGGTCCTGATCGTCGTGGTCATTGCCAGTGCCGTGGTGCCGACCATCATCGCCAACGCCTTCTTTATCCCCAGATACCTCCTGCCCAAAAGCGGGGAAGAGTTCACAAAATGAAATGGTTACCGCCACCAAAGGAGAAAAATTATGCTGCCCTGGAAAAAAATTTTGATTGCCTTTGACGGTTCGTCAAGCGCGAACAAGGCGTTTGACCTGGCCCTGCGGATGTGCCCTGAGGACGGTCCGGAAATTATCGTGGCCTCGGTCGTCCAGCCGCCGGAACAGGCAGAAATCGTGGAGATGGAAGCAGTGATTGATTCGGCCAGAGATCAGTTTGAAAAACTTTTTGCCGAGCTCCGGGACAAGGCGGCCGCAGTTTCCGGCCCGATCGCAACGGAGATCCTCATCGGGCATCCCGCTGACCAGATCGTCCACTATGCCGCCGAAAACCAGTGCGATGTCATCCTCGTCGGCCAGAGAGGGAAATCGAGGATTGAACAGTGGCTCCTCGGTTCCGTGTCCAAGCGGATCGCCACCTATGCCCACTGTACGGTCATCATCGTGAAATGAGCCCTGAAAAAAAGTTTTTCGGTTTCCATAAAAACGTTTTCGGAGCCGGACTCGCCAGTTTCTTCATGGACGTCAGTTCGGAGATGGTCTACCCGCTGGTGCCGCTCTTTCTGGCCAATGTGCTGGGGGTGAACAAATCCGTGATCGGCCTGATCGAGGGGATCGCCGAGGCAACGGCGAGCCTCCTCAAGGTATTCTCCGGCTGGTTTTCCGATCGGCTCAGCAACCGCAAATGGCTCATGACGGGAGGCTACGGCATCTCCACCCTGAGCCGGCCGCTGCTCGCCGTCGCTGTCGGTTGGCAGCCGGTCCTTGCCTCCCGTTTCGTGGACAGGCTGGGAAAAGGCATCCGTACTGCTCCCAGGGATGCCGTCATCGCCGAGTCTGTTGACCAGAGCCGGCTTGCCGGCGCCTTTGGTTTTCACCGGGCCATGGATACCATGGGGGCGGTAGTCGGCCCGGCCATCGCTCTCCTGCTCCTGGGATACTTTGACAACAACTACCGGCTGGTCTTCTGGGTATCCATGGTGCCCGGGGTACTGGCCGTTCTGGCGATCATTCTTTTCATCAGGGAGAAAAAGCGGGACACGTCCATGCTTGCCGCCCGGCCGCGGCTCACTTTGCGTCACTTCGACTGGAAGGTCAGGTTCTTCATTCTCATCGCCACCCTCTTTGCCCTGGGAAATTCCAGCGACGCCTTCCTGATTCTGCGGGCGGAGCAGGTCGGCATTGCGACCGCCCTGGTGCCGGCTGTCTATCTGACCTTTAACCTCGTGTATTCCCTTGCCGCCGTCCCGGCGGGAATGGCGGCGGACCGCTTCGGCAGAAAACGGATCATTCTGCTCGGCTTCCTGCTGTTCTCCGGTTTGTATTACGGTTTCGGCGCTTTGGAGACGCCGGGCGCGATCTGGCTGCTGTTCATCCTCTACGGCCTCTTCATGGGGCTCACCGAAGGGATCCAGAAGGCCTTTCTGGCCACGATCATTCCCCAGGAATTCAAGGCCACCGCCTTCGGCCTCTACGCCGCCTTTGTCGGTCTCGCCGCCTTTCCCGCAAGCCTCATCGCCGGCTGGCTCTGGGATCACGTCTCCCCGGCCGCCACGTTCTATTACGGTTCGGCAACCGCGGGACTTTCCGCGCTGTTGTTCAGCATCTTTATCATTGCCAGCCGAAATACTGTTGTACGATCAACAAACAAAACAGCCTAAAAGGAGAAGCGCATGTCAAGATTAGCAGAAGTTACGGCCCGGGAAATTCTCGATTCACGCGGCAATCCGACAGTCGAGGTCGACGTGGTGCTGGCCTGCGGCGCCAGGGGGAGGGCCGCCGTACCTTCAGGTGCCTCCACCGGTATCCATGAAGCGGTGGAGCTGCGTGACGGCAACCCGCAACGGTTTAACGGCAAGGGTGTGCTCCAGGCGGTTGCCAACGTCAATTCGGAGATTGCCGACGCGGTTGTCGACCTGGATGCCATGAACCAGTCTGCCGTGGACCGGGTCATGCGGGAACTTGACGGCACCGCCAACAAATCAAGGATCGGCGCCAACGCCATTCTCGGGGTCAGCCTGGCGGTGGCCCGCGCCGCTGCCAACGCCGCCAATCTGCCGCTTTACCGCTATCTGGGCGGGGCCGCGGCCAACGTCCTGCCGGTGCCGATGTTTAATATCCTCAACGGCGGTGTCCATGCCAACTGGCAGGGCACCGACCTGCAGGAATTCATGATCTGCCCGGTGGGCGCCCCGACGTTTCGGGACGCCCTGCGCTGGGGCAGCGAGTCCTATCATGCCCTGAAAGGAGTGCTCAAGGACAAGGGTTACTCGGTAGGCGTGGGCGACGAAGGCGGCTTTGCCCCGGCCCTGAAAAAAAACGTCGAGGCCCTGGAGGTGATCATGACGGCCATTGAACAGGCCGGGTACTGGCCGGGCGAGGATATCGCCATCGCCCTGGATCCTGCTTCCAGCGGGTTTTACGAGGACGGCCTATACCATCTGCGAACCGAAAGGCGCAAGGTGACAGCAGAAGAGATGGTCTCGCTTTACGTCGGGTGGACCCGGGAATTTCCCATTCTGGTTATTGAAGACGGTCTGGCCGAGGATGACTGGGAAGGGTGGAAAATACTCAACATGGCCTTGGGCGGCACAATTGAACTGGTAGGCGACGACCTGTTTGTCACCAACGTTGAAAGGCTTGCCCGCGGCATCAAGGAGCAGGTTGCCAACGCCGTTCTTATCAAGCTGAACCAGATCGGCACCGTGACCGAAACCGTTGACGCCATCCGGATGGCGGTCAAGGCCGGTTGGGGGGCCATGGTCTCCCATCGCAGCGGCGAAACCGTGGATTCTTTCATCGCCGATTTCACCGTTGCCATGGGCACCGGCCATCTTAAGACCGGGGCGCCGTGCCGCGGGGAACGGGTGGAAAAATACAATCAATTGCTGCGCATTGAGGAGGAACTCGGAGCAAGCGCCGTGTATGCCGGCCGCCGGGCCTTTGTGAGATAACCGACAAAGGCGGCGGCATGGAAACTGACGGAAAAATTCGGGGCATATTGACGGCGGCAGTCCCGTTCGTCCTGTCAAGGCGGAAGGAGACCGGCGGATTCGGGGCCACCCTGAGGCTGATTTCCTGGTTCCGGGCAACACGGTACGGTGACGGGGGTTTTGGTTTCTTTCCCGGCACCACTTCCTTTACTATTGTCATGTCACGCTTGAAATGTTAGAAAAAATCAGGTATGGTCAGAAAAAACGGAGGAGACCATGCCTAAGATCAAGTATCGATTTTCACTGAGCCAAGAGGAACGTGATGAATTAAA
>DSAE01000275.1 GCA_011372855.1 Desulfobacteraceae bacterium
CAAAAATCTGAAAAGGCGGGCGGCTGAATTGGGCTTTGAACTCGTGGAAAAGCCAGAAATACATGGTACAACCATCAACGCTATATAGTTGATCTACCGTTATGTTATTCATGAGAACTTGATCCCTTGACGCCGCAATATAAAACTGAAAAGAATAAATATTCCTATTCATCACATCTTTCCCTTGCAAAAATCGTTGACAATGATAAATGTTTGGTGTACCTAAACCTAACACTGATACCGAGGTTTGTGATGACCCGAAATCCGCCGAAAATAGCCTGCCAGTGCCCGATGAAAGAGTTGCGGTGCAGGCAGGAAGCCCACCCTGAAAGTGCCACACCGTTGTCCCTGGCCTGCGGAAGGGAGCGCTTCAAGGTGTGCAAGGTCAGGGGCGACCGGAAGGTATGCGCCCGCATGGCCCAGCTCGGCGTATTTCCCGGCAGCGAAATCGAAGTGATCTGCCCGGGCCGGTCAAAACAGTGCATGGTCAGGGTCAAGGGCAGCACGGTGAGCCTCGATCAGCAATTTGCCGACAATATTCTGGTCACACCGTTATAGATTCTGAGTGAAGACCGTTATTTTTGCCCCACAGTGATTTGCTTATGCAGCATATACTTATTGTTCTCATCGTAGCCCTCTGCGCCGTGTATATCGGACGGCGGCTGTACAGGAATATCAGGAGAACCGACAACGGCTGCGGCTGCGGTTGCAGCTGCTCCGGCTGCGAAACTGATATACCCTCGTTCTGTCCCTCGAAAAAACATTCCGACCAGTCCTGACAAATTCCCGAAAAGCCCGACAATGCAGATGAACGCGGCCTGCGTCTCGAACCGATGAAGAATTCCGTCCATATCGCCCTGGCCGGCAATCCCAACTCCGGCAAAACCACCCTGTTCAACGCCCTGACCGGTGCCCGGCAGCATGTGGGCAATTATCCGGGCGTCACCGTGGAAAAGAAAACCGGCATCTGCCGGCACAGCAATGTCGAAGTCATTGTCACCGACCTGCCGGGGACCTATTCCCTCACCGCGTATTCCGTCGAGGAACTGGTCGCCCGGAATTTTCTGGTCAACGAAAAACCCGACCTTGTCGTCAACATCGTCGACGCCTCAAACCTGGAACGAAACCTGTACCTGACCTGCCAGTTCATGGAACTGGGCGTCCCGGTCATCATCGCCCTGAACATGATCGACGTCGCCCACAGCCGCGGCATCGAAGTCAACGTCGACAGGCTGAGCGAACTGATGCGGGCCCCGGTGGTTCCCATCGTCGCCCGCAGCGGCAAGGGAATCGAGCAGCTGCTGGACGAAGTGGTCCGGGTCGGCCGGGACCGGAAAAAGATCTGGCAGCCCCTTTCGCTTTCCTACGGCGAGGATATTGACCAGCTCCTTGGGGAAATGGTTCCGCTTATCAACGAAGGGAAGCTGCTGACGGACACCTATCCGGCCCGCTGGACAGGTCTGAAAATTCTGGAAAACGACGATCAGATTCTCGACATGGCCATGCGCGCCGATTCCACCCTCGCCCAGTCCCTCGTGCAGAAAAGCGACCAGGTCACCCGCCACCTGCAGACCACGATGGAGGCCTATCCCGAGGCGATCATCGCCGATCACCGCTACGGCTATATCAAATCCATCCTTCGCCAGGGAGTGATGGCGCAGCGCTATAACGTCGACAGGCTGTACACTTCCGACAGAATAGACAAGATTGTCACCAACCGTTTTCTCGGCCCCCTGATCATGGCCGGGGTGCTGTTCGGCCTGTACAGCTTCACCTTCCACTACAGCACCATCCCGGCCGCCTGGCTGGAAGCGTTTTTCGGCTTCCTCGCCGACACGGCGGATCGAAGCCTGCCCGACGGCCCGGTCAAGTCCATGATCATTTCCGGAGTGATAGACGGTGTCGGCGGCGTTCTCGGATTTGTACCCATTATCATGTTCATGTTCTTTGGCATCGCCATGCTGGAGGATTCGGGATACCTGGCGCGGGTGGCCTTCATGCTGGACCGGATTTTCCGTATTTTCGGCCTGCACGGCTCGTCGGTCATGCCGTTCATCGTTTCCGGCGGCATAGCCGGCGGCTGTGCCGTTCCCGGGGTCATGGCCACCCGCACACTGCGCTCGCCGAAGGAACGGATGGCGACCCTGCTGACCGTGCCGTACATGAACTGCGGCGCCAAGCTCCCGGTCATGGCGCTGCTGATCGGAGCGTTTTTTTCCTCCCACCAGGCGCGTTACATGTTCCTGGCCACGGTCGTCTCCTGGTCCGTTGCCCTGCTGGCGGCCAAATTTTTCCGCTCCACGGTGCTCAGGGGGCCGGCGACCCCGTTTGTCATGGAGCTGCCGCCGTACCGTTTCCCCACCTTCCGGGGGCTGCTCATCCATACCTGGGAGAGGACCTGGCAGTATATCAAGAAGGCGGGCACCGTCATCCTCGGCATCTCCATCCTGCTCTGGGCCATGATGACCTATCCGGGGATGCCCGGGGAGGAATCCCTCGGATTTGAGCGGCAGCGGCAGGAGGTTCTGGCCGGGTTGCCCGCGGAAACCGTCGCCGAACTGACCGACGACAAAGTGGAACGGCCTGCCGGGACGGAAGAAATTTATCGCCGGCTGATTGCCATTGACAACGAGGAGGCCGAGCAGGCCCTGCGGCATTCCCTTGCCGGCCGGATCGGCATCGCCCTGGAGTCGATCAGCCGCTACGCGGGGTTCGACTGGCGCACGAATATCGCCCTGGTGGGAGGATTCGCCGCCAAGGAGGTGATCGTTTCCACCCTCGGGACCGCCTATTCCCTCGGCTCGGTTGACCCCGAGGCGTCCACGTCGCTTCGTGAAAGGCTGGCCCGGGACGGGGCGTGGAACCCGGTTGTCGCCCTGGCCGCCCTTGCTTTCATCATGTTCTACGCGCCCTGCTTTGTCACGGTTGTCTGTATTGCCAGGGAGGCGGGAAACTGGAAGTGGGCGCTGTTTTCGATGGCGTTCAACACCGTTTTCGCCTTTCTGCTGGCGGCGTTGATCTACCAGGTCGGAATGGTCCTGTACATGGGATGAACGGCCGCGCGGCGCCTCTGTGCCGCGTTCAGGCCATTTCCGGGTACAGGCGGGCCAGTCCCTCCCTGGATGCGGGACAGATCCCCCGTTCGGTGATGAGACCGTCAACCAGGATGGAGGGGGTCACGTCAAAGGCGGGATTGGCAGCGGGGGTTGCGTCCGGGGCTATCCGGACGGTTTCCAGTGTCCCGGATTCCGTTTTCCCTCGGACCAGCAGCACTTCCTCCTGGCCGCGCTCTTCAATGGGGATTTCCCGGATACCGTCGCTCAGGCGCCAGTCGATGGTCGAGCCGGGCAGAGCCACGTAAAAGGGAACACCGTTGTCCCTGGCCGCCAGGGCCTTCAGGTAGGTGCCGATCTTGTTGCAGACATCGCCTGTCGCCGTGGTCCTGTCGGTGCCGACGATGCACAGATCGACCAGGCCGTGCTGCATGAGATGGCCCCCGGCATTGTCGACGATCAGCCGGTGTTCGATGCCCTGGGCCTGGAGTTCCCAGGCGGTCAGGCCGGCGCCCTGGCTGCGCGGCCTGGTTTCATCGACCCAGACGAATATCGGAATGCCCTTCTCGTACGCCTTGTAGACCGGCGCCAGCGCCGTGCCCCAATCCACCGTGGCCAGCCAGCCGGCATTGCAATGGGTCAGTATCCGCACCGGTTCCTGCCGGCCCTTGCGCTCCCAGGCCTCCCGGATAAGCTGCAGTCCATGGTTGCCGATGGCCTCGTTGACCGCCACGTCTTCGTCGCAGATAGCGGCGGCCTCCCGGTAGGCGGCGGCAAGCCGTTTTTCTTCCGGGAGGGGCAGGAGGACCGACCGCATCCGCTCCACGGCCCAGCGCAGATTGACCGCCGTGGGCCGGCAGGCGGTGAGCACCGCGCCGATCCGCTCCATGTCCCTGTCCGCGGCGCCGTCCCGCAGGCCAAGGCAGACACCGTAGGCCGCCGTGGCGCCGATGAGGGGCGCGCCGCGCACCTGCATGTCCCTGATCGCCCGGGCCGCGTCATCAAGGGTGGCGAGGACGGCGACATGAAATTTGTGGGGCAGCCGGGTCTGGTCGATGATCTCGACCCGCTGGCCGTCACGTGCGAGCCAGATGGACCGGTATGGTTTTCCGTTTACCTTCACGCCGATGATGGGGTTGTCAATGACGGAACAGCCTCTCCCTATTTCTTTTGCGGGAGAAGGACGGTTATGGCCTGGGGATTCTCCGCCGCCTCCTCCCTGGTGGCATGGCGGGGGTTGATCCAGAAAGAGGTGACGGTGTCCTCATGCCCCGCCCTGGTCAGGACAAGCTGAATGTACTCGGCCTTCCCGTCCGCGGTTTCCCAGACATGGTCCAGCGGGGTGTTCCCCAGGGTTGTGTTGTCCTTGAGATTGACGATGCCGGCTCCGGCGGGGTCCGATACGATCCTCGCCGCTCCGTAGGTTTCCATGGGTGCTTCGACGCAGCAGCCGGCAAGTAGTGTCAAGGCTCCTGCCATGGCCGCTCCCGCCAGGCCGCGCGCCACTTTTTCCATTGTTTCCATTCCCGGCCCTCCTGTTTTTCATGAACCTGTTGAAAATATTCTTTTTAGTGGCTATTAACAATATTCAGCTGAATGATTATTTTTTAAAGCAAGATCAACATAATACGATTTGGAGGTCTTGCCATGAAAATGCCGGTCATAAGTCTCGTGGAATGGCAGAAACG
>DSAE01000060.1 GCA_011372855.1 Desulfobacteraceae bacterium
GGAAAGGGTTGCTGCGCTACGAGACTTTTGCGGTCTCTTCGCTCCGCAACCCGACTTTATTCACATGGGGCCATACCCGCCGGGGTGCATGGGGGTTACCCACTGACTTCCCGGAAGGACCCGTTTTTTGCTTTATCGATGGAAACAACACCTGGTCAGCCAGGGCGGGCACGGTCACCGTGAAGTTCGGACCGAGGAAGCGATGAAATTTAGTCAGGGTCTGCAGGATGGAATAGCTGATCGGTATCCAGACCGGACCCCTCCAGTTGGAATTGCCCCCGAAAAGATACGACGTTGATTCGCCCGGCTCGTATTCGATCAGCGTTTCCCCGAGTACGGGAAGTCGGCCGAGCTGCGGTCGATCGGAATGAATTTTACTGACGCTTCTGATTCCGTGTCCGGCCAGAAACTCTTTTTCATTCAAAAGCCTCTGGAGAATTTGCGGAATCATCGTGTGGTCCACAATGGCAAGCAGTCGTTCGCCGCGTTCGTTTGTGTGAAACGGGCAGGCGCAAATTGTGTGCCCGTCGAACATGCCTCCTTTGTGCTCATCCAGTATCGCCTTGAACCGGGGGACGTTTTCCAGGACCTCCGGGGAGACCAGTTCACAGGCCAGGAGAGGAATAAGTCCCACATATGAGTAGACATCAATACGATGGCTCCCGCCGTCCGGGGTGACAAGAATATCCTTGAAAAAACCGGCGTCCGGGTCCCAGAGTGACAAATTCGTGGAGGCATGACCGGCAATGGCATTGGCTATGGCGAGAAACTGCTGATAGCACTGAATGGCCATCTCCTCGTATCCATCCATTTCCTGCGCCAGTTCCAGAGCCATGGCCGTCATGTTCAGGGCAAACATGGCCATCCAGCCGGTGGCGTCGGCCTGTTTCAGACTAAAGCCGGGCGGGAGAGGCTTGGAGCGGTCATAAACGGAAATATTGTCCAGCCCCATGAACCCGCCTTCGAAGACGTTCAACCCGTCGTTATCCTTGCGGTTCAACCACCAGGTGTAGTTCATGATCAGTTTATGAAAAACGCGGCGGAGAAAATGGAGATCGCCTTTACCCCTTTGTTTACGTTCGGCGCGAAAAACCTTCAAGGCCGCCACCGCATGGATGGGCGGGTTGTCATCGCCGAAATCCCATTCATATGCCGGCAACTGGCCGTTGGGGTGAAGATAGCGATGGGTAAGCAGCAATTCAATCTGCTCCTTGGCAAAATCAACATCAAGATGGGCAAACACCATGCAATGATACGCCAAATCCCAGGCGGCGAACCAAGGGTACTCCCAACTGTCCGGCATGGAGATAATGTCCGCGGCCCGTAAATGTCGCCAGTTTCGGTTGCGTCCCAGCTTGCGCTTTTCAGGAGGAGGAAACCGGTCGCCGTCCAGCCAGCGGCTTACATCGAAATTAAAAAACTGCTTGCCCCAGAGCATCCCGGCCATGGCCTGCCTGAAGATAAGGGCGTCTTCGGGATTTGCACCCGGAACCAACGCCGCGTAAAAGTCGTCTGCTTCCTGCCGTCGCTCACCAAAAACGGCTTCTGAACCGGCAAAGGGATCCTTTCCGGCCCTACTGGTCAGCACCAACTCCACTACGGCTTCGTCACCGGGACTGCAGGTAATCTCATGCCAAGCGGCAAACTTGGTCCCGGTTTGGTCTGGATTCACCGCGCCAGGTTCTCCGTGGATAAGCAATCGGTGAAAGGCATCTTTTACATAGGGCGAGGCATTAACTGCATTAAAAAGCCGTTCCATATTCGTTTCGTTCTCGGTGAACAGGCTTTTCGCCTGTTGCTCACCATAGAGGAAATAGCTGCCAAGGGTTGGATGTTTTGCTTCAACGGCCCAGGCAGCCTTTCTCGTATCGGCTATTTGGATGCGTGGTTTTTTGTCTTGCTCGGAATCGCCCCAGGACCAGGTATTCCGGAACCAAAGGCTGGGCAGCAGGTGCAGGGTGGCGGCCTCCGGTCCCCGGTTACTGACCTTTATTCTGGCGAAAATAGTATCCGGGGATTCCTTGGCATAGGTAATTTCCACGTCCCAGTAACGGTTTTCCGTAAAAACTCCCGTGTCGATGATGCCATACGGCGGATCGGTGCGCGAACGGCGTTTGTTTTCTTCCACCAGGGAAGAGTAGGGAAATGGAGCTTGCGGGTACTTGTAAAGATATTTGAGAAAACTGTGGCTGGGGGTGGCGTCCAGATAAAAAAAGCACTCCTTGACATCCTCGCCATGATTGCCCTGGTTGCCGGTGAGACCGAACATCCGCTCCTTGAGGATGTGATCACTTCCATTCCAGAGCGCCAGGGCCAGGCACAACCGTTGCCCGGCATCGCAGATGCCGCCAAGGCCGTCTTCACTCCAGCGGTAGGCGCGGGAACGGGCCTGGTCGTGATCGAAATATTCCCAGGCCTTGCCGGTGGGGCTATAGTCTTCCCGCACCGTGCCCCAGGCCCGTTCACTCAGGTATGGTCCCCAGAGATGCCAGTCCTCATGGCCTTGCCGCCGGGCCTCAAGGCGCTTCTGCTCCCTGTTCCGCTTTTTCCCGAACATGTGGCTCACCTCCGATCAAATAGAATGACGCTCATTTTAGAATCCGGCAAGGCCGTGTCGGCCTTGCCGCCAATGGCGAAAGCAGCTCTTACCCTCCAGCCGCGAAACCGGGATAGAGGGCCATGCCGCCGCCTTCCTATGTTGTTTCATCCGGACTTGCCACAAGCAACTACGGTGGAGTCATGCACGGCCTTCCGTTTTTATGGGGGAATCCTCCGCTCGTATTTTTCAGACTAGGCGTTCAAGTTCGTGCCGAATAATCTTGCCGGCAAATTGATCGCTTGATTTGTCGTCGGCAACCATTTTCCTTATGCGGTCTTGAATATCCGGCAAACATCCATCATTTGCCGCCGCTTCCAGGGTGAATTTATAGGCATCCAGCACATCCAGCGTGGTAATTTCGTATCCATGACCGGCGATCAACCAGCGCAGGGCCGCGATTCCCGCCTCAGCGGCAAAAGGAGGCTCCTTGTCTTTCATATCCCGGGCCGCCCTGGTGAGCGTCCTTGGGTCGCATGGACTCCGGTTGGCAAGGCTGATTGCCTCACGCAGCAGGCCTGCTGATTTTGCCGCGGCAAACCACTTTCCCTCATTGCCCGGTGAGCTTGCCACCAGATCGGCGAGGATATTACCAGGCTCTTTATGGGGATACTTTTTGGCGATGGCCCGGAAAGTGGCCAGGCAGGTTGTCTTCTGATTGGCCTCGATTGCATATTTGCCGTAAGCTTCTTCTGCCAGGCCGCCGGCCAGCAGGATCTCTTCGCAGGCCGCGCTGATGACTTGATCCGGTTCATTCAAGCCACGGGAGTCTCGGCATAACGCAGGGCCTCGGCCTTCTTCCCCATGGCCAGCAGGGCTTTTACACACCATTGCCGGTCATGCCAGAATGTATATGGCGCAAGGGCCAGCAGTTCGAGAATTTCCTTGTATCGCCCCGCAGCAAGCAAAGCGCTGAGGCAGGCCGACGTCCCTTTGAAATATCCGCCGCCGGCTCTTCTGTCCGCTGACCAGGTGATTCGCACCGGCGTCATCAGGTCATCGGCCCACTGTGATGCAAGGTCGGGAGATTTGCAGAGAGCGCCCCAGTGATCGGGAAGGAGTTCGATATACGGGATGTCGTCTTCTTCGATGGCCTTCCAGAGACGATCCAGCCATTTCTGGCGGAGCTTGGTGTCCGCCGGCGCCTCGCCCATGATGGGAACCAGCACCTCGATGGCATTGTTGACCGCCGTGCCGATGGCCCCGGAGGAGCTATTAATCTGCTCCAGGGCCGGAGAGACCTTCTCCAGAAACAAAACAGCCCCTTCCGCCCCAAGCAGCGCGTCCTTACGGATCGCGGCCTTGATTTCCGCAACCGCTTCCTTCACCCGCTGAACAGCCGTCGCAGACCCCCGCCAGCCAAACGCCTGTTTTCGGAAACGACTGGTGAACGCCCATTTATGTCTCATGGTTTTCGCCATCGTTTTGAGCTCAGACACCTGGATTGATGCCGGTGAATTGGCTGACAAATTGAAGGTAACTGGCGCCGCCGATTGTCCGGCGCTGAATGGACCGGTAAACAGCCGCCAAAACCTTGACCACCTGCTCAGGGTGAATCTGCGAAAACGTTTTGCCGGTTTCCTGCAAAAACAAGCGGAACCCTTCCTCCTGTACAGGTGAGTCCGCCTGTGGCGCTTCGTCATTGAAGTGATACTTGTCGATCATCAGTTCAACCAAACGGGCCGCTGTCCTGTCGTTCACATTTTGAGGGTCTTTTGCCCAAACTTGACAGAGGGTTGACTCAATCACATCAGCGATACGCTCATGAATAGGATTGTCCGCCATTTCCTGGGTCGTGAAATAGGGGACACTCCGGTAATTCCGGGTGGCGGCTGCCGGCTTGAAAAAGGAGCAGCCAGCGCATTTCCCCTCTGTACGGGATTCTCCGCAGCACAAGCTACAGATAAAAGTTTCGGTTGTTTTGCATTTCCGTTTCCCTTTCCGGGAAGTGCAGATGGTACATTTTGCCATAATCGATTCATTCCTTAAAATATGGGATCCTGTTTGTGTTTAATGTAAGCGCCTAAGCAACCACACCCAGGTTGTCCGGCGCATTCAATTGCTCCGGAGTAACATTCCACGGCAGCAGGGCCTCGTAGTCCTCCAGTGTAGAAGCCATCGGCAGCCTTTCAAAA
>DSAE01000063.1 GCA_011372855.1 Desulfobacteraceae bacterium
GATAATAATATATACAATTTTCTCAGGTTATAGACGAGCTGGACATGACGGACAGACAGAACAAAGAAGATCGATGGCTCCGATTCGTTGATCTGAGCCGCATATGCAACAAGAACGAAAAACGGGTTATCCAGGCCATGGAAAAAATTCTGGCAGCCAGCGACGATTGGGAGCCTGAAGCCCTCGATATCCAGGATATATACGCCCTGGCCCTCAACAGCCTTCCGCCGCGCTATGTTCAGGAAGGAACGATTGTGTTCAACGAACGGGTCAAGAATGACGAAGTGGAAAAAGTCGTTCGAGAGGCGATTGAGAAGGTGAAAACCAGCCCCAACTATTGACCGGTTTCATTCCCGGCCCGGCCAGGGAGAAAACGTGGAGCAGCCGCTCCGCACTTTTTATTCCTGCATGGATGTTTTACTTGAGGGCAGGGCAAAGGGCGGCGATGCCGGCGGCCCCGTTGTCTTCCTCCCGCCGCCCCCTGCTCACGGCAATTGTCCGCCGTGCCTCCCTTTTTGCATTGTCGAATACATTACGGGGCTATGTTCAGGCCTTCCAGGATCTTGCCGATGAGGTTTTCCTGGGTAAAGGGCTTGATCAGGTAATTTTTCGCCCCGCAGGCTATGGCCCTCTGTATTTCGGCCCGCTCCACTTCAACGGTGACCATGGTCACCGGTATCATCCTGAGTTTGTCGTCGGCCTTCAGCTCCTCAAGCATCGCCATGCCGTCCATCACCGGCATGTGCCGGTCAAGGAGGATCAGATCGATCCTGCCGTTTTCCCGCTTGAGAATTTCAAGTCCCTCCCTGCCGTCGGCCGCCTCGAGAAACTCGAAACCAAGGACGTCCACCGCTTTTTTAATGAATTGGCGGGTAGCTGCTGAATCATCAACGGACAGAATACGCATGGTGCTTTTCCTCATTCTGTTTGATTTGATAATAAAGGCCCATGGCATGTCTCAGCATTTCATATTCCTGGGTGTACATGATGATCGACTCGGACGCGCCGAGAAAAAGATAGCCATTGGGCCGCAGAAGCGAGGCTATGCGCCTGAGAATATTCTGTTTGAACTCCGTTGAAAAGTATATGAGAATGTTGCGGCAGAAGACGATATCCTGCCTGCCGAGATGATGGAAATTCTCCTGCAGGTTCAGTTTCTGAAATTTCACCATCTGCTTGATTTCATCCTTTATGGTCCAGACCTTGTCGCCCCTGACGAAGTACCGGTCCCTGAATTCCTCCGAAAGGCCCCGGGACATGGACAGGTTGTCGTACCTGCCCATTTTGCCGATGAACAGCACGGTGGAGGAGATGTCCGAAGCGGTAATCTCGATATGATCCGGCCGGAGCCGATGATTTTCCCGCATGAATTCCCGAAAGGTCATGGCGATGGAGTAGGGCTCCTGTCCCGTTGAGCAGGCGGAGCACCATATCCGGATCTTGTCTTTTCTGCCGGCGGTTATCTCATCCGCATAGTGTTTAAAGAGCACCTCATCGAGGATGCCGAAGGGATGCAGGTCGCGGAACCAGTAGGTCTCGTTGGTGGTGATGTTTTCGATGATCTTGTCCCGCAGGACATGGGTCCTGTCCAGGACGGCTTTTTGATACAGCTCCCGGAACGATTTGCAACCCTGCTCGAACATCAGGGCGGTCAACCGGGTTTCAACCAGATAGACCTTTTCGTCGGAAAGGTAGATGCCGCAGTGCTTCTCGATATAATCCCGAATGAGATGAAATTCCTCCAGGGAGATCATCACGCCCCTTTTTTCCAGGGGAAATGCCGCGGTTCATCCGGGACGGACCGGAAGGGAAAGGTGGTCCCGGCCGGTTGAAAAGGGGGCGGATCTCCGTGGCTGCTGATCAGTTTTTTCACGGTTTCAGCTCCATGCTATGGTCCTACTTGAGTCCCGGATGCTGCGACAGTTCAAGTTCAATGCGGTCGGCATCGGCGGCGTTGTAGCGGATAATGTTCTGCAGGTGAAAAAGGCTGTCGGGATCGATGCGGGTAAACTGGAGCGCCACCCCGTCCTCCGTTGCGCGGATCACCTTTCCCTCCGCCCGGATCGACATTCCCTCGGCGGTTCCCTCGAGCATGATCCGTATACCGCAGGGTGAACCTGGCTCAATTTCCAGAAAAAGGGGGAGCAGACACCCGCCGACGCTCAGGTTGCTTATCTCCTCGACAGGGTATGATGCGTCAGGCAGCAGCAATTCGGCTTTTGCCTTAAAAGGGATGCGGCTGAAACGTCTGTGTTCAGTGGTCATGCAATCGGCTCCATCAAGTGGCCCGAAGGGCAGCGTTTACGGCGTACGGGTGATGCTGTACGCATAATAGGTGAAAAAAAAACCAGATGTCAAGCCGGGTGCCTTGCCCGGCTGCCATTGCCGAGGATTCCCCGGGCAGCAGGGGACCAGCAGGCGGTAAAGACCCGGCCTTGCTCCAAACGCCCGCTGCTTGAACCGGCAGGGGATTCAGGGGACAGACGGGGCAGGATCAGATGCGGCCCGGCCGGGTGCGGTCAGCGGAACGGATTCTTGTGCTGAACAAGGGAGACAATGGCCTTGGGAATGTCCTGCAGCGGCAGAACGTCGTCAACCGCGCCGGCGGCCTTGGCGCTGCCCGGCATGCCCCATACCACACTGGTTTCTTCGTTCTGGGCAATGATCAGAGCTCCTTCACGCTTGAGTTCCTTCGCGCCTTCCGTTCCGTCCGTGCCCATGCCGGTGAGAATCACCCCGATGACGTTGCGGCCGAACACTTCGGCTCCGGAGCGGAACAGCAGGTCAATGGACGGCCGGCATCCTTTCTCCGGCGGCAGGTCATGGATGACGATCCGTGTCTCCCCCCCCGTTTTTTCCAGCACCATGTGCCTGCCGCCCGGAGCGATGTATGCGCGGCGGCGGGCGGCAATGTCGCCATCGGCTCCTTCGGTGATCTGGTACCGGCACTTGGCGTTCAGGCTTTTTGCCAGGGACTGGGTGAACGTGGGCGGCATGTGCTGAACGATGAAGACAGGCACGTCGATGCCGGCGCAGAGGGGGGGGAGGATTTCCGTCAGGGCTTTGGGACCGCCGGTGGAAACTCCGATCATGAGCGCCTCGATCCCCCGGGAGGCTGTCTCCCGCCTGGTACGAACCGGTGTGGCCGGAGCAATGGCTTCCGGGCTCCGCAAGCGGAACTCGGGAAGGGAGACGGCGGCGTAATTCCTGATTTTCACAGCGAGCTGAAGGCCCAGCAGGTCGAGATTTTCCCGCAGGCTCGTGCCCTCGGGCTTGGGGATGAAATCAAAGGCGCCCATTTCAAGGGCTTTCACCGTTATATCGGCGCCCCTCCGGGTGTGAGAGCTCAGCATGATAACGCCTATCCGCCGGCCGGGCGGCAGGTTGGCGTTGATTTTCTGGATCGCTTCCAGCGTTTCCAGCCCATCCATTTCCGGCATCTGAATGTCCAGGGTAACGACGTGGGGAGGCGCGGACCGGATGCATTCCATTGCCTTGATGCCGTTCCAGACCGAACCGACGACCTCGAAGTCCTTTTCCCCCGCCAGGGCCTCCTGGACGGCGGTCCGAAAAATTCTGGAGTCGTCGACTATGAGAATTCTGATTTTCGTCTGCGGGCTCATGGTCAGGCCTTGTACTGGAGCTTGCCGGCACTGCCGATTGACCGTACCAGCCTTTCGGCATTGAGGATGATGAGCAGTTCGTCTTTGAGTTTGCAGACACCCTCGCCGATATCGACGTTGCGGCGCTCGATGCCGTCCGGTGCCTCCCGCTCCTGCCGGCGGCGGTTCTCGATCAGGTTCTCGTCAACCGTTATGACGTCCTCGATGCTGTCCACCAGAATGCCGCACAGGTTGCCGATCTCCGGCATGAAGAGAACGACGCGGCTGTCCTTGTCGATGTCCTTTTCGGGGAGGGAGAACAGGGCGCGCAGGTCAAAGAGGAGGTAGATCTGACCGCGGATATTGATATACCCCTTTATCTCCCTTGGGGCGTGAAAGATCGGGGTGATGTTTATTTCCGTGTTGATCTCCTTCACATCCCGGATGTCAACGCCGAATAATCGTCCGGATAAACGGAACGTGCAATACCTGTGTGTCCGGTTGTCATCGGTTTGCTTCTCCCCGGGATTGGCACGGGTTGCCCTGGTCAAGGTGGATTTCATTCTTCTTTTCCGTTGTGCTGTCGATTGTCCCCGGCTGCGCAATCAGGACGGGGAGGAATCATGATGATTCTGCAGGGCGGTGGCCACCGTTTGCAGAAAATGTTCCCGGTCCAGTTTTATCTCAAAATAATCAAAGCCGCTCTCCAGCGTTTTCCGCCGGGCCTCCTCCGTGTCCAGCGAAGTGAGCGCCACGGCCGGGATGTCGTTTTTCTCCGGGGACCGGCGCACACCGTCGATGAACTGCCAGCCGTTCATGACCGGCATTTCGAGATCGGAGACGATAAGGTCGAAATCATTATTTTCCAGTTCTTCCAGTCCAAGCCTGCCGTTTTTGCAGTCAACCACCTCGTATCCCTTCTCGTTCAGGTAGCCTTTTATCAGTTGGCGGAAGAACGCTATATCCTCGAGAAGCAGTATCCTGGCTGGGCCCCTGCCTCTGTCCTCCTCGCCGGCCAGGCTGTCCCTTGCGGCGCGCCTTTCCCTGTACTCCGGATCAATTTTTTCCACCAGCCGGTAGATGTCGATGAACAGGGTCATTGAATTGTTGAGGATCGCCGTGCCCAGGA
>DSAE01000043.1 GCA_011372855.1 Desulfobacteraceae bacterium
ACCCCGGCCAGAAACATGAACAGAATAAAAACCGACTGGATATACGGCGACGGGTATTGGGCGATGGAGGCATTGAAGTTGGAGAAGCCGCCGGTGGCGAGAGTGGTGAAGGAATGGGTCAGGGCGTTGAAAAAGTCGACTCCCCCCAGCATCAGCAGCATGGTTTCGGCAGCGGTCATGACCAGGTAGACGCTCCAGAGAATCCGGGCGGTATCCTGGACCCGCGGGGCAAGCCTGTCCTTGGTCGGCCCGGGCACCTCGGCCTGGAACAGTTGCATGCCGCCGATGCCGAGCAGGGGAAGTATGGCCAGGGTCAGGACGATGATTCCCATGCCGCCCAGCCACTGGGTCAAGGCCCGCCAGAAGAGCAGGCTCCTGGGCAGGACCTCGATGTCGGCCAGAATGGTCGAACCGGTGGTGGTGAAGCCGGACACGGATTCAAAAAAGGCGTCGACAAAGCCCGGAATGTATCCGGAAAAATAATAGGGCAGGGCGCCCAGCAGCCCCAGGCTCAGCCAGCTGAAGGTGACGATGGCAAACCCGTCCTTGTAGCCGAGTTCCTCCTCCGGGAGAAAAAGGACGGTCAGCAGTCCGCCGGTGACCAGACCGAGCCCGGAGCAGATGACAAAGTCGTTCACCATGCCGTCGTGATAGTAGAGGCTGAACGGCAGCGGCGTCAGCAGCATCATGGACAGAATGAGCAGCAGCTTGCCGAGAAGATTGAGGACGCCACCGATTCGCATACGCGGTTCCGTTGGGGTTGGACGGTCTCTGCTGCAGGGAATCAGTCAGCCGGGGAAAAGAACTTTTCCACGTCCCTGGCCACGTCTCTGGTGAAGAATGTGACCAGGCTGTCTCCCGGCTTGATCACCGTGCCGCCTGTGGGGATGAATGCCTGACCCTCACGGACAATGGCGCCGATCAGAAGGCCGGGCGGGCAGGCCAGGTCCTTGATCGGCACCTGGTCGAAGGAGTCGTGCTCCGGCACGATCACTTCCATGACCTCGGCATCCGTGTCCAGGATAGTGGCGACGGAAATGATCGATCCGCGACGGACATATCGCAGGATCATGTCGGCGGCGACCTGGCGGGGACTGAGAGCGACATCGATGCCGAGCTTGCCGAGCATGGGCACGAAATCATGCCGGGTTATCTTGGTGATGCAGCGTTTGGCGCCGTGATGCTTGGCCAGCAGGCTGGAGAGGATGTTGGTCGTGTCCGAGCCGGTGACGGCGATGACCAGGTCGGCAGATTCAATGCCCTCGTCAAGAAGGTCGTGGGCGTCGAGGCCATCGAAATTGAGGACGATGCTGCGGCCGAGGTTCTCGGAAAGGAAATCGCAGCGCTGCCGGTCCTCTTCAACCAGCTTGACATCGATGTTCAGTTCTTCAAGCTGGCGGGCGACCATGTAGCCGATGTTGCTGCCGCCGATGATGAAAACCTTGCGGGGCAGATGGCTGGCCAGGTTGAACAGCTGCTCCATCCGGGCCATGTCTTTCCTCAGGATCATCAGGTAGATGCGGTCCCCGGCCTGAAGGGTGCTGGCGCCGTGGGGAATGAATGTCCGCCCGTCACGGATGATCGCCGTAATGACATATTGATGGGTGGCGTGATGCTGGCCGAGCTCGAAGAGCGACATGCCGATGAAGGGATTGTTCTCATGGATCTGGTAGCCGATGAGCAGGACCTCGCCGTTGGCGAATTCGGCCGTGTACAGGGCCTCGGAGGCATGGGTCAACTGCATGATCGCCTCGACCATGGCCCAGTCGGGGCTGATGATCAGGTCGATGCCGAGGGCCTCCTCGTTGAGCGAGAGCCCGGGAGTCAGGAAGTCCTCGTGCTTGACCCGGGCGATCCGGGTCTTCACATCGTACTGGCGCGACATGATGCAGGCCACCAGGTTGACCTCATCGCTGTCGGTGACGGCGATGAACAGATCGGTTCTGGCGATTCCGGCCTCGGCGAGAATGCGGGCCGAGGCGCCCGAGCCGACCACGGTCATGATGTTCAGCTCCTTCTCGATCCGTTGGAGCTTGCTCTTGTCCCGGTCGATCAGGACCACTTCCCGACCCTCGGAGGAAAATTTCTGGCACAGGTACTGGCCGACCAGGCCGGCGCCGACGATCATGATCCGCACGGGGTTGAAGCTCCTGTCAGTTTGTTCAATGTATTGCGCCTGCCGCGCAACCGATTCATGGCCGGGAGTATAGATAGAACAGACATCATTTGCAACAGCACCTTTTCATGGCCGCCGGAGGGCGGGATTCCAGCGGATGAAGGCCCAGGTGGTGACATGGCGGGGATGCAGGGTAATGAGGGAGTCGCTTTCCCGGCGGGCGATGGAGCGGACATAGTCCTCAAGCTTCCTTCGTTCACCTTCGGTGGGATCGGCAAACATCCAGATATAGTTCTCCACCGCCTCCTCAAAGGAACGATAGCGGTGGCTGTCTTCCAGGCGGATGAAGTCGACGGCGGCAAGGAATCCCATCTGGTACAGGATATTGACCGTGAAAATATAATCCGGCCCCGTTTCCAGCCCTCGGCCGACGGCTTGAAAGGCGTCCGGGTCAAGGGGCCCGGGTCCCACGCGATCGGTGACCACGACTTCCCTGCGGGCGAAATCGCTGAGCTTCGCAAGACAGGCCCTGAGATCCGGCACCGAGAGCGAGCGGGAGGCGATGGCAACGTCATGCCGGTCGACGGAATGGCGCTCCCAGTCTTCGCTCCAGGAAAGCCGGCGGGTGGTGATGTTGGCGATTTCCAGTTCTCCGGCCCTTTGTTCGAGAACATCAAGCATGCCGGCCGAAAAATCAAGGGCCGTGACGTGGCGGACCTGTTTTGCCAGGGGAATGGCCAGGGTCCCCGGCCCGCTGCCGACGTCAAGTATCGTCCAGGACGGCTCGGGCTTGAGCAGCTGGATGAATTTTTCATTATAGGTCGATCTTTCATTGAGCTTGGCGAAGGCGGGGGCTTTCCGGTCCCAGTCGGCGGCCGTTTTGCTCTTCCTGGATTTTTTCTGCCGCTCAAGCTGCCAGAGGCGGTTCCAGTCAATGTCCTGGTAACGCATTCCCGTATTCGTCTCCCGTAATTTTTGTTGGCTGGGTATATTTTAGCCAGCCAGCACTTATTGTTTGACATAAAAGTTGCCGTGTGATTAAAATACAAAATTTTCATAATGTAAATGGCAAGCTGAAAATCCGCGGCCAGGAATGTTTCAGTTGAAGTTCCCGCAAGAGTCAGTCAACGGCGCGGGCAATTGAAGCGGATCCCGTCCGCCCCCCGGTTTTGGCGCGGATTATTTATGTCTTCACAGGTTGACGGCTTGCTTGATGCGGAAGAGACAAAAAGAGGAATGTGAACGATGAGCAAAAGAACATTTCAGCCAAGCAATACAAAACGCAAACGCACCCACGGGTTCCGGAAAAGGATGAGCACCCGTGCCGGCCAGGCCGTCATCAGCAACCGGAGGGCGAAGGGAAGAAAACGCCTGTCAGCGTGAATCCGTGAAAAGATTTGGACTCCCTAAGCAGGCTCTCCTGCGGAAATCATGGGAGTTTATGCTGGTATACCGCCGGGGAAAGCGGCTGAAGGGATCGGGGTTCACACTGGTTTTTGTGGGCAACGAGCTCTCCGGCAGCCGGCTTGGAATAAGCGTCCACAGGGTGATCAAGGGCGCGGTGCGCCGGAACAGGATCAAGCGGTTGATTCGCGAGGTCTTTCGGCTGCGGCGCGACCTGTTTCCGCAGCAATGCGATATAGTTGTTACCGTCTCTCCCGATTTCCGGTTCACATCAACGGGATCATTGCAGACCGCGGTTGCCGACCTGGTCTGCCCCGGGATATCCTGCCGGCATGAAGTGTGACCATGTCCGCCGGGCCGGGGACGAACCGGCAAGGTCAGCCGCCGGGCCGGCCACGGGGAGGTTCGCCCGTTTCTGCGTGGCGATCCTCAGGTGGTATAAACATTATATCTCCCCATTTCTCCCTCCCAGCTGCAGATTCACCCCGACCTGTTCCCAGTATGCCATCGACGCCGTGAAGAAGCATGGCGTTCTACGCGGCCTGCTGCTGGCGTTGTGGCGTCTGCTTCGCTGCCATCCGTTCGCCCGGGGCGGATATGACCCGGTCAAATGAGTGGTTGACCGGCCCGGGCGGACACTCGTGACCCGGACAGGGAGCACGGGTTCGCCGGGAGGCGGAATGACCGCGGGCGGTTAACGCAATTTTATAGAGGTATTCCTATGGATTTGTACAGGGCCTTTCTGGCGATCGTCATCTCATTTGTCATACTGATCGGGTATCAGTATTTCTTTGTTCCCGTTGAAAAACCGATTCAACCCACGAAAACCCAGGAGCAGGCGGCGGTCCCGGAGCAGCCCCTGAGCGAGGCGGTCCCGGGCCAGGATATCACCGGCCCGCTGCCGCCGCTTTCGACCGGCGAAGCCCGGCCCGATCCGACGGCCCGGGACATCACCGTTGATACGCCGTATTATAAGGCTGTTATCGCCGAACAGGGCGGAGGGTTCAAAAGCTTCATCCTCAAGGGGTACCAGCGGCAGAAGAAAGGGGACACCAGTCCGATGCAGCTGGTCCAGACTTCCAGACCCACGGAACTTCCGGCCCTGTTTTTCCTGGGAAACGGCGGGGGCGGAGAACTGCTGCGGTTTCATGCCGACAAGACGAATCTCTCCCTGGCGGCTGATTCGGGCAAGACCAGTCTGGTCATG
>DSAE01000261.1 GCA_011372855.1 Desulfobacteraceae bacterium
AATTACCAAAAATCTGAAAAGGCGGGCGGCTGAATTGGGCTTTGAACTCGTGGAAAAGCCAGAAATACATGGTACAACCATCAACGCTATATAGTTGATCTACCGTTATGTTATTCATGAGGACGGAGACGGTGGCGTTCCTTCCTTTCCCCTAACGCGGCGATTGTTCCTTGCCGGTCCTTTTCCTCCCGGGTCCATCCGTGAACAGGGTGCCGCGGTAGAGAAAAAAGAAATAGAACAGCGCGAACCACAGCAGGACGGAAAACACAATTGCCCCGATCTGCCAGCCGCTGACCTCCGGCACGTCGTCAAGGGCAAGGAAATAGGCATCGGCCGGGATGATGAGGTCGTGTTTTTCCCGGAAGATTTCCTCGATGCGGTAGGAAAAGGGCTGCTCCTTGAACGGCCGCAGCTTGCCGAGGAACCGGTCCAGTTGGGTCCACTCGTCGGTCACCCGGTCGTGGGTGCGGGCAACGATGCGCAGCCCGTAGGGCCTGATGGTGAAATAGGTGAAGGTGAGGCCGTAGCACTGGTAGGTAAAGGCGTTGCCGAAATCGGCGCGGCCGTGCACCGCGGCAAAAACCGGGCGGTGGACGACGAGGTCTTCCAGCTCCGCGGTCGATGTGACCGGTGCCGGCGTTCTGTCGCTCAGGTCGTAGCGCAGTTCGGGGACCTGCAGAAGAGCCAGTTGGGCGGTGAAATAGAGCACCACCACCTTGAGCGCCAGCAGAAGGATTCGCTTTGCCGTCTTCATCGGCGACCCGTCCGCCTAATCATAAAAATAGCCGAGCACGAGCAGGGCCAGGATAAAGACCCCCAAAGCAATTGCCGTCCACAGCCATATCTTCACGGTTTTGACCGCCCAGCCGGGATCTTCTTCCGGTGGGCGCAGGGGATAGCTGTCCAGTTCCGCCTCCCAGGGGTGGGCGACGGCGCTCCTTGCCGCGGGCGTTTTCTTTTCCGCTTCCACCGCGGCCTGTTCCTGCTTCTGTTCCGATTGTTCAGCGCTCACCGCTCCGGTTTCCTCAATAGGGTTCACCTGATTCAAGGTAGTCGACGATCATCGTCTCTTCCAGAGTCGAAAGCCGAAGCCCGTAGGCCCGCATCTGCCGCACGATCAGCGGCCAGTCGGCGGCCCGGTAGTTCTTGACCCGTTCCAGGGTGTGGTAGCTGATGCATTTCTGGCGGATCAGCCTGACCGGCTCGGGCGTTTTCACCGGCTCCGCCGGCGGGGCAGGGATTTCATCCGGCCCGATGGGCAGCATCAGGTAGGGCTGCCGTTCGTGCGGGACATAGATCGAATCGTAATGGGAGATCCGGTCGACGAACCGCGGCCGGGCCGCTTCCCGGGCGTAGCCCCCCAGGACCACGGTCAGCAGGGAAAAGATGGCGACGGTGGTGAAGAGAGCCCGGGGCGACCCGCCGTGATAGTGCCGCCGATGGCGGGCCAGCAGGGCGCCGCCGATGGCGGTGAAAACCATCCACCAGAAGAAAGCGTAGGTCATGATCATGCCCATGGCCAGGTAGAACATGAGGTAAAACAGGGAGATCGAGGCCACCATGATACCCGGTACGGACAACAGGGCCTGCGGCTCCTTGCGCTGGCGCCAGAAATAGTTCATGGTCATGCCGAAAATGGCCGCGACGGCGAGATGCTTGACCCACCACCAGTCGATGCCGCCGGCGATGATGTCGCCCCTGCCCCACATGAGATTGACAAAGGCTTCGTTGGCCTCGTACTTGATGACATGGGCATAGAAGTAGCCGATGACCGGCAGGGTCAGAAAGGCCATGAAGCCGAGGGTGAAGGAGAGCCGGCCGGCTTTTTCATAGGCGCCGGCCACGTTTTCCGGGTGTTTTTTGAAGAGTTGCCAGCCGCACAGGCCAGCGACCATGAAGCCGCCGTAGGAAAAATTGACAAAGGCGCGGTGCAGGGTGAGCATCAGAAAGGAAGGGTTGTAAAAGGCCTGCTTGTCCCATCCGAGTATGCCTTGCGAGAGGCTCGCCTGGCCCTCGGCAAAGCCCGGGGTCAGCATGAAGGAGCCGATGCCGTTGATCAGGTAGAACTGCAGCAGGAAGAAGGGGGTGAGCAGGGCGCCCAGGAAAATATGCATTTTCTTGTGGCCCCACAGCCTGTCCCAGAAAAAATAGTGCAGGCTCAGGGTGGTGGCGAGCATGAAGAAGAGAAGTTCCTCGAGCATCAGGGTCCAGAACTGATGGACGAAGAGCTGGCTCCAGAATTGCGGGAACAGGCCCGAGAGACCGAAGATAAACCCGACGGCGACAATGGTGCCGATGTTGTAGACGCAGACGTGCAGCAGCTGGACCTGCTTGGCGACCAGGTCGCAGGAGCGGTCCCTGGTCAGGTAGCCGACAATCTGGGCGGCGGTGACGATGAAGGCGAAGCCTATGGCCAGCGAGGCCACGACTATGTGTGACAGGGCGGTCAGGCCGATGAACCATTTGGCGCCGATGATCGGAAATTCGATATGGCCTGGGGTCATCGGTAGTCATCCTCCAGGTAGCGGACGACGCGTGTGGCCTGCTCGTCGGTGAGGTCAAGTTCCGGCCGCTGCCGTTCAATGGCGACCCGTTCGCGCCAGTCCGCTGCCCGGGGCTTTTTCAGTTCGCCCGGGGCATGGCAGCCCAGGCACTTGCCATAGAAGAGGAAGCGGTCCGCCTCCCGCTCCTCCACTTCCGGCTTGACGATCTCCCCGTAGACTGTGTAGGGACTGCGGCTCCGCTCCCGGACGAAACCGCCGATCAGGAAGGCGCTGAAGGCAAGCAGGCCGATGGCCAGCTTGGTCCACTGCCAGAATTCGTGCCGTTCCTTGAGCCTGGGGGCAAACAGCCATAATGAGAGAAGGAGGGCGGTGAAGATTGCCGCAAGCCCCGCGAACCACACGGTTGGGCTTTCAGTCAGCGCCCGCAGTGGCGGGTGGGCCAGGAACACCAGCAGGGTCAGGATCAGACCGGCGGTGACCGCAAGCCGCAGCCACAAATGTTTCCTTCCGGCAAAAAGCCAGGCGGACCCCAGGAGCACCATGGTTCCGGCCAGGACCATTTTGACCGTGAAGTGGAGGGAAACATGCCCGCCCATGATGGCATGAAAAGCGACCGGGGCGTGCTGCTGAATGACCGAGGCATAGCCCCAGCCGATCAGGGGCATGGCGAAAAAGGCCAGGAAGCCGAGGGGAAATGTGACCCGCGAGGCAAAGGACCAGTATTCCTTTTGTTCTGCCTCCTTTGTCCTGAGGGCGCAGACCGCGAAAATCCCGCCGGCGAGCAGCATGACATAGCTCAGGTTGCCAAAGAAGCGATGCAGGAAGAGAAAGGGAAAGCCGGGATTGAAAAAGGCGGCGGTCGACCACGCCACCGGTTGGTTGATCATCGGCAGGGCGGCGGAAGGGGTCAGCATGTAGCTGCCGAGGGCGTCCCAGACGAACTGGACCGAAAGGGTGAACATCGCGGCCACGCAGCCGAGAAAGATATGGAGCCGCTTGCGGTCCCTGAGTTTGTCCCAGGTGAGGTAATAGAAGAAAAAGAGGAAGATCACCTCGCCGAGAAAAAAGCCGAACTGCGCCACCAGGGGCCAGAAGAAAAGATTGGCCCAGCGGGATCAGAATTCCGGATAGGTGCCCATGATCCACATCGGGATGCCGGTGCCCAGCGCCGCCCCGGGCGAAAACAGAATCAGCGAAAAGGTAATGAATCCCTTGGCCAGCCGGTCATAGCGGGGGTCCTGGCGCCGCATGCCGATATACTCGTAGATCGGGGCCAGCAGGACCAGGGTATTGATCACCGTGGCGATGATGATATGGGAATAGGTAATTTCCTCGATCCAGACCCAGCGGGGGAAGATCGGCGGATCGATGACCGGAAGATCCATACCAGCTCATTTGTCACGTTTTGGGGACGGCGTCCCCGTCGTTTCCGGCCCCGATCCCGGCGGATGCCACCCAGCGGGAAGCCGGCCAAAGTCTCCGTATTTTTAGCAGGAGAATAAGATATTTGCCAGTTGTTTTCCGCCTGCCGCGTCGTCCTTCCTGTTCATCACTCCTCCAGGTGAATGAACCGGAGAAGATCAACGACGGTTTTATTCCCGTACCGCTGCTTCTTGGCATGCGGAGTTGGATCCTCTTGGATCCCTCAAACCACTCATGAAATGGCAATGATCGACACCTGCTGTCCAATTCTTTCCTTCCTGTGTCCTGTTGAACAGGATTGCAGGATTTGGTTCGGGGCACGCCGGACGGCCGGGACAGGTTTTATCTGTTCCTTTTTCCCGTGCCGGGGCGGTTTCCGGGCTGATTTATCTGCTACGCCATGGCTGGCATATAATTTGAATACCGTTGTGGCAGGCCATTTGGAAAATCGAAGGCAGGTTCACTCAAACTTTACAGTCTGAACGGAGGATACCCATGAAAAAAATCTGTTACCTGCTCGGCGCGTTGATGCTTTTTGCCACCCAGGTCTCTTCGCCGGTGTTGGCTGATTCCTCAACCCCGAAGTTGTCGGAGGACCTGTCGGGTTACCGGCATATCCACTCCCTGGTGATCAATGACAAGGAAAGCCCGCTGTTCGGATTTCATCATTTCTATAAGTGGCTCTTAACCAAACTCAGCTATTTTTACAGGTGTGTGAGCCAAGCATGCGTTGAGCAATCTCAAAGGCATCTCCGGTTCCCAGAACCTACGGTTAAAACGATAACAAAATTCATCC
>DSAE01000260.1 GCA_011372855.1 Desulfobacteraceae bacterium
ATCGTTTCTGCCATTCCACGAGACTTATGACCGGCATTTTCATGGCAAGACCTCCAAATCGTATTATGTTGATCTTGCTTTAAAAAATAATCATTCAGCTGAATATTGTTAATAGCCATTAAACACTTTGACCTTTATGTGGCGGATCTGCCGAAGTGACTTGAACTTGAGAGGTTGAGGCTGTGACAGGCTGAATGGATTCAGGGGACGCACGAATTGATTTGGCCGGATTGCAATTTTTGCCGGCAGACAATATAATATGTTGCACGAATATATATGAATACAAACGAATATCCTGTCTGGAGAAAATAATATGAAGACCACAACCATTCGCATGGAAGACGAGACACTGGACCGGATCGATGCAATGGCCAAAAGCCTGAGCAGGTCGCGGACATGGATTATCAATCAGGCGATTGAACGTTTTTTAAGCTATGAGGAATGGTTCATCCGCGAGGTTAACGCCGGTCTCGAGGAAATGCGGGATGGCGACTTTGCCTCTCCCGAAGGGATCCGGGCAGAATTTCAAAAGTGGGGCGTGAATGCGGATTAGGTGGACCAGGAAAGCGCTGGTCAACCTGGAAAACGCGGTAAACTATATTGCGGCAGACAGCCCCGGCAACGCTCGGAAAGTCGCTCAAAAAATCCGGGACAGCATTTACCTCCTGAGCGGGCAACCCACCATGGGCCGGCCCGGCCGGGTTGCAGGCACAAGGGAATTGGTGATTTCCGGTCTGCCATTCATCGTTTCCTATGCAGAATACAACGGCGAGATTGTTATATTGCGTATCATTCACACTTCCATGAAATGGCCTGATGAATACCCCGGCCAATAAACTCAGCGCAGCAGTCCGACGCTGAACAACGGAAAGAATTACACTTCCCGCCGACGGAATTAACGACCGCGGTACCAGACAAAGGAGGTAGCCTGTTCAAGACATTCTGCATGCTGCTGCTGTTGCTGACGGTTTCCGCATCCCCGCTTGCCGCCGGGGAGAATCCGGCCGGTTCCTTCAAGAACCTGGAGGGCGCGGTCAATGTTCATCGGCAGGACAGCGTCATCCCGGCACACAAGGGCATGAAAATATTTGCCCGCGACCGCATCATCACCGGCGCTGACGGATCGGCCGGAATCATCCTTGAGGACAACACCATTTTCTCCCTGGGCCCGGGCAGCCAACTGGTCCTCGAGGAGTACTTTTTTTCCCGGGAGAGGGGCGATTCAGCCTGCTGGCAAAAATGGTCAAAGGGACCTTTGTCTACCTGTCCGGGGTTATCGCCAAACTCTCTCCGGAGTCCATCAAGCTGGAAACCCCCGTGGGCACCATCGCCATCCGGGGCACCCGCTTTGCCGCCAAGATAGCCGGCGAATAGCAGCACCCTACACGGAGAAAGCCATGAAACACTCTGTCCCTATTCTGCTTTGCCTGGCGCTGGCCGCTTTTCTTGCCGGCTGCGCCTCCCGCAACCTCGTTGTTCTCCTCCCTGATCAGGACGGCTCGGTCGGCGCGATTGAAGTGGCCAATGCCAGGGGGAGCGTGACCATTGCCGAACCGGGCGAGACCGCTTCAGTCGCATCGGCGGACCGCGCGCCCAAGGCGGCTAAACCGATGAGCGAAGAGAAGATCAGCCGCACCTTCAGGGAAGCGCTGGCGGCTGAACCCCGGCGACCGGAAATTTTTCTCCTCTATTATCAGCGGGATTCCACCCGCCTGACCGATCAGTCCACCGCCCTGATCCCGCAGATTCTTGAGGCCATCCGGGAGAGAGAATCTCTGGACATCAGCGTCATCGGCCATACCGATCGGATCGGCGACAGAAAATACAATTTTATCCTGTCCAGGGAACGCGCCCGCCATGTCCGCGACCTGCTGGTGGAAAAGGGGGTCGATGCCGAGCTGATCTCGGTCACATCCCACGGCGAGGACAATCCCCTTATCCCCACTCCGGATGAGGTGGCGGAGCCGAAAAACAGAAGAGTCGAGGTGGTTGTCAGATGAAACTCGGCGGGACCCCCTCCCGCCGGCAGGGATTCATCCTGCTCTACGGCTTCATCATTACCTTCCTGGCCTGTTTCCTTTTTATCTATCGGCCTTACCTGTTTTCCCTGGCCGGACACAAGGTTTATGATTCCATGGTGCGGGCCCTGCCGCAATACGGGGAAAGACTCGATCCTGTGGTGATCGATCTGGACGAACGGTCCCTGGCGGAATTCGGCCAGTGGCCATGGCCCCGCTACCGGGTCGCCCAACTCCTGGACAAGCTGAACCGGCTCGATCCCCGGGCGGTGGGTCTGGATATCCTTTTTGCCGAGCCGGACAGGACATCGCTGCACGTCCTGCAGCGGGAACTGCACCGCGACTTCGGCGTCCGCCTTGATGACGCCGGCCTGCCCGAACAACTGGCCAACAATGATCTTGCCCTGGCGCACGTCCTGGCGCGGGGTCCTTATGTTCTGGGCTACAAGTTTCTTTTCGGCCCCGACAACCCCGAAGAGGGCGAATCCCTGCTGCATCCCGTCACCGTTGCCGATCCGGCGGAGGGGAGCCAAGCGCCGGGCAACTCCTCCCTCTTCACCGCTGTGGGGGTGATCGACAATATCCCCGAACTGGCAAAGGCCGCCACCTCTTCCGGCTTTCTCAACTATCCCGCCGATGCGGACGGAGTGTTGCGCCGGGTGCCTCTTCTCATACGCTACCGGGGCAAGATGTATCCGAGCATGCCCCTGGCTGCCGTCATGGAGGCCCTGGGGCAGGAAAAGGTGGCACTGGCCTCCGCGCACGGCCGCCTGGAGGCGGTGCTGCTCGGCAATCTCCGCGTCCCTGTGGATCGCGCCGGCAACCTCCTTCTCGCTTTCCGGAACGGGGAGCCCCTTTCCCCTTCGATTTCCGCCGCTGATATCCTCAGGGACAACGTGCCAAGGGAACGGATCGAAGGCAAGATCATCCTGGTGGGCACGTCCGCCACCGGGCTGGTGGACATGCATCCCACTCCCATCACCCCGCATTTTCCAGGGGTTGCGGTCCATGCCGCGGTGATCGACAATATCCTGAGCGGCCGTTTTCTCTCGCGGCCCGTCTGGGCGGATGGGGCCGAACTGGCCCTGGTCGCCGCCATCGGCCTGCTGTCAGCCTTCATCCTGGCCGCGGCGTCCCCGGCTTTGAGCCTGATATTTGTTGCCGGAGGCGGCGGGGCGCTGTGGTACGGATCGTTTCTCCTCCTTCGGGAAAAATCCATCTTTTTAAACCCGCTCTTCCCCGTCCTGGTGCTGTTTGCCAACTTCGCCATACTGAACCTGTTCAAATTCAGCCAGGAGGAACGGGAGGTGCGAAAACGCACCAGGGAACTGGTGCTGGCGCAGCAGACCACGATCCTCAGCATGACCGCCCTGGCGGAAACCAGGGACAACGAAACCGGCGGCCATATTCTCAGGACCCAGCATTATGTCCGGACACTGGCCGAACAACTGGCCACCCTGCCCAAATACCGAAACATCCTGGACCAGGCGACCATAGACCTGCTTTTTCACTCCGCCCCCCTGCACGACATCGGCAAGGTCGGGGTGGCGGACAGCATCCTGCTGCATCCGGGCAAACTGAGCCCCGACGAGTATGCCCTCATGCAAAAGCATACGGTCTACGGCTATGAAACCCTGCGCAAGGCGCAATCCCTGCTGCGCAAGGAGCACAACCCCTCCTTTTTACGGATAGCCGGAGAAATCGCGTACACCCACCACGAGAAATGGGACGGCTCAGGTTATCCGCGGGGCCTGAAAGGCGAAGAAATCCCCTTGGCCGGCCGGATGATGGCCCTGGCCGATGTCTATGACGCCCTCATTGTCGCCAGGCGCTACAAACACGCCTACAGCCACAAACAGGCGGTCCGCTTCATCCGGGAGGGCAGCGGCAGCCATTTTGACCCGCAAGTGGTGCAGGCCTTCCTGGCCGTTGAGGAATCATTTCAGCGAATCAGCCGCCGTTTCGCCGATGAAATGAACTCCGGGGACACTACTGAAACTTCCGTTCCCTGAGATCCCTAAAATCGGCCGTCGCAAAAAAATTACCGCATGGACCGGCCGGATTATTTCATGTCCGGCACATCAACCTTGCGCGGCTGTTTGATCGGCTGCCCGGGGCCGGATTGTGACTGCGATGGAATATCAGGGACCTCGATCATCAGTATCCGGATATCGGATATGACTTCTCCCGCGCCGCCGGAAAGGGGAATCGGCTTGGGCTCGGGCTTGTTCTGTTCGAACACGGGATCGGAGCCGGTATAGGCGCCCACGTGTCTGCCGGGTTGGGGTCGCCCCATGCCCAAAACATCCTTGGCAATGAGGTAATAGGGCCGGCCGGGAGGCAGGTGCAGTTCGAACTGTCCATCGCCGGAGATCTTCCCGGAGATAAAGTTCGGCCGCCTTGATACAGGGTTCTGGTTGACCAGAATCCAGGCGCCTTCGGTAAACGGTTGCCCGGTTTTGTCGATCACCGTCCCCCGGACCGTAAAAAAGTCGGTATATTTCCATTCGTCCCTGGGAGTGGAAACATATATATCGCCAAGATCAACGACTGCCTGTCCCCCGGCTATTGCAAAAATTCTCAGTAATGTCCGGTTAGGAAATTGCATGAATTTTCATTCGTTTGCGGAGCTTTTTACTTCGCCTTTGCCATGGTCCCGTTGGTTTACGGCTTAGTAACGCCATGGCTTCGTTCCGAATCTGG
>DSAE01000201.1 GCA_011372855.1 Desulfobacteraceae bacterium
GTAGGTCGGGGTGAGCTTGCGAACCCCGACACAAAGCCGTGGGAATTGTTTGAGTTCGCGAGCTCACTCCAACCTACGAGACTGCGACGTATCTGCCTGATCTGTCGTTATGTTATTCATGAGGCTGAGACCGCGACTGATTTTTCGAACCGCCGTCATGGCATCAAACCAGGAATTTTTTTTGCGACTTCCTGAAAAATAATGCCGGTTGCCGAATCCGGCGCCGAAACGAGCAGCGGCACGCCGCTGTCGCCCCCCTGCCGGAGGTCAAGGTCAAGGGGAACAGCGCCCAGCAAAGGCAGCCCTGTTTCCCGGCTCAGCTCCTCGCCGCCGCCGCGGCCGAAAATTTCAATGGGCTGCGTTGAATGACCGCAGAGAAAATAGGACATGTTTTCCACCAGACCGATGATGGTCTGGCCGGTCTTGTGAAAAAGACTTATGGAGCGCCGCACGTCAGCCAGCGCGACTTCCTGCGGGGTGGTGACCATCAGAATCGCGCAATCCGGGATGGCCTGGGCAATAGCGATGGACGGGTCCCCGGTTCCGGGGGGAAGGTCGAACACGAGATAGTCGAGATCTCCCCAGTTCACCTGGTCGAGCAGTTGGTGGATCATCTTGGCAACCAGCGGCCCCCGCCAGATAAAGGCTTCATCCTGACCGCCGGTCATGCCCATGGAAACAACCCGCAGACCGTATTTTTCAACAGGGATAATCATACCGTCCTGCTGATCAAGGGCCTCTGTAATGCCCAGCATCAGGGGGACGCTCGGGCCATAGACATCGACATCCAGGAGTCCGACCCGATGTCCCTGCCGCGCCAGGGCCAGGGCCACGTTGACCGCGATCGTGGTTTTGCCGACGCCGCCCTTGCCGCTGGCCACCGCCAGAAAGTGCTTCACCTTTGCAATCCCGCGCAGCGGGGACCTGGGAAACATGCGCTCGGCTTCCTCCCGGCTCAACGTCACCGCCTCCACCCGGACCGTCGCGACACCGGGGAGTGAACCCACGGCCCGTTCTATATCGTCGGCCAGGACATTTTTCAGCGGCGACCGTTCGCTTTTCAGGCCCAGGGTGACTGTGACCGTGTCACCCTGGATGATGATGTCCCTGATCATGCCGATATCGACGAGACTCTTTTTCAGCCTCGGATGCAGAACCGTCTGCAGCGCTTTCCTGACCTGATCTTCATGCAGCATGATTCTCCTCCTGCTCTCTGACATCCTGCTGTTTTGCCTGTTCGCTGAGTACCGCCGCCAATGCTTTTTCGCAAGCGGTTTCCCTGGTGAGCAGGATCTCGACGCCGGCATTGCCCAGGACAAAACCCGGGCCTTTGCCCGATTGATCCTGGCCCGTTATCAATGCGTCAATGTTGTTTTCCACCAGCCAGTTGGCCACCTTGATTCCTTTTGCCTTTTCTTCCCGGAGATGCGGATTGGCCAGGACAAGCTCTTCGACGACCCCGCCTCCGGACCGGTTGACCCTGAACAGTCGGAAAAATGGCGTCTCCCCGAAATGGGCGGAAATGGTCTGTTGGTCCCCGGCAACGGGAACGGCGTAGGTGAGCTGTTTTTTCCGCTGGGGCTGGTAATGGATCAGGACCCGGTCCACCTGGGAAATTTCCAGCTTGATTCTGTTTTCCAGTTCATTGGCCACATGATGTCCCCTTTCCAGGTCCCCGACACCGAGGGTCAGATCCAGTTCGACGAACTTGTAGCGACCGGCGTTCCTGGCCCAGAGTTCGTTGATCGCCAGCACCCGTGGGTCGGCAAGGACCAGTTCGCGGATTTTGCTGAGGCTGGCGAAATCCAGGGAAGCATCGAGCAGGACCCGGACGGAGTCGAGAAAAATGGTCACGGCGGAGCGAACGATGAACAGCACCACGACCACCGCCGCGTACCGGTCAAGGTTGAGGCCGGTGGCGCTGCCCGCCAGGGCGGCAAGGATCACCACCGAGGAGAGGACATCGGTGAAAATGTGCCGGGAGTCGGCCACCAGGCTGGGGGAGCCTGTCCGCAGGCCCTGCCGCAGTTCATACCGGGAAAAAAGCCAGGCAATGACGATGGTCGCGGCAATGCCGGCAAGGGCCAGGGGAATATGGGACGGCAGGGGCCGGTCCCTGCCGCTGAACACCTCCTGCACGATTTCGTAGCCGGCGAAGATGATCAGGACCGAGGTGCCGAGGGCAACCAGGTTTTCCACCTTGTACAGACCGTAGGGAAAAGCGCGGGAAGAGCGTTTCGAGATCTTGATGCCGATCAGGATGATGATTGACGAAAGGACGTCGGTGAAGGAATGCAGGGCATCGGCCTTGACCGCCAGACTGCCGGAAACAAGGGAAATAGACGACTTGATGCCCACCAGCAGAAGGTTGACCAGAATGGACATCCATGCTGTTTTTTCCGATGTTTCCATCTCACATCGTCCGGCTGCGTTCCTTTGTATTTCTCCGCCTGACCGTACGGCAGGCGTCCGCATTGTTCCGGGTTTCCGATCAAGGCCCTTCTCCGAACAAGCGAAAACAGCAAAGGCCTCCCAGGGAAACCATTGATTCCATGGACGCCTGCGCAGGCGGCATCAGCATACCTCATGCATGGGATGCTTCACCTTCTGAAGAGGTGTTATGAATAAGAATAGTTTCTAACGGCAAATAATCAAGAGCCACAACGTGGCGGCCCCGCGCGGACGGTGAGTGATCTTGGGAGCGCCGATGCGTAGCGGAAATTACTATTGTCCATAAAAAGGAAATTTATAATGGTATCACGTTGTCAATTTGTGCTATACTCTTATTAAGAAATATAATTATTTCCTCATTGCCCGATTGAACGTTTTTCCCGGCAGGGAAACAGGGGCCGTACGTTCACCTGAAAAAAGTCCATGCCATCCATTGCCGAAAACCAGCAGATCATCCTGGACAGCATCACGGACGGGGTCTTTACCGTGGACCTGGAATGGCGGATTACATCCTATAGCAAGGCCGCGGAACGAATCACCGGCAAATCCCGGGAAGAGGCCCTCGGCCAACTGTGCAGCGATGTCCTGGGCGCCGATCTCTGCAGGAACGGCTGCCCCCTGCGCCAGACCCTGCGCACCGGGGTGCCCGCCCGCAACATGCCCTTTTATGTGATCCGGGCCGACAACAAGCGCATTCCCATCAGCGTGACCTGCAATCTTCTTAAGGACCCCGAAGGAAAAATTATCGGCGGGGTGGAAACCTTCCGCGATTTGAGCGCTGTCCAGGAACTGCGCAGGGAACTCCTGAACAAGCACTCCTTCGGCGACATCATCAGCAAGAATGCCGCCATGGCGAACATTTTTTCGATTCTGCCCCAGATCGCGGAAAGCGACAGCACGGTGATGATCCAGGGAGCAAGCGGCACGGGAAAGGAGCTGTTTGCCCGGGCCATTCATAACCACAGTACCAGGAGGTCCGGACCTTTTGTCGCCGTGAACTGCGGGGCCCTGCCGGAAACTCTGTGCGAATCCGAACTGTTCGGCTACAAGGCCGGGGCGTTCACCGACGCCCGGAAGGACAAGCCGGGCCGGTTTGCCATGGCCCGGAACGGAACGATTTTCCTGGATGAAATCGGCGACATTGCGCCGGTGGTCCAGGTGCGTCTTCTCCGTGTCCTGGAATCCGGAATCTACGAGCCTCTCGGCTCCACGAAGGGGGAGATCTCCAATGCCCGGGTCATCACCGCGACCCACCGCGACCTTGAAAGCCTTGTGCGGCAGGAAAAGTTCCGGGAAGACCTGTACTACCGGATCAACGTGATGAAACTGTTCCTGCCGCCCCTTGCGAAACGCAAGGAGGACATCCCCCTGCTGATCGAGCATTTCATCGGCCGCTTCAACAACCTGCAGGGCAAGGAAATCATCGGCCTGTCCCAGGAGGCCTTAGCCGTCCTCATGCTGCATTCCTGGCCGGGCAATGTCCGCGAACTGGAAAACACCATTGAGCACGCCTTTGTCATGTGCCCCGGCAACCTCATCCAGCGCCGGCATCTTCCCCAGCACCTTGTCCCCAAGGACAGTTCCGCGTTCATGCCGACCGGTGCCACCCTCCGGGATATGGAAAAACGCGCCATCCATGACGCCCTGGAACGGAACGGCTGGAAAAAAGTCGCCACGGCCCGGGAACTCGGCATCAACAAGAACACCCTCCGCCGGAAAATAGAGCGTCTCGGCATTGTCGAGCCGTCATAAAACCGGGCCGAACCGGTCCCGGACTTCCAGCCGGGAACGGGATCAATCTCCAGGAAAAGACAAGAAGAAAATCCACCGCATGGCGGGCTTTCCGGTAAGGGAGAAGCTTCCTCACCGCCCCCCGCCCGCCAAGGGTGAAACACCGGCACGGCAGAGACTCCCGTGGATCACGGGCATACATGCCGCACCCCGAAAAAGCTGCCGGGAAAAGAGATCAGGTAAAGAGGACTCCGACACTATCACTACTGGACCCGGCAGCTTTGTCGAGGAGCACCCTGCTGTCATTTCGAACAAATGTAAGAAATCTCCCTGCTTAGCGGATGTGCAATTTCTTTCTGCGGTCAAAATGACAAGAACGCACGAAATCAGTCAATTGCGAACCCTGAAAAATTCGCGGCTGAGGATTGATGGCAGTAATGTCCGGTTAGGAAATTGCATGAATTTTCATTCGTTTGCGGAGCTTTTTACTTCGCCTTTGCCATGGTCCCGTTGGTTTACGGCTTAGTA
>DSAE01000217.1 GCA_011372855.1 Desulfobacteraceae bacterium
CCAGGCCAACGGCAAGGCCTACAGACGAGTGCGGATGGAAGCGTGACGTGAACGGGTTTTGCGGGGAAAAGTGGTCCGCCACGTCGGACACTGCTTGACAAGCCTTCTCATGGAAGGACAGAAAAAGTTTGCAGCTTCGCTGTTGGTTAAAAAACCCCGGCTGCGCCGCGAGTTTGCAGTTTCGCAGGTTGGGGTGAGCCCACGAACCCCAACAATTCCGAGCGGTTGCGTTGGGGTTCGCCAGCTCACCCCAACCTCCTGTCCTCTTCCCTTTTCCCCTGGGATGAACGGGTGAGAGGTTATCCAAGTTTCGACAGCGAAGCTGCAAGCTCCCAAACTGCCGACTGCCGGCTGCAAACTGCAAACTCGCGGCGCAGCCGCGTCCTACACTCCCTCAAGCGGACAGACCGAACAGCGGGGATTCGTCTTCTTGCAGTAATCCTTTGCCGCGCAGACCAGCAGGGCGTGAAACTCATTGTACAGGGCGGTGTCCGGAGGGATATTGTCCATGAAGAACCGCTGGAGTTCGTCGTAGGTGACGTCCTCGCCGATCAGGTCATGGCGGCTCAAGATGCGGTAGGTGTAGGCATCGACGACAAACACCGGCCGCCGGGCGGCATACAGGAGAATCGAATCCGCCGTCTCCGGTCCGATGCCCCTGACGGACAACAGGGTTTGCCGCAGTTCTTCCGTCTCCGCTTCCAACATTTGCTCGACACTGCCCTCGTACCGTTCCCGGATCAGCACAAACAGATTGGCCAGCCGGGCGGCCTTGATGTTGTAATACCCGGCCGGCCGTATGTATTCCGCCAGCAGACCGGCCGGCAGTGACGCCATCTTTTCATGGGAAAGAACCCCCGCCCTTTTCAGGTTATCGATGGCCTTTTCCACGTTGCTCCAGTTGGTATTCTGGGTCAGGACCGCGCCGATCATCACCTCAAAGGGCGTTTCTCCCGGCCACCACTGCTGCGGGCCGAAGTGATCGTACAGCCGTTGATAAATGGCGAGAAGTTTCTCCTGCATGACATATTGGCTCGATAAAAGTTGTGATGCCCCGGGACCGGCGCCCTCCGGTCCGGTGTTCCGGCGGCCGTATTCAACGGTCTGCGGCGGCCGTTACCACCAATGAAATAGCCCCGGGTGACGAAAAAATCAAACTTTTTTTTGGTGCCGGCCGCCGCAAAACCAGTTGCTATTGTTGATAAAAATTCCCGAAGAACCACAGAAGAGGCTCAACTGCCCCTTTCATTCATTGACTTATTCATGAATCAATTTTATTCTTTCAATAATAAAAAGGCCGGCAACGCAAAAATTTACCGCCGGCGGGTCGGTGGCGCAAACCCGTTTCAGCAGCGCCATCCGCACCCCCTGATACAGTCTCATTGGGTACGTTGGCAGATTTTTGCATACAACACTTTAGGACATATACTATTTCAGCAACGGAGGAACTCATGTTTGAAGTGACAACCAAGGCGGTGGAAAACCTTAAATCCTACCTGACGCAGAATAATATCGATTCTGCTGTTCGGGTGGCCTTGATGCAGGGCGGCTGAGCGGGCCCCTCCCTGGGTCTGGCTCTGGACGAGTCAAAAGAAAACGACAAAATTTTTCAGGAAAACGAATTAACCTTTCTCATTGATCAGAATTTGCTCGATACCTGCGGATCAATCAAGGTGGACTTCATTGACGCCGGCTACCGCTCCGGCTTTTCCATTACCTCGGCCAACCCGGTCGGCGGAGGCGGCTGCAGTTCCGGCTCCTGCGCCTCAGGCAGCTGCGGCTGATTTCCACCTCTCTCTTTTCTTGGCGCAAAACCCCTGTCCTCTCGACAGGGGTTTTTTTTCTCCCCCGCATGCGCGCCGCCCAATCTTGACAACCAAAGAAACATTCTTAATATCTCCCTTTAAATATTGATTATTTGCCCGACTCGGACAGTCGGACCCCAGGCTGACAGACCGTGGAAAAAGGATTTCCATCAGCCCGGCCGGCTCTGAAGAGCGGCACTGATTTTTTCTGTTTCGCGGCAGCACCCGAACAGACGGAGGATAACCCATGCAGCTTGACAAATTCACCCTGAAATCGCAGGAAGCCATACAATCGGCCCATTCCCTGGCCGGCGACAAGGGCAACCAGGAAATCCAGCCGGAACATCTGCTCAAGGCAATACTCGAACAGCCCGGCGGGGTTGTGGCCCCGGTCCTGCAGAAAATGGGGGCCAATCCCGCCGTCATCCTCAGCGAGACCAACCAGCTCATTGACCAGCTGCCGAAGGTCTCCGGTGCCGGCGCAGGCCAGATTTACGCTTCCCGAACCCTGCAGACCCTTCTTGACCAGGCCTTTAAGACCGCCTCCCAGATGCAGGATGAATACGTCAGCCAGGAACACCTGTTCCTGGCCATGCTGGCCGACCCGTCTCTGAAAATCACCTCCATGCTGAACCGGCAGGGAGTAACCAGCGACGGTTTCCTGCAGGCCTTGTCAACGGTGCGCGGAAGTCAGCGGGTGACGGACCCCTATCCCGAGGAAAAATACCAGGCCCTGGAAAAGTATGCCCGCAACCTCACCGACGACGCCCGCAAGGGCAAACTCGATCCGGTAATCGGCCGGGACGAGGAGATCCGGAGAGTCATCCAGGTCCTGTCCAGGAGGACCAAGAACAACCCCGTCCTCATCGGCGAACCCGGTGTCGGCAAGACGGCCATCGTTGAGGGCCTGGCCCAGCGGATTATCAACGGCGATATACCGGCCACCCTTGAAAACAAGCAGGTCATAGCCCTGGATCTCGGGGCCCTGGTCGCCGGAGCAAAATACCGCGGCGAGTTCGAGGACCGGCTCAAGGCGGTCCTGAAGGAGATCCAGAAACGGGCGGGCGAAATCATCCTGTTCATCGATGAGATCCACACCCTGGTCGGCGCCGGGGCGGCCGAAGGCTCGATGGACGCGTCCAACATGCTCAAACCGGCCCTGGCCAGGGGAGAACTCCACTGCGTCGGCGCCACCACCCTTGACGAGTACCGCAAGTATATCGAGAAGGATGCGGCCCTGGAACGCCGATTCCAGCCGGTCCTGGTCCAGGAGCCGAGCCAGGAGGATACCATCGCCATCCTCAGGGGAATCAAGGAAAAGTACGAGGTCCATCATGGGGTCCGCATTCAGGACGCGGCCACCGTGGCGGCTGTCACCTTGTCCAGCCGGTACATTACGGACCGGTTCCTGCCGGACAAAGCCATTGACCTCATCGATGAAGCAGCATCCAAGCTGCGGATCGAGATTGATTCCCTGCCCACGGAGATAGACGAACTGGAGCGGAGGAAAATCAAGCAGGAAATTGAAATGGAGGCGCTCAAGAAGGAGAAGGATGACGCTTCCAGGAATCGGCTGGAAAAACTCCGGCAGGAGCAGGCCAACCTCAACGACCAGCTCAACGCCATGAAGGGGCAGTGGAATCTGGAGCGGGAAGTTATCCAGCGTATCCGCCAGATCAAGAGTGATATCGACGCCGCCCATGTCGAAGAACAGCAGGCGGAACGGGCCGGGGACCTGAGCAAGGTCGCCGAGATCCGGTACGGCAGGATTGTCGGCCTGCAGAAAGAGCTTGAGGAGCAGAACAATAAGCTGGCGGAAATCCAGGAAAAAAACCAGATGCTGAAGGAGGAGGTTTCCGCCGAAGATATTGCCGATGTTGTTGCCAAATGGACAGGCATCCCGGTCGACAAGCTGCTGGAAGGCGAGCGGGAGAAGCTGATCCACGCCGAAGAGCAGCTGGCCAAAAGAGTCGTCGGCCAGGAAGAGGCGATCAAGGCCGTAGCCAATGCCGTGCGCCGGGCCAGGGCAGGGCTGCAGGATCCGGACCGCCCGCTGGGTTCGTTCATTTTTCTCGGGCCCACCGGCGTGGGAAAAACCGAACTGGCCAGGAGCCTGGCGGACTTTCTGTTCGACTCGGAAAGCGCCATGATCAGGGTCGATATGTCCGAGTACATGGAAAAGCATTCTGTCGCCCGTCTCATCGGCGCCCCGCCCGGCTATGTGGGGTATGACGAGGGCGGCATGCTCACCGAGGCGGTCCGCCGCCGGCCCTATTCCGTCATCCTGCTCGACGAAATCGAGAAAGCCCATCCCGATGTCTTCAATGTTCTGCTGCAGGTGCTCGACGACGGCCGGATGACCGACGGCAAGGGCCGCACCGTTGATTTCAAGAACACCATTCTGATCATGACGTCCAACCTCGGCAGCCACCTGATCATGGAAATGGGCCAGACCGATCCCGAGGAGCTGCGGCGCCAGATCGACGAACTCCTGCATCGGCAGTTCAAGCCCGAATTTCTCAACCGGGTCGATGAAATCATCACCTTCCAGGGCCTGACCCGGGATGATCTGATGAAAATTGTCGACATTCAGATCCGCCGCATGGCCAAACGGCTGGAAGAGCAGAAGTTCAAGGTGACCCTGACCAAGGAATGCAAGCAGTATCTCGTCGCGGTCGGTTATGATCCTGCCTTCGGCGCCAGACCCCTCAAACGGGCGATCCAGAGATATATCGAGGATCCTCTGGCCATGGAAATTCTGGAAGGCAAGTTCAAGGAGGGCGACCACATCCTGATCGACAAGGATGAGCGGGACGGCCTGCGCTTCAGCAGGAATTAGGCTGCCCGGCTCCGCCGGCAGTTTGCAG
>DSAE01000056.1 GCA_011372855.1 Desulfobacteraceae bacterium
TGTTCTACATGCGTACAATCTTCCTCCCCTGCCAGCCTCCATCCCGCTCCCCGTGCCTTTTTTTTCAATTAAAATAACATTTATGTAATATTTATTTTTTTAGACATCTCTCCGGCCCGTCGAAATTCCGGAAAAATTACAAGAATGATGTCTTTGCACTTGACAGAGGTTTTCTATCCAGGTAATCCTTATTCCCTTGCCGTTTTTCCAGGCCGGTGCGCCGGGAAATGAAGCAGCAGTTGTCTCTTGGGTTTTCCAAATTATGACATGTAGTTACAAAGCAAGCCAAATCTGTTCTGCGTGGAGATTGTCATGTGTCGTTTAGCGCTGAAAACCGCGGACCTTCCTTTTTCGCCCTATGAAGTTCTGACCGCCATGGAGGCCATGCAGGAGGGATACGACGGCAGCGGACTCGGGCTGCTGCTGCGCGGCATTGAGTTCGAGGATTTCAATTACAAGGGCCGCTGGCCGATTTTCTCGGGCATCGCCCACACTGAAGAGGCCCTCCAGCGCTTGAACGTCTTCATGTCCGAGCGCGGCTACGAATTGATCTATGATCATAATTTTGCCATGACCCCGGGCCTGATCGAAGCACAGGACCGAGAAAAATATATCGTCAGGGTGTACAGGGAGCCCTCCAACGTCGATCCGTCCCACGAAGCGGGTGAAGAGAGAAACATGCGGATCCGCCTGGAGCTGCGCAAAAATGGAGAAGAGCACGGCGGCGACCTCACGGCTTTCTCCTTCTGGCCCAATGTCGTGATGATCAAGGAGGTGGGCTGGCCCCTCCAGGTCGGCAATGCCCTCGGGCTCCACGACGGCCGTCTCAAGGCCAATGTGGTCATGGCGCAGGGCCGTCAGAACACCAACTACGGCATCAACCTCTACGCCTGCCATCCCTTCTTCATCCAGGGGATAGCAACCATGACCAACGGGGAAAACACCGCCTTCGTGCCCATCAAGGAATGGCTGACCGGCAAGGGATTTCCCGGCTATACCGGCTACCAGAGCGACTCGGAGGTGTTCACCCACATCCTCCACTACGTCATCAAAAAACTGAAGCTGCCCCTTGAGACCTACAAGCATGTCATCACCCCTCTGAAAACAGAGGAACTGGATGTCCATCCCCAGGGCGAGTTTCTCAGGGGGCTGCGGGCGGTCTGCCGCCGGCTCATCATCGACGGACCCAATGCCGTCATCGGCACCCTGCCCGATGAAACCTGCCTGCTGGTCATGGACCACAAAAAAATGCGCCCGGCCACGGTCGGCGGCCGACCCGGGGTATGGGCCATCGCTTCCGAGATCTGCGGCGTCGACGCCATGGTCCCGGATCGCGACCGGTCCCTCGATTTTCAGCCCATGCGGGAACACACAGTCATCATTCCACCCCACCGGAAGGAGATGGTCATATGGTCTCAGTTCGATCCGTTTACACTTCCCCAGGCAGCTTAACCTACAGCGACCTGCCCTGGATAATTCAGCACCGTGAGGACCGCTGCACCCTGTGCGGCCGCTGCACTTCCGTCTGTCCGGTCCAGGCCGTTTACCTGACCTACCGGCGGCAGCGGATACCCAAGCTTGATATTCTGAAAAAGAAACGCGGCAACGACTACCGCACTTTCGTCGGCATTCGGCAGCGCACCACCATTGAACACAAATGCGTCGGCTGCGGCATGTGCTCCATGGTCTGTCCCAACGAGGCCATCGGCCCGGTGCCGAACACCAACGAAAACCGCTCCCTGTTCCATATCCATCAGAAGGGTGAGGCCTGGAAGCGGGGCGGCCGCCGCAATGTCCCCGGCAGAACATTCCTCGACAGGATAGTTTTCAACAGAATCTCCATGCTTACCGACCCCGCCCTGGATGCGGGCCGGCACGAATTCAACCTGAACACCATCCTCGGCCGGGTCCTGCCGCCGGAGGAGTTTCTCAGGCGCCAGGCCGCCGGCGAGTGGATTCCCCCGACCAGGGAAATTTTTCCCTTTATCATCGGCTCCATGTCCTTCGGCGCCCTTTCCCCCAACATGTGGCTGGGGCTCCTGCAAGGGGTGGCCTACTGCAACGAGGTTCTGGGCATCCCCGTGGTCATGGCCACTGGAGAGGGCGGCGTGCCCCCATGGGTGCTGAAAAGTCCGTTCCTGAAATACGTCATCCTCCAGATCGCCTCCGGCTATTTCGGCTGGGACGAGATCATCCGCGCCATTCCGGAAATGCAGTGCGATCCCGCAGCCATCGAGATCAAATACGGCCAGGGCGCCAAACCCGGTGACGGGGGCCTGCTGATGTGGTTCAAGGTCTCCCGGCTGATCGCCCGCCTCCGCGGCGTGCCCGAAGGCGTCGATCTGCCTTCGCCGCCCGTGCACCAGACGCTGTATTCCATCGAGGAAAGCGTCATGAAGATGATTCAGACCATGTCCATGGTCTTCGGCTTCCGGGTTCCCATCTATCCCAAGATATCAGGCACCACGTCGGCCAAGGCGGTGCTGAACAATCTGGTGCGCAATCCCTATGCCTCCGGCCTGCTCATCGACGGGGTGGACGGCGGAACCGGGGCGGCCTACAACGTCAGCATGGACGCCACCGGCCACCCCATCGCCTCGAACCTGCGGGAATGCTATCTCGACCTGGTTGCCCAGGGCCGGCAGAACGAAATACCGCTTTTTGCCGCCGGGGGTATCGGCAAAAACGGCAATATCACCCAGAACGGCATGGCCCTGATCATGCTCGGCGCCTCCGGGGTGCATATCGGCAAATACATGATGCAGGCCGCGGCCGGCTGCCTGGGCAACGAGATGGGCCGCTGCAATATCTGCAATGTCGGCCTCTGCCCCAAGGGCATTACCAGCCAGAATGAAAAGCTGTACCGCCGTCTCGATCCCGATGACGTCGCCCAGCGGGTGGCCGACACCTTCATGGCGATCCGGACCGAAATGAAAAAGATCATGGCCCCGCTCGGCCGTTCGCAGAGCCTGCCCATCGGCATGTCCGACGCCCTGGGCATAGACGATGCCGCGGCGGCCGAACGCCTGCGGGTCAGGTATGTCTGCTGATGCCCGGCGTTGCGGTGAGAATGTATCTGTTGCTTTTGGGCGGATTGCCGCCCTGTCCGGTGTCTGCTGCAGAGCAGACTGTCAATCGTCTGCTGCAGAGCAGACAATAAAAACGAACCCCGGGAAAAACCACCCGTGTCGAATCCATATTTGACGGTACACCATGGCTAAAGCAAGAAAAAGAACGAAAAAAGTCGCCGGCCGGGACAAAAACGGCATCCGTCTCACCTCGAAAATTTTCGAGGAAAAAGTGCGGGTCGCCGCCGCCTTGTCCGAAGAGCTGATACTTGAATCCTACGGCCAGCATAACATCGGCATGCGGCTGGGCAGCGAGCTCCATCCCCTGCGCATCCAGGTCAGGGGACCGGTCGGGCAACGGCTCGGCTGCATGGGACAGCCGGGCGCGACCATCATCTGTGAGGGGCCGGCATCCGATGATGTGGGCTATCTCAACATCGGCGCCGACATCATCGTCAAGGGCAATGCCACCAACGGCGTCTGCAACGCCATGGCGGCGGGCCGGGTCATGATCGCCGGTTCCATAGGCGCCCGCGGCCTGACCATGAGCAAATGGAATCCCGAGTACTCACGGCCCGAACTCTGGGTGCTCGGCTCGGTGGGGGACACCTTCGCGGAATTCAACTGCGGCGGTGTCGGGGTCGTCTGCGGGATTGAGCCGAAAAATCCGAAAAATGTCCTCGGCTACCGCCCGTGCGTGGGCATGGTCGGCGGCTGGATTTACTATCGCGGCGCAACAGATGACTCCTATTCCCGGACCAATGCCAAGCTGATCGATCCCGACGACGAGCAGTGGCAATGGCTCATGGACCGAATGCCCGATTTTCTCAAGGCCGTCGGGCGGGAGGAACTGCTTGACACCCTGAGCGTCCGCGAGGAATGGAAACTGCTCATGGTCGTCTCCCCGCAGGAACGGGCCCTGATGTTTTCCGGTCCGATGCCCATGGCGGAATTCCGCAAAAGAATCTGGAACCAGGGTTTCGGCGGCGGCGATCCGCTCCGCGACCTGGCCCCGGGCCTCGACCGCAGTGTCATCGGCGTCATCGAAACCGGCGACCTGCGACGGCGCAAGCCGCACTGGGTCAACCGCGACTCGGCTGCTCCCTGCACGTTTTACTGTCCCATTCATATCCCGACGGTGGACAGGCTGCGGCTGATCCGGGAAGGCAGGCTGGAGGAGGCCTATGAAATGCTGCTTCGCTACACTCCCCTGCCCGCCTCGGTTTGCGGGACCATCTGTCCCAACCTGTGCATGGAGAACTGCTCCAGGAAGGCGGTCGATTTCAGCATCGACGTTTCAGTGCTCGGCCGGGCGATCAATACCGCGGAGCCATTGAAAACACTCCCCCCCACCGGCAGAAAGGTGGCCATAATCGGGGGTGGCCCCGGCGGCATGGCGGTCGCCTGGCACCTTGCCCTCAACGGGGTAGAAGCGCATATATTTGAAAAGTCGCAGGACATCGGCGGCAAGCTTGCCCAGACAATCCCCTGGGAGCGCCTGCCGCGGGCCATCTGGGAGCGGGAAATCGACCGGTTCAA
>DSAE01000160.1 GCA_011372855.1 Desulfobacteraceae bacterium
CAAGAAATCGCGGCGGGGGAGGAACCCGCAAACCGGGGATGAACTCACCCTCGAATCGAGAAGGGTGGTAACCTTCAAACCCTCCGGAATACTGCGCGCCAAGATCAACAAGCACTGATTTTTTTCCCGGAGAATTTTTTCCCTGGGCGTCACTTCCGTGACGCCCGTTTTTTTTGTATTCTTCCGTCTTCTCCATTTGAATAAAATAAGCATGGCAGCAAGGAAGATGATGACAACCCCGGATATTCGCCCCATCAATGTTTCATCGATAGACCGGCATGATGTATCCTATCTGCTTTCTCCCGGACAGGAATCTCCGGACGCGGCTCTCCGGGAAAGCGTCCGCCGATACGGCATTCTCTTTCCGCCGCTGCTCCTCGAAAAAGACCGGGACCGTTTTGTCATCCTTTCCGGCAGAAAAAGGATCCAGGCGGCCATGGAGGCAGGCGGGGCCGACATTATCCCGTGCCTGGTGATTCCGGGGGACTCTCCCCCTCTCTTCGTCTATACCGTTCTTCTCGAGCATGCCCTGATCGGCGGCAGTCTCTCCCCGGCCCAGCAGATCGCTTTTTTTTCCGGCCTGCTGCGCAGCTGCTCCCTCGATGACGGGCTGCCCCTGTTCGCAAGGCTCGGCCATCCCCCCCACAAGCACAGACTTGTCGAACTGCTCTCCCTGCGCGATCTTGCCCCGGCGGCCCTGACCGCCCTCCACCACGGCATCCTCTCACTCGGCAACGCCCGGAAAATTATGGGAATGGCGCCCGGCGATCAAGCCGCGCTGATCGACCTCGTCACCAGATTGCGCCTGGGCGGTTCCAGGCAGCAGAAACTCATCGAACTCTGCACCGAATTGATCATGCGCAGGAATGAAGACCTGCGGACCATCCTCCAGCCGTTCCTCTCCGGACAGGAAGCCGGCCAGCCGGAAAATGTCCCCCAGCAGGCGGCCGCTCTGCTCAAATGGCTGCATAACGAAACTTTTCCGCGATCAAGCACCGCCGAGCAGGAATTCAACAGGTTTGCACACCAGCTGGAACTGCCCGCCAATATCCGGATACTGCACACCCCGGCCTTCGAGGACGAGACAGTCACGCTCTGCCTCGATTTCCCCGACCGGAACGCCCTGCGGGAAGCATGGGAACGGATCAGAACCCTCGTGTAGCACACCACCGGGCATGCCCCATCCTTCCCGGTTTCTCCTGTTGCGTATCGGCGACGGAAGAAGTATACTTTCGCCCGTTGTTTCATCGGCCGCCAATAACCGTTCATCCTGACGCAAAGGAGTGAATTATGAAAAAAATCGTGGCGCTGTGCACCCTGCTGCTTGCCGCCCTGCCGCTGACCTCCCCCGTCCAGGGCGCTGCTCCCGGCTCTCCCGATACCTCGGTCAAAGCCACCTGGAAGCTCGATGCCAAGCCCCTGGATTTTGTCCATTCCCTGGACAACAAAAAAGTGTTCATCCTCGGCGATGACGCCAAGGTCCACATCTACACCGCCGAAGGCGCCAAGCAGGGCGTCATAGACGTAGACAAGGGCGTCACCGCCATCGATATCGCTCCCCGGGGAGAGATGTTGTACCTGATCAATGCAGGGGACAATTCCTTTACCAGCCTCACCGTCAGTTTTACGGCGGCAATCGATGTGACGGACGCGCCGTTCCTCGGCAAGGAAAACGCCCCGGTTGTCCTGGCGGTATTCTCGGATTTCCAATGCCCCTACTGCGGCAAGGTCCAGCCGCTGCTCGAGCAGTTGCTCGAAAACAATCCCGAATCCGTCAAGATCGTCTTCAAAAACCTGCCGCTCACCAATATTCACAACATGGCCGAACAGGCGGCCCTGGCCGGGCTCGCCGCCCACAATCAGGGAAAGTTCTGGCAGATGCATGACGCCCTGTTTGCCATGAACAACAACATCAGCAACGAAAAGATCCTTGCCGCCGCCGGGGAGATCGGCCTGGACATGGATACCTTCACCAACGACCTTAACAGCGACGCCACCAGACAGAGACTGCTGCGGGATGTCACCAACGCCCGCGAGGCGGAAGTCACCGGCACCCCCACCCTCTTTATCAACGGCAGGCGGGTGACCGACCGCGACCCCGGAGCTCTGCAGCGGATGATCAACGAGGAGCTGGCCAAGGCCGGCAAGGGAGCGGCAAACTGAGTTGAAAACGTCGGCTTCCCTGTCCAAACAGGTTTCCAGCGAACTGCATTTTCCCGACAATGCCGCGGCGCAAATCCTCTTCGGCGACCTGAACAGGAACCTGCGGACCGTGGAACTTGCCACGGGCGTGACCATCAACGCCCGCGGCAACACCCTGCAGATATCCGGCCCGAACCACGCCGTCGCGATTGTTGCCCGGCTTTTTGAGCAGTTGGACCAGCTCATCCGCAAAGGGTATCCCATCTTTACCCAGGATATCGCCTTCGGCCTGAAGATACTGGAATCCTCTCCCGGGGCCAAGCTGGAGAACATTTTCCTCGACAAGGTCTATATTACCTCGCGCAACCGGGTCATTTCCCCCAAGAGCGTCAACCAGAAAAATTATATCGACGCCATCCGCGGACATGATATCGTTTTCGGCATCGGCCCGGCAGGCACCGGCAAAACGTACCTTGCCGTCGCCATGGCCGTTTCGGCCCTGGCCGCTGAACGGGTCCGTTCCATTATTCTTACCCGGCCGGCGGTCGAAGCCGGTGAAAAACTCGGATTCCTGCCCGGCGACATGGCCCAGAAGGTCGACCCCTATCTTCGGCCGCTGACCGATGCCCTGAACGACATGCTCGGCCAGGAGCGTTCGCAGGAGCTCGTCGAGCGGGGAATCATTGAGATCGCCCCTCTTGCCTTCATGCGCGGGCGGACGCTGAACAATGCCTTCATTATCCTGGACGAGGCCCAGAATACGACCCGGGAACAGATGAAAATGTTCCTGACCAGGATCGGCTTCGACTCCCGGGCGGTGGTGACGGGCGACGTGACCCAGATCGACCTGCCGGGCTCCGCTCAGTCCGGACTCATCGATGCCCAGCGACTGCTCGGCGGCATCAAGGGCATTCACTTCAGCTATTTTGCCAAGTCCGACGTGGTGCGCCACCCGTTGGTGCAGGAAATCATCGAGGCCTACGAAAAGCAGCCGGGCAAACGGGACAGGACGAAATCCGCCCGCACCTGAAGCGACCGCCATGCCGCTGAACATCGAATACCACGTTCCGGTCCGGGAGTCAGGCATCGATCCCGCCCTGCTCGAGAACAGGGGGCTGCGGCTGCTGACGCTGCTCGGGATCGACGGCCCCGTCAGCATCGTCTTCATGGACGACAGGGAAATGGCGTCCTTCAACCTGCGGTACCGGAAGCGCAAAGGAGCGACCAACGTCCTGTCCTTTCCCGCCGATCCGGGCGGGGCCGGCATCCCGCCCGAACTGGCGCCTGACGACCTGGGGGATATCCTGGTGTCCGTTGAAACAGCGGCAAGGGAGGCCGGCGGGGAGGGGCAGCCCTTGAACGACCGGCTCACCGAACTGATCATCCACGGACTGTGCCACCTGCTGGGTCACGACCATGAGCGGTCCGAAGAGGAAGCCCGGCGGATGTGGCGGATGGAACAGGACCTTTTTCGACAAGTTCAATTTTCCGGGAGGCACACCATGCTCCACCTTGCAGTCAATGTCGACCACGTGGCCACCGTCCGCCAGGCCCGCGGCACCAGTGAACCGGACCCCGTCATCGCCGCCTCCATCTGCGAGCTGGCCGGCGCGGCCGGCATAGTCGTCCACCTGCGCGAAGACCGCCGGCATATCCAGGACCGCGATGTCGAACTCCTGCGCCGGACTGTCAAGACCAGGCTGAACCTGGAAATGGCGGCAACAAAGGAAATGGTGGATATCGCCCTGCGGATTCGTCCCGACATGGTCACCCTGGTGCCCGAAAAACGCCAGGAACTGACCACCGAGGGCGGGCTGAACGTCACCGGCGGCCGTAAAAAGATCGGCAGGGTCATCGAACAGATGAACGGCGGGGGAATTCCCGTCAGCCTGTTCGTTGATCCCGACCCGAAGCAGATCAAGGCCGCCGGCGAAATCGGTGCAACCTTTGTCGAGCTGCACACCGGCCGCTACTGCGATGCCCGGACCCGGGACGAACAGGAGCGGGAATTCGACCTGATCCGCAGGTCGGCCGCCGAGGCCAGGGCCGCGGGGCTGCTGGTCAATGCCGGCCACGGGCTTGATTACCGGAACACCCCGAGGATAGCCTCCCTGGATGCCATCGGGGAGTTGAGCATCGGCCACGCCATCATCAGCCGCGCCGTGTACGTCGGCCTCGACCAGGCCGTGCGGGAAATGCTGGCCCTCATCAGGTCCCCTTTTGCCGGACGTTGAACCGGCCGGACACCGGCGGCAGAACCCGCAATCCTCTTCCTTCGGCTGATTGACAAAAAACCGGCCGGTGTGTACATTGCCGCTCAATTGCCCGGGTGGCGGAACTGGTAGACGCAAGGGACTTAAAATCCCTCGGGTGTTTCACCTGTGCGGGTTCGATTCCCGCCCCGGGCACCAGGAAAAATCAGGGGTTGCAGCATGACGG
>DSAE01000090.1 GCA_011372855.1 Desulfobacteraceae bacterium
GCCGGAGCAAGAATACCTTGCACCGTAAGTCACATTACGCCACCGTCCAGACATTTCACCGGGGCCGGAATCACGGAAATTGAAGGCGGCGTTTTTTGCTTTATCGATGGAAACAACACATGCCAAGGTCAAGTGTGTCGAATGTCATATCGGCCCCGGCGTATCCTGGTTCGTCAAGGCAAAAATCTCGGGCCTGCGCCAGGTGCTCGCGGTCATAACCGATGATTTCAGCCGGCCCATTCCGTCCCCGGTCGAACATCTCCGCCCGGCGCGCGATACCTGCGAGGAGTGCCACTGGCCGGAGAAGTTCCATGGCAAGAGGGTAAAGACCTTTGTCAGCTTCAGCAACAGGAACCAGGTGGACCCGCAGGTGCAGGAAATTTCCCTGCATATCGGCGGCCGCAATCCCGAGACCGACCAATTTGAAGGCATTCACTGGCACGTCAGTGACAACGTGAAGGTTGAGTATCAGCCCCTGAACAGGCAGAGAACCTCCATCGGCGCCGTGAAGGTGACGCATCCCGACGGCGTGGTCGAGGAGTTCGCCATAGACGGCGTCGAGCCGGAGGAAGGCGTGGAATTGGAATGGCGGACGATGGATTGCATCGACTGTCACAACAGGCCGACCCATGTCTATGACCGGCTCGTCGAGCAGGTGGACTTCGGCCTGCTGAGTCATCGGATAGATCCGAATCTGCCGGGAATCCGCGAGGACAGCATAACCGTCCTGAAAAAGGAATACGCTTCCAGGGACGACGCCAGGGAGCAGATAATCAACACCCTGGTCGAACTGCAGGCCGAACGCCACGGCAATGCCTATGTCAAGGAAAAGGGCGAATTGCTGGTCATGGCGGGACAGTTCCTGCTGGAAACCTATATGAACAATATCTGGCCGAACATGAACATAACCTGGGGAACATACCGGGAGCATATCGGGCACCAGGAAGCCGATGACGGTTTCGGCTGCTTCCGGTGTCACGACGATGAGCACCAGACCAAATTCGGCAAGGTGATCAGCCAGGATTGCGACCTGTGCCACGATGAACCGTGATGTGAGCTTCTTATCAGGCTGTAGGGGTTTAGGCTGTAGGTTGTTAGTCTTTCAGGTTATTCATTTCCCTTTCCCACTGGGAGACGGTGGCCACAGTAAAAATCCCTCTCCAGGGGAGATGAGCGGACGCAGTGAGACTCCGGGAGGGTGGCCGGAGGCCGGGTGAGGGGATATGCAAGCCGACAGCGACAGCTGCAAGCTCCTGGCCTAAACCCCTACAGCCTAAACCCCTACAGCCTGATTAAGTTCGCCTGATCTCCACGGTCGGGGCCAGGAGCTGCTTGACTTCCGCTATGGATATTTCCCGGCGGTGAAAGATGCCGGCGGCGAGCGCGGCCTCGGTGCCGGTGGCGGTGAACACCTCGAGGAAGTGCGCGGCATTGCCGGCTCCGCTTGAGGCGATGACCGGAATGGACACCGCGCTCCAAACCGCATTGATCAGTTCCAGGTCAAAACCGGCGTTGGTGCCGTCCCGGTCGATGCAGTTGAGCAGGATCTCCCCGGCGCCCAACTGTTCGCATACCCTGGCCAGGGTGACCGCATCAACGTCCCGGCCTTCGCGGCCCCCCTTGATGGTGCACTGGTACCAGCAGTATTCCTCGCCGTTGGGTCCCGGAAAGGCGGTGTGGATGACATGGTGGGCGACACCGCCGGGATCGGCGACATAGACGCGCCGGGGGTCGATGGAGATCACCACCGCCTGGTTGCCGTAGACCCGGGCGATCTGCTCGATGGAACTCAGGCCGGTGGACCCGCCGCTCCGCAGCACCTCCTCGACGATGAGCACGGCATCGCTGCCGATGGACACCTTGTCGGCGCCGGAGCGGAAATATTCCGCAGCCACGTCCAGGGCGGAGTGGAACCTGCCGTCCTTGTCCGTGTAATCCTTTATGCCGCCGCCGATGGTCAGGGGCACGAACACATTCCTCGAGGTCTGCCGCAGGACCTCCAACATGGGCATGTCCTTGAGCGGAAAATCGCGGAAACCGGTGATATTGAGGAAGGTGATCTCATCGGCCCCTTCCTCGTAGTATCTTCCGGCAAGATCGACCGGCCGGCCGAGATTGCGGACATCGCCGTTTTCCCGGACATCGTACTGGTCGCCCTTGGTCACCACCAGATCGCCCCGGTCGTTTGCGCGGACATCGAGACAGGCGATGATGCGTTTGGCCAGGGTGGTTTTCGCCGGGCACTCCCTGGGAACGACGGACTCCCGGGTCGCCGCCAGGAAGTTTTCCAGCAGGGCCAGGCCGGCGGGTCCGCTTTTTTCCGGATGGAACTGGGTGGCGACGATATTGCCCTGCTGGACGGCGGAGACGAATTCATAGTCGTAGTCCGTGGCGGTCAGCACCGCCTCCGTAGTGTCCGGAACCACGTGATAGGAATGGACGAAATAGAACTTCTCGTCCCCCCGCAGGCCGTGAAAGAGACGGGAAGGCTGGCGCGCCTTAATGCCGTTCCAGCCGATGTGGGGGACGGCAAGGTCGACGGTGAAGCGTTTGACCACCCCGGGCAGGACGGCCAGGCCGGGAATGTCCGGGGCTTCCTCGCTCGTCTCGAACAGGGCCTGCAGGCCGAGGCAGATGCCGAAAAAGGGTTTGCCGGCCCGCAGGTAGTCCCGGAGCGGCTCGATGAACCGTTTTTCCCGCAGGATGTGCATCATCGAACCGAAATTGCCGACCCCGGGGAAAACAAGCCGCTCGGCCCGGGCGATATCCTCGCCGCCGGAGACTGTTTTGACGGTTTCCCCCAACCGTTCCAGGGCATTGACGACGGATCTGACGTTGCCGGCGCCGTAATCAAGAAGAGAGATCATATACTGCTCCCGCCGATTGGCAGAAAGGTGATTTGTCTGGACAGCTTCCGTAGGACGTGGCAGTCTATCGCATACCGGGAGCGGGTTGCAAGGGAAAGATAGCGGATGCGAACAAAACGTATGGAGTGATTTCGTCAATGCAAGCCATGCTGCTGGCCGCCGGCCTTGGCACCCGCCTGCGCCCCTATTCGGATATTCGTCCCAAACCGCTGTTCCCGGTGTTGAACAGACCGCTGCTGCTGCTGCTGATCGATATGCTGCGCGGAGCGGGGTGCGGGACAATCGTCGTCAACGGCCATCATCTCAGAAGCCAGGTGGAGCAGGCAATCAGCGGCCTGCCCGATGTGCAGTACCAGGACGAACCGGAGATTCTCGGCACCGGCGGCAGCCTGCGGCAGGCCCTGCCCCGCTTCTCCCCCGGGCCGCTGCTGGTCATGAACGCCGATATCTGCCATGATGTCGATATTGCCGCCCTCTACAGGCACCACCGGCGGGCCGGCAATGCGGTGACCATGGCCCTGCACGACTATCCGCGCTTCAACACCGTTGCCGTGCAAGGCCCGGTGGTTGCCTCCTTCAGTCCCGGCCATTCCGAAACCGGGGGCGGCCGCCTCGCCTTCACCGGCATCCAGGTTGTCGAACCGGAGATCATCCGCCGCATCCCCCCCGGCCGTTTTTTTCACATCATCGACCTGTACAGGGAACTGATCCGGGAGGGCGGCCGGATCGGCTATCTCGGGGTGGACGGCAGTTTCTGGCGCGATATCGGCACCCCGGCGGATTACCTGCAGGTCCACGCCGACCTGCTGACCGGCTCCCGGCCCTATTTCCTCCCCCTGGCAAGTCCGGCCTCGCCATGGCTTGTCGATCCTGAAGCGGCGATGGGGGAAAATGTGCGGCTTGAGGGCTGGGGATGCGTGGGCCGGGCGCAAATCGGCGCCGGAGCCGTCCTGCGCAATTGCGTGGTGTGGGACGGCGCGGTCATTCCTCCCGGCTCCCGCCTGTGCGACGGGATTGTCCCCGGAAGCGGAAAATAACCGGACCGCGGCCAAGCAATAACTTGACAGGTTCTGCCGTACAGGGCAGTATAGTAAATACAATCAGTTACGCTGCCTGTCCGGTCCACGCCTACGGCCCGTCAGGAGTTTTTCCCATGAATACTGTCCTGCCGGCAAAGCAGACGGATCATTTGTCAGGATAATCGTGGTCGCGTTTATTCGAAGTCTGTATCTCCTTGTCCTGGTCGGCATTCTTGCCGGCATCGTCGTCCTCTTCTGGAAGATGGAGCACAAAAGGCCGTCCGTCAGCTTCAACGAGTTCCTGGTCAGCCTGGAAAACAACGAGGTTGCCGCCGTGCACTTCAAAGGCGGCAATATCGTGATGGTGGACAACTTCGGCCGGGAGTTTACCACCTATTCCCCGGATGTCCCCTCCCTGGTTCCGCGGCTCCTGGAAAAGAACGTCGTCGTCAGGGGGGAAAGCGATCGGCCCTCGCCGGTCTGGAACCTCCTGGGGGTTGTCATTCCCGTGCTCCTGATCATGACGGCCTGGTACTTTCTGGCCAGCAGGCAGATCAGGAAGGATGAGGGCGAGGAAGCCGACAAGGAGAAGAAATTCCGTTTCGCGCCGTCCACGACCACCATCACCTTCCGGGACGTGGCCGGGGTGCCCGAGGCCAAGGAAGAGCTGATCGAGATCATCGACTTTCTCC
>DSAE01000122.1 GCA_011372855.1 Desulfobacteraceae bacterium
CCCAACACCCTGCCGGGTCAATCCGTTCAGTCCCCCGGCCGAACAAATATCCCTTTCTCTCCTTTCCGGCAGCCCTCGACAACACCGGTTCGGGGAGGTAGAATAGAAAAAAAATCATCCGGCAGAACAGGACAATGACCATACGGACAGACTCAACCATCGCCGCCGTTTACGGCCTGGAGCGGAAATCTCGGCTTTCGCGCCCCCTGTTTCTCAGCGGCGTGTCGGCCGGCTTTCCTTCCCCGGCGGAAGACTACGTGGACCGCAAGCTGGACCTGAACGAGCTGCTGATCAAGAACCCGGCGGCCACGTTTTTTGTCCGGGTTGCCGGCGACTCGATGACCGGGGCCGGCATCCACCATGACGATATCCTGGTGGTCGATCGCTCCCTGGAGCCGGTCAGCAACAATATCGTCATCGCGGTGTACGATGGCGAGCTGACCGTCAAGCGGCTGGTGCGGGACAAAAACGGCCTGCGCCTGGTTGCCGAAAACCCGAACTACCCGCCCCTGGTGATCAGCGAGGAAAACGGCTGCGAAATCTGGGGCGTCGTGACCAGCGTCATCCATCAGTTGTAGGCGGTGGACAACCATGAGCCCTGTCTTCGCCCTGGTGGACTGCAACAATTTCTACGTTTCCTGCGAACGGCTGTTCCGGCCCGAGCTGGAGGGACGGCCCGTGGTCGTGCTGTCCAACAACGACGGCTGCATCATCGCCCGCTCCAACGAGGCCAAGGCGCTGGGCATCGCCATGGGCGCGCCCTATTTCCAGAACCGGGCGCTCATCGAACGGCACGGGGTGGAGGTCTTTTCCTCCAACTACGCCCTGTACGGCGACTTGTCCGACCGGGTCATGTCCATCCTCCAGCAGCTGGAGCCGGAGGTGGAAATCTATTCCATCGACGAGGCCTTCATCAGGCTGCCGGGCGGCGCGGCGGCGAACCTCGCCGGACAGGCGCTGTCCCTGCGGGCGAAAATAAAGCAATACGTGGGCATTCCGGTCTCCATCGGCATCGGGCCGACCAAGACCCTGGCCAAGATCGCCAACCGGATCGCCAAGAAAAGCCCGGAACAGGGCGGGGTCTTCGACCTGACCGACCGCCCGGACCTGGACGATCTGCTGGCCGGGACGGAGGTGCGCGACATCTGGGGGATCGGCCGACGCGGCGCGGCAAAGCTCAACCGCCGCGGCGTCTTCACCGCCCTGGACCTGAAAAACGCCAATGACGGGTGGATCCGGAAACATCTGACCGTGACCGGCCTGCGGACGGCCATGGAATTGCGGGGCATCCCCTGCATTCCCGTTGAGCACGAACCCGTGCCCAGAAAATCCATGGTCTGCTCCCGGTCGTTCGGCAAGCCGGTCTTCACCCTGGCCGACCTGCGGGAAGCGGTTTCCACCTATGTCTCCACCGCCGCCGAAAAACTCCGGGGCGAAGGTCTGACCGCCGCCAACCTGCACGTTTTTCTGCAGACCAACTCCCACCGCCTGGACCTCCCGCAGTACACGGCCGGCCTGATGGTCGGGCTGCTCCAGCCGACCTCCTCCACCCCGGCCCTGATCGGGGCGGCCCTGGCGGGCCTGAAAAAAATATACCGCCCGGGCTTCGCCTACCGCAAGGCCGGGGTCATGCTGACCGGGCTGATGGCGGCCGCGATACGGCAGCAGAATCTGTTCCGTCCCGCCCCGCGGGACAACGGCGCCCTGATGCACGCCCTTGACCGGATCAACGACAGGTGGGGCAGGGAAACAGTCCGCTACGCCTCCTCCGGCCTGGCCAAACCATGGTGCATGACCCGGGAGCACAAATCACCCTCCTACACCACCCGGTGGAAAGAGCTGCCCGTGGTCAAGGCCTCGCCGTGAAACCGGGACGGCAAGATGACTGATCTCACCGGGACCGTCATGTCCGCTGTCGCGGCCCTGGTCTTTCTTGCCAACCTCTATGCCGTTCTCACCCTTGTCGCCGGCGCGGCAAAAATGCGCCGCCTCGCCGACATCAAACCGCTGCGGACCGGGAAACGGCCCAAGGTATCGATCATTGTCCCGGCCTGCAACGAAGCGGACACCATCGAGCCCGCTCTGCTCTCCCTGCTGGCCCTGGACTATGACCCCCTTGAGGTTATCGTGGTCAACGACCGGTCGACGGACCGGACCACGGAAGTGCTGGAAGCGGTCAGGGCGAAGCATCCGCGTCTGATCGTCCGCCACATCGCCGAACTGCCGGAGGGGTGGCTGGGAAAAACCCACGCCCTTTCCCGGGGGGCCGGACTGGCCGGCGGCGAATTTCTGCTGTTCACCGACGCCGACATCCATTTTGAACCCTCGACCCTGGCCCGGGCCATGACCCTGATGGCCGACGAACAGCTTGACCATCTGTCCCTGATCTTCCGGCACATCGGCGGGGGGCCGCTGCTCAATGCCATGATGATCGATGCCGGCGCCGGCCTGCTCCTCCTGTTCAGGCCCTGGAAGGCCGGCGATCCGGCAAGCGGGAACTTCTTTGGCGTCGGGGCCTTCAACCTGGTCAGAAAATCGGCCTATACCGCTGTCAACGGCCATGAACCGGTCAAAATGCACACCATCGACGACATCATGCTCGGCAAGGTCATCAAGCGGAACGGCTTCCGGCAGGAATGCCTCCTCGGCCTTGATTGTCTCCGGGTCCACTGGTACGAGTCCCCGGGCACGATGATCCGCGGCCTGATGAAAAACATCTTTGCCCTGTTCAATTACCGGCTTGTCTACGTGCTGGCCGGCCTCCTGCTGGTCTTGACGGTGGCGGTCCTTCCGTTGTGGGGTGTTCTGCTGACCTCGGGGCCGCCCCGGATATTCTTTGGCCTGGCCGTCACCGTCCGCCTCTTCTCCGCCGCCGCCGGCGCCCGGTTCGCCGGCGTTTCCCTGCGGACGGTTCCCCTTACCCTGTTGACGCCTTATGTCAATATCTACATGATCCTCAGGGCAACGACGCAAACCCTGGCCGCCCGGGGGATTGAATGGCGCGGCACCCGCTACCCCCTGGAACAGCTCAGGAAAAGCATGCCCATCCTGTGGCCCTGAGGGGCGACGTTTCTCCCCCCGGTCCTTTCAGCCGGTGGCATTTTTCTTGCTTTTTTTGCAATTTCAGGAAATACCTTTGGATACCGTCGGACACATGATGCCGCGGCGCCGCCCCTGGAGGGGCGGGCACCGTTTCCGACAGGCCCTGCCTTCCGGCTCTCCGCACCTCGGATGACGGACAGGACGGGCAACAACCCTTTCACCGGGAGAAAAAAATATGCACAAGTATGAGCTTTCCCCCACCCGCAAGTTCAATCCCCTCGGCATGCAAACCACTGTCCTGCATGAATCGGAGTTCTTCAAGATCATCAACTTCAATCTCTCCGCCGGCCACCTTTTTCCGGTGCATTCCCACGCCCTGGACGGCCAGGTTTCCATCCACGTCATCGAGGGCAGCGGGGAATTTCTCGGCGACAAGGGTCTGTCGATGCCGGCCCGGGAAGGCGACATCCTCGTTTCCGACATCAGCGAACCCCACGGCGTCCGAGCCGCGACCGACATGCGCCTCGTGGTCACCATTGCCCCGCCGATCTGACAACGGACCGGATGTTTCCTCCGCCTTGGCGGATTGACAGGTTTTGAGGTGTATCGTGCGAATCTTCCTTTTTTTCTGGACGCTGATGACAGTGTGCCTGTCGCCGGCCCTGGCCCAGGAGCAGCCTCCCGCCAAGGTGGTCGTCCGGGAGGCCGTCCGCGAGGTCATTGCCTAAAACCGCCCCTTCATCGGCATCCTCGTCTTTGACAGGACGAGCCGGGTTTCCACCGAGGTCGCCGGACTGGTCGACCGGGTCTTTGTCGAGGAGGGCGACCTGGTCAGCCAGGGGGATCCCCTTGTCAGCCTCGACACCGAGCTGCTCGACAAGGAAATCGCCCTGCGCCGGACCAGGATCGAGCAGGTCCGGCTCCGCCTGGAACTGGCCGAAAAAAATCTCGGCCGGGCGGAAATACTGCTGGCCAGAAAGGGGACCAGCGAAAGAAACTACGATGACGCCCGCTTTGCCTACGAGGACTCTCTGGAGGAAAAGAGATCCTCGGAGCTGGAACTGGAAAAGCTGCTTATCCGGAAAAGAAAAAGCACCATCACCGCGCCCTTTGACGCCGTCATCCTGAAAAAAAACGTTGAAACCGGCGACTGGGTGCAGCAGGGGACCAACGTGGCCGCCGCCGGAGCAATCAGCGAACTGGTGATCCGGGTGCCGGTGGAGGAATCGCTCCTGCGCTTCATCACCCCCGGTGAGCAGGTGGCGGTAATCATCAATGCCTTTGCCAGGGAATTGACCGGCACCATCCTGCGCTTCGAGCCCATCGCCGATCCCCGGACCAAAAACGTCTTTGTCAAGATCGGCATCCCTCCCCAGGAGCAGGCGGCGGAAAACATGTCGGCCACTGTGTACGTTCCCACCGGCGTCGAAAGGGAACTCACCGTTGTTCCCCGGAATGCCGTGATCAACATGCAGGGCCGGGATTTCGTCTTTACGG
>DSAE01000265.1 GCA_011372855.1 Desulfobacteraceae bacterium
GGATGAATTTTGTTATCGTTTTAACCGTAGGTTCTGGGAACCGGAGATGCCTTTGAGATTGCTCAACGCATGCTTGGCTCACACACCTGTAAAAATAGCTGAGTTTGGTTAAGAGCCACTTAAGACAATGATATTCTTCAGATCAGGACTGAAATGGAAGCTTTCCCTGGGCTTCATCGTCTGCGCGGCGATCGCCGGTCTTTCCGGCCTGGCGGGATTTGTCTCCCTGGGCAACATCCAGGCCAATCTGAAACAGGCAACCAGCGCCATCGATGAAAACATCGACATGCAGGTCGCGCGGATAAGCCAGATCATGCCGCTGCAAACGTTTGCCGTTGCCATTGTCAATGCCCGGACCGACGACAATCTTTCGGATATCCGGAGGAAACTGGCCGACCACCGGAAGAGCGCCCTCTCCGGTTCCGATGAGGACGCCAGGCTGCTCGAGGGGGTCGAGGAGCTCCTGACCCTCAAGACCAGCCAGCTGCAGGCCCTCCATGACCTGGGGGAACTGAAGAAGTCGTACAACTCCCTGATCGCCGAGGTCATCAAATTGACGATCACTATTGTCGACAATGCCCAGTTCGATGCGGAGATCAAGATATACGACGCCATCGGCGACATAGAAAAAAAAGTCGCCTCGACCAAAGACGTTTCCGCTCTCGGCCTCCGGTTCGGGGAAATCTCCGGCACCGCCGGCCAGGCGATTACCGCCGTCAAGGCCGCCTCCTCGGTCAAATCGCTGTGCAACGAGATGAACGCCATGGTCAACGAGTCGATAGCCTCGTCGGATGCGGAGTATATCGATTATGTCAGGATCCAGGCCTCGACCCTGCTCAGGAACATCAGGACCGAACTGGAGGTCCTGTCCGAAGATCCGGCGGCGGCGCCCATCGCCGCCCTGCTCGATGATCTCGCCGGCAGCACGGACAGGACCATCAGTGCCAGGAAACTCGTTCTTGCCGAGGAAAACAGACTCAATGAGGCTTCCTCGCAGATCTGGGAAAACATGGCGGGCATGCAGGCCGATGTCCTCAACGCCGCGGTGAATATCAAGTCCGATACCGAAACAACCATGGAGACGACCGCCGGCCTGGTCAGCAGATGGCAGTCCATTGAGCTGTTCCTGGTGATCGGCTCCCTGGTCCTGGCGATTGTCCTCGGGGTGTACATCTCCGGCATGATCATCCGGCCGCTGAAAAAGGCGGTCACCATGCTCCAGGACATTGCCGAAGGCGAAGGCAACCTGACCGTCCGGCTGCAGGAGGAAAGCCGCGACGAAATCGGCGAACTGGCCAAGTGGTTCAACATCTTCATCGAAAAACTGCAGCACATGGTCAAGGACATCGCCGTATACGCGGCAAAGCTCAATACGTCATCCGCCGATCTCTCCGCCCTGTCGACCCAGATGGTCTCTTCCGCCGAGCAGGTTTCCCTTCGGTCCGGTTCCGTTGCCGGGGCGACCGAGGAGATGTCGGCCAATATCAATGCCATCGCCTCGGCGGCGGAAGAAATGAGTGTCAACGTGCAGAGCATTTCCTCGTCGGCCGAACAGATGTCGCAAAATGTCGATTCCGTGGCCTCGGCAATCGAGGAAAATTCCATGGAGCTCGCCGATGTCTCCCGCTTCGCCCGGGACGGTTCGGATATTGCCGAAATGGCCAAAACCAAGTCGGTGTCGGCCATGCAGACCATTGAACTCCTGGGCAAGGTTGCCGAGGATATCGGGGATGTAACCTCGGTCATCAGCCGCATAGCCAAACAGACCAACCTGCTGGCGCTGAACGCTACCATTGAAGCCGCCTCCGCCGGTGATGCCGGCAGGGGATTCGCCGTGGTTGCCAATGAAATCAAGGAGCTCGCCGACCAGAGCGCGAAAGCGGCCCAGGATATTGCCAGCAGGGTAAAGGGCGTGCAGAGCAATACCCGCGAGGTTGTCAAGGTCATTGACGAGATAGCCAATATTATCAATCACATCAACGAAGCGTCCTCGCTTATCTCCAAATCGGTTGAACAGCAGAAGGAAAACGCCAATGAAATCTCCGGCAACATTCATCAGGCCCGGGCCGGCACCAACAATATCGCCACCGCCATTGCCGAGGTTGCCAGCGGCTCCAATGTCATGGCTGGCAGCGCCGCGGAAGCCGCCAAGGGCGTGACCGAGGTATCGGCAAGCATTCAGGACGTCAACCGGGCCGCCAACGAATCGAACACCGGGGCCCGGAAGGTCAATGTGGCCGCCGCCGAACTGACGGAGGTCGCCGGCGAAATTCACAAAATGGTCGACAGATTCAAGTTCGAGGCCTGACGGGAATTTTTTCTCCTCCCGGCCGTTTCCCGCCTGGGCCGCTCTGTTGTTTTGTTTTTTTGTTGGGTTGCCCCCTCCCCGGCCGGAGAGGATATCCCTTCCCTTAGAAACAGGAGAATCGATGCAATCCTTTGCAAGCTTGCTGGCCGAATCCGTGCAACGGCATGGCCATTTATGCGCCGGCCAGATCATCGGGGTACGCATGGCCACGCTGGGATGCCGCCTGGTGGGCATTACCGACCCCAAGGATCCGGCATTCCGAAAGAAACTGATGGTCTTCGTCGAGATCGACCGGTGCGCCACCGATGCCATTGAAAGTGTGACAGGCTGCCGCCTGGGCCGAAGAACCCTCAAATTCAAGGACTTCGGCATCAATGGTGCTACCTTTCTCAACCTCGAAACCGGGACGGCCTACCGGATTGTCTCCACCGAATCCTCCAGGGATCTGGCCGCAGGCTTCGCCCCGGATGCCCCCGATGCCCGAGCCCGGCAGATCGAGGGCTACAGGCGGATGCCCGATGAGCTGTTGTTTGACGTCCACCGTGTGCGGGTACGGCCTGATCCGTGTCAGATGCCCGGACCTCCCCGCCGGCGCGTGGTCTGCGGAAAATGCGGGCAGATGGTCCGGGACGGCAGGGAGCTCCGGGTCGGCGAAGCTTTGCTGTGCAGGCACTGTGCCGGCGAAAGCTATTTTGACCCGGTCGATGAACAGAAGGATTCCGATCCGCGGGCGGAACCGGGAACAACCTCATGACCGGGAAAGCCGGACCGGGCAAGCTGAAGCCGTCGCTTCCTGCGAGCCGGAGGACGAAAGGGGGGAACTCGTGACGTCTGATTTCACCCTTGGGCTCGACGAGGCCCTGGCCCTGACCCTGAATCATTTGGAGCCGCTTTCCTCCGAAACGGTCCCCCTGGATGAGGGGATCGACCGGGTGGCGGCGGAGGATCTTCGTGCCCTGGTCGATTCCCCCTCCGTGGACGCGTCCATGAAGGACGGCTACGCGGTCCGGTCGGAAAGCGTGGCCGGCGCATGCCCGGAGCGGCCGGTACGACTGATCCTTGCCGGCGTCGCCGCAGCCGGCATTCACTCCGAAGATCGCGTGGAGCCCGGGCGGGCTGTGCGGGTTTTGACCGGCGCCCGGATACCGGAAAATGCCGATGCCGTTCTCGCCGAGGAATTTGCCCGGGTGGAAGGCAACGAGGTGGTTGCGGAGAACAGCGCCGAAGAAGGCCGCAATATTTTACCCAGAGGGACCGATGTGGCCCGGGGCGGACTTCTCGTTTCCCGCGGGACGCCCCTTTCGCCCGGACTGGTGGGACTTCTGGCCGCTGCCGGTCATGATCGTGTGGCAGTATGCCGAAAACCGCGGATCGCCCTCATCGCCACCGGCGATGAGGTGGTGGCGCCGGGGCGGCCCCTCCCCGAAGGGAAATTATACGCCAGCAACCTTGTCGCTTTGAATGCCTGGTGCCGTCACTTCGGGTGGGCCACCCGCTGTGCCATCGTCAGGGACGAGCCGGATGAACTCCTGGAAAGCCTGACGGCAGCCGTCGTCGACACCGATGCCGTTGTCACCAGCGGCGGCGCCTGGTCGGGGGACCGGGATCTGGTTGCCCGGATGCTGGAACGTTTGGGGTGGCAAAAGGTATTCCACCGCATCCGGATCGGACCCGGCAAGGCCGTCGGTTTCGGCCTTCTGGGCGGCAAACCGGTTTTCATCCTGCCCGGCGGGCCGCCCTCCAACCTCATGGGTTTTCTGCAGATTGCCCTGGCCGGCCTTCAGCGCCTGGCCGGCTATGAACAACCCGGCCTTCCCAGGATCGCCATGCGCCTCGCCGAGGAAATCGGGGGCGGGCACCCCCGTTGGACCCGGTTTGTCTTCGGGGAGATAAAAGACAGCACCGAGCTGCCCCTGTTCCATCCCCTGAGGGCAGCCAGCCGGCTGCAGTCCATGGCCGATGCCCAGGTCCTGGCGGCCATTCCCGAAGGTGTTGACCGGATTGCGGCCGGCACCGTCATCTCCGCCCAGCTGTTGATGTAATGAATGAAATTCGCCTGAAAGGTATTCGTTGCCGGCAATCGACGAGGAACGTCAGCGAGATGAGTCAAGCAAAGACTTGATAATCATATAAAAGGCACCTCCCTCAGCTGTCAGGAGATAAACTTCTTCTGATATACTGAGAAGAAAGCGACCAACTTTCACAAGGAGGTGCTCTATGGAATTA
>DSAE01000003.1 GCA_011372855.1 Desulfobacteraceae bacterium
AGCGGGTTGACCAGGCTGAGCATGAAGCCCTTCATGGCCGGCAATTCCCCGGTCAGCAGCCGGTAGAGCAGCACCCCGGTTGAAAAGAGGTCGGACCGCTCGTCGGCGCGGTCCGGGTCGGCGGTCTGTTCCGGCGCCGCGTAGTAGGGGGTGCCGACCCGCATGCCCTGGGCGGAGGGGCCGGTGTCTTCTTCCATGTCCAGGGACATGCCGAAGTCGCAGATCTTGATCGTATTCTGATCCGTCACCAGCATGTTCTGGGGCTTGATGTCCCGGTGCACGACCCCGGCCGAATGCATGCAGCCCAGCCCGTCAAGAATCTGGGCGCCCCAGGCCAAAACCTTGTCGGGCGGGATGCGGCGGGTGGGCGATTCCAGGGTGAATTTTTCGTCGATCATCATCCCGAGATTGGCGCAGTAATACTCCATGGTATAAAAGGGGTTTTTCCCGTCATAAGCGAAGTCCCGGATATCGGCTATGTGCGGGTGGCGCAGGCGGGCCATGGTCAACACCTCGGCGGAGAACATGTCCCGCAGGGCGGGCATGCCGAGCAGTGCCACCAGCGGTTCGGACGGGTTGAGCAATTTCAGGGCGACGGTCCTGTTGGTGGTCGGCATGACGGCCCGGTAGACCGTGCCCATGCCGCCGTGGCCGAGGATGCCGGTTATGGTGTAGCGTCCTATTCTGCGTCGCCGCCTCTTCCCCCGCATTGTCCCCTCCCGGTCACCAGAGCAGGCGCTGGGCGTTGAAGTCGGGAAACCCCAGCCGGCGCAGTTTGTTCACGGTCCGCATCACCTCGTACCGGACCGCCTTGAAGGTGACGGTGTCGCGACCGCCGTCCCAGATCAGGTACTTGGCATGATTGTTGATGCCGTCCCTGGGCTGCCCCACACTGCCCGGGTTGATGATGTACCGCTTGTCCGGCTCCAGACGGTGGAGCCCCGGATCGACCTCCAGTCCCTGTTCGGGCGGCAGGCCTGCCACAAAGAAATTCAGGGTGTGGGTATGGCCGTAAAAACAGAGCCGCTCCGGAAAGGCGCCGAAGATTTTTTCCAGGGCGATGACACTGGGATAGAAAAGATAGCTGGTGGGCGATGCGGGAGGACAGCCGTGGACAAACCTGGCCCCGTTCCGGATCATGACCGGCTGGAGGTTGACGATTAAATCAAGGCTCTCCGGCGAGAGCAGCGGCAGGGTCAGTTCCAGGGACTTCCTCGGATCGGGGTTCATGCGGTTGAAATAGGTCCGGTTGAGGAGGGCGAATTCGTGGTTGCCCTGGATGGAGGTTACCCCGCGCTCCCGCAGCCTGAGCATCACCTCTTCCGGGTCCGGGCCGTAGCCGATATTGTCTCCCAGGGAAATGATCGACCCGATGTTTTCGGCATCGATATCCTCCAGTACCGCCTCCAGGGCCGCCAGATTGGCATGGATGTCTGAAATGACTGCAATGCGCACGCGTTTTCCTCGCTGCCGGCACCCGCAAGGAGATGGCGGGATAACCATTATTACGGACATCATACCGTAAATATTCCCCGGCGTGAAGTCAGAGAATTTTTTTGATCCCGGGTACTTTCAGGGGGAAATAGAGATGGCGGTATGCTTTCGAATGGGTTCTTCCAGGGGAGGGTGGCATGGTTCTTGAAAGATGGAAGGTTGCAATTGGCCGTCAGCGCTCATGCCTGGCAAAACAGGAGGCAGGGGTAAGCACGATCCGTCTCTGGAGGTCGTGGTGTCAATGTCGGTATCGGCGACAAAACACTCATGGAGGATAGCTCATTCGCACTGTACCTGGGTTGCCAGCCCAGGCTGAATTCAGCATGTTTACAACCACATGCTGGAAAGTATGAGCAGGTTGCCGAGGGGTGCAGCAACCGGAGGGAGAAAAAGGTGTCTACTTTTTAGACTTTTCGTGATCAGATTTTAGACAGGTGTCCTGAAAAACCGATTTCATCAAGCTGAGGGCAGGGGTATTTTTTTTTGCATCTTGCTGTCAATGAAGTCGTAGTGGTAAAAGAGATCGTCTTTCCTGTGATGCAGGACGATGCTCAACATTGAAACAGGAGTGGAGGCAGGTTCATGGGGCTTATTAAGGCGGAAAATGTCCATAAGAGGTACCGGGTCGGGGAGACGGTCATTCACGCCCTCAAGGGAGTGAGCCTGACCATCGGTGGGGGAGCGTTCGTCTCCATTGTCGGCCCGTCGGGGAGCGGCAAGACCACCCTGCTCAATCTCATCGGCTGCCTGGACAGGCCGAGTGAAGGAAGAATGACCGTGGCCGGCACCGATGTCGGCGGTCTCGGCCGGCGACAGGGGGCGGACTTCAGGGGAAAAAATATCGGCTTTATCTTTCAGGACTTCAACCTTATCCCGGTGCTGACCGTCTACGAAAACATCGAATATCCCCTGCTCATGGTGCAGGATGTTCCCGCCCCGGAGCGTTCGGAGCGGGTTTCGGCCCTGCTGCGGGAGGTGGGTATGGAGGAGCAGAGCAACAAGCGACCGGACCAGATCTCAGGCGGCCAGAAGCAGCGGGTGGCGGTGGCCCGGGCGCTGGTGACCAGCCCGGCTCTGGTGCTGGCCGATGAGCCCACGGCCAACCTCGATCATGACACGGCCTACCAGGTGATCGAGCTGATGAAGCGAATGCGCGACACCTTCGGGACCACCTTCATTTTTTCCACCCACGATCCCAAGATCGTCGGCGAGGCCGAAGTCGTCCACACCCTGGAAGACGGCCGGTTGACCGGCACCAGAAACGCAAAGGAGGCAGGTCATGAGCAAGCTGGTTAAAATCGCGGTCCGCAACCTTTTGCGCTACAAGCGGCGGACCCTGCTTACCGCCTCCCTGATCACCCTCGGGGTCGTCTTTGTCCTGGTCTTCGCCTCGGTGACCGGGTCGTTCAAGGCCATGATGATCGCCCAGAACACCGACTCCATGTTAGGCCATCTGCAGGTGCATCGAAAAGGGTATGTGGCCTCCATCGACAGCCTGCCCCTCAATCTGAATCTGCGGGGAGGCGCCATTGGCCGCCTGGAAAAAATCCTTGACGCCGAACCGGAAATCGCCGCCTGGTCGCCGCGGATCAAGTTCGGCGCCATGTTCAGCACCTTTGTCGAGACCACCAGTATCCGTCTCAACGGCATCGATCCCGACCGGGAGCTCGAGGCCGTGCCGCTGCTCGCCGGCCGGGTGGTGGAAGGCGAAAAAACGCTTGCCCGCGGAGAAATCTGGGTGCCTGAACTGCTGGTCAGGGGCATGAAGGTCAAGGTCGGCGACATGGTGGTGATCGTCGCCACCAACCAGGACGGCTCGGTCAACGGCCGCCAGTTCAATGTCGCCGGCATCATGGAAAGCGCCACCGGCCCGGGAGGCCGGGACGGCTACATCCACATCGAGGACGCGGCCGAGGTGCTGCGTCTGGAGGAAAGGGAAATCAGCGAGGTTGCCGTCAGGCTCAGGAATTTCAGCCGGCTCGCCGCCGTGAGCGCCAGGCTGGAAGGACTGCTTGCCGCCGAGGTCAACCAGCAGGGCAGGCCGATTTTTGAAGTCCATACCTGGGAAAAACTCTCGCCCTTTTTCAACATTGCCCGGATGATCGACGTCATGACCTTTTTCATGAAGCTCATGCTGATCGCCATCGTCCTGGTGAGCATCATGAACGTGATGATCATGGCGGTCTATGAGCGGATCCGGGAAATCGGCACCATCGCCGCCATCGGCACCCGTCCCGGACGCATCCTGGCCATGTTCCTGCTCGAAGGGCTGAGTTTAGGCGTCGCCGGGGCGGTGCTGGGCAACATCGTCGGCACCGTCATCATCCTGGTCCTCAATGCTGTCCATATCACCTATGACTTTGGCCGGCAGAAGGATCTGGTGGTCCAGGCGGCCGTCGATCCGGCCGATCTGCTGATGCTGTCAATGATCGTCATCGTCATTTCCGTCGTCGCCAGTCTTCAGCCGGCCTTCAAGGCCTCAAGAATGGAGCCGATCAAGGCTCTTCGCCACGTTTAACCGGAGGATTGTCATGACAAGATATATCGGATTGCTGCTGATCTTTTTTGTTTTTTTCTCAGGCAACGCATTTGCCGGCGAAACGTCATGGATCGCGGTTTCCGCCGACGGCAAGGATCTTTCCGCTTCGGTAAGCGCGGTGGCCGCCCGGAGCCCTTATTTCCTTTTCTTTGACGAACAGGGAACCCTGGTGGAAGCCATTGAAAATCCTTTTCTGAACGCGTCGGGCGGGGCCGGCAGGCAGGCGGCGGATTTTTTTGCCGCCAGGAACGCGAGAATCGTCATTGCCGGGGAGTTCGGGAGCAAAATGCTCGACGCCATGCGGGAAAAAGGGGTGTCGTCCATGTTATTCAGGGGCAGCGCCGCCGAGGCGGTGAAAAAGGCACTGGAAAAATAGGAGGAAAAATATGCGCACTATTATGATGGCAGTTTTCTCTCTTCTGCTTACTTTTCCGGCCCACGCCCAGGACGGCGCGGTCGCGGACGGTGACGCGCTGTTGCAGCAAATCGACCGCAA
>DSAE01000016.1 GCA_011372855.1 Desulfobacteraceae bacterium
CGCCGACCCGGACCGCGCCGACGAGCGGTCCGACCTCTTTTCAACCGGGGTGCTGCTCTACCGGCTGCTGACCGGGGAATTGCCGGCCATGAAGGGCTTCATGCTCAGCCTGGTCAACCCGCTTTACGACCAGGGCTGGGACGATTTTTTCGCCCGGGCCCTCAGTTGGAAGCCGGAGCGGAGATTTCAGAACGCGGCGGAGATGGCTGCCGCCCTCACGACCCTGGAACTGCACCGGCAAAAAAGCACCAGGGAGACCTGCCGGGATATTGTCGCCGGTCACCGCCCCCCTCCCGCCACGGTCTCCGGGATGTTCCGCTCCGCGCCTCCGGCGCCCGGGCCGGCAATCTTTTCGGGGTCGACAGCCTGTGGCAGCCGCGGACATATATCCGCAACATATTTGCGCTGCCCGAGGAACATACGGTGCTGGACGAAGCCACCGGACTCATCTGGCAACGGGCCGGATCCGCCTGTCCGGTGGACAGGGAGGAAGCCGACAGGCTCATTGCCGCCTGGAACGGAACCCGTTTCGGCGGCATAACCGCCTGGCGCCTGCCCACCGTCAACGAACTGCTGTCGCTGATCCCTGAACCGACCCTGCCGGAAAGCGAATGCCGGCCGACCCCTTTTACCGGCGAACGGGAGTGGTTCTGGAGCTGTGATCGGCGCTCCCGGAAAACGTCCTGGTATGTCAACACCCGCCTTGGCTACGCCGGCTGGCAGGATAACGGCTGCCGGTATTTTGTCCGGGCCGTGGCCTTATCCCCTGCCTGAAGGATCGTCATCATGCGCCCCTTCTCCGGCCGCACCGGGGACCAGGGGCAGGCCGCGGACCCCATTTTTCTCTTGCTTTTTCCGGCCGGCGAATACATATTCGCGACACAACGATCATTGCTTACGGTCCGGAGTCCGGAGGTGGCGTTCCCATGCCGACATATAATCCCTGCATCGCCTGCGGGGCCTGCTGCGCCTATTTCCGGGCCTCCTTCTACTGGACCGAGTCGGACCTCGCCGTCCCCGGCGGGGTGCCGCACATCCTGACCGACCATCTCCAGACCCATTTCCTGGTCATGAAAGGGACCGACAGCCCCCATCCGCGGTGCATCGCCCTCAAAGGGGTGATCGGCGACAGCGTCTCCTGCGCGATCTATGCCCGCCGCGCCTCGGTCTGCCGTAACTTCATCCCCTCGTTCCAGAACGGCGAGGCCAATGAACGATGCGACAGGGCCCGGGCCAGGTGGGGTCTGCCTCCCCTTGACAGGGATTCCTGGACCCGGCCGCTGCCCGATAATTTTCCCAAGGCAGCCTGAAACGACGGCCGGCGGACAATCACCCTGGATCAACAGGCAGCTTCGGCCTCTCCTCTTTCCGGTCCGCATCCTGTACTTTCCCCCCGGATTTTTCCTCGATCAGCCTGCCGTTTTCCCATTTTCCCTCAATGATCTTCTCCTTTGACCAAAAGAGCTTTCCCTGACCATGGGGTACCCCATGTTTCCATTCACCCTCGTAAATCTTGTTATCCTCTGTGAAACCGGAACCGAAGCCGTTATCGCAATCCCCTTCCAGGCATTCATCCGCCGCCAGATTGCCGGGACCGGACAACCACAGAACCACCGCCGCTATCAATAAAGTGTTCTTCATCCCTCTCCTCCTGATTCTTTACCTTGCCGGCAGCCATCTGCCAGCCCGCATAACGGTGTCCCGCTGAACCTCCGGAACGTCATTCTTCGCCACCCCTTGCTTTGATTTCGACGAACCGCGGATCATCCGGCTTAACCACGGCTTTCCAATCCTGTTCCTCGTGATCGAAATCGGCTATCTTCTTCAACGGCAGCTTCAGGTATCTGCCCTGTGCTTCCGCGGCGACCGTGCCGTCCGGGAGAAGTAGTTCCCCGGTTCCCTCGAAAACTCTCCGGCTCTCTCTGGTGATCCGGCCGATGACCCGCAGTTCCCGGTCCAGTGGAACAGGGTGCTTGAATTTGACCGTTATCTCGACGGTTACTCCCCAGAGCTCGCCATGGCGGTTGATCATAACCGCCCGGCCAATGGTCTCATCCAGGATGGTGGAAACGATTCCGCCGTGCAGCCGGCCCGGATAGCTCTGGTGCTCTTCGCTGGGCCGGAAAACCGCCAGCAGCTCGCCGTTTTCCAGTTCGTAAAACGAGGCGTGCAGGCCGTGGTCGTTTTTCAGGCCGCAGACCAGACACATTCTGGAATTCGGTTGTTTGTTGACCACCCTGTATTGCCTTATTTCTTCCGGCATTGCCCGCACCTTTCCGGCATTCCTCCGCCGCATCCATTTTTGAGGGGAACCGGCGCCCGGTCCGTCACTTTCCGGCACCATCCCGACGTTACCTCCGAAAACCCAACAACCATACCGCGTTCCTGGAGGCGCTGCAACTCATTGCCCAGATCGGGAGCCCTGAATCCTGATCCCTGTTCCCCATCGGCAAGCCCGGATCGGGACGGCGGATTTTGATTTGCTTTCGCCGGGATTCACCCTTACTGTTCCTAACAGGAATCCTTAATGAAAAACTTTACCAAGGGAGGATGCCATGAACCGGACAATACCGATCCTCTTTCTGTTTCTGTTTATGATCTTCTGTTCAACGGCGTCGGCCGCCCTGCAGACCAGAGAAGTATCCTACTCTTCCGGCGGCACGGAGATGAAAGGCTATCTCGCCTATGATGACGCCGTCGACGCCAGACGTCCCGCCATCCTGGTGGTGCATGAATGGTGGGGAATCAACGACTATGCCCGCAAGCGGGCGGAGATGCTTGCCGGGCTGGGCTATACCGCCCTGGCCGTCGACATGTACGGTGAAGGGAGAACCGCGGCGCATCCTGAGGATGCCGGAAAGTTCGCGGCCGAGATCCGCGGCAACCTGCCCGTGGCCAAAGAGCGGTTCAGCGCCGCAATCGAAATCCTGAAGAATGAACCGACGGTCGACCCGGACAACATCGCGGCCATCGGCTACTGTTTCGGCGGCGGCGTGGTGCTGGAAATGGCCCGGCAAGGCATTGATCTGGACGGCGTGGTCAGCTTTCACGGCAGTCTTGCCACCTCCAGCCCGGCCGAAGCGGGACGGGTGAAAGCCGCGATCCTCGTTTTGAACGGCGAGGACGACCCCTTTGTCACGGCCGAGGAAATCGACGCCTTCAAAAAAGAAATGGAGGCCGCCGGCGCAACCTACCGGTTTGTCAATTATCCCGGCGCCAGACATTCGTTCACCAACCCGGACGCCGACCGATTCGGCAGTGAATTCGGCCTGCCCCTGGCCTATGACCGGGAGGCCGACACCAGGTCGTGGCGGGCCATGCAGGATTTCTTCACGGAGATCTTTGCCCGGCCCTGAGCGGAAGCCGGCTGAAAGAACCACCCTCCCGGCTCAAGCCGGTGATCCTTTTTGTTGTTGCTTTTTTGACGAAATTATCAATAATTAAGTGACCGGCCGCAACCGTTCCGGCTTGCGGCCGGTCCGTATGCGGAGGCAGCCCTGCCCGGTTCAGGCCTGCCCGATCCCGGGACTTTCCCCGCCTTCGCTCGCAATGCAGCGGCTGCCGGCCGGCGGCAGCCTGAAACAACAAGGAGAGAAACATGGTGGAGAAGAAAATTCCAAGCAAGCATTACCGGAAGTTGACCAAAAAATTCCCGACGGTCCTGGCCGCGGTTGAAAATCTGGGAACGACCCTTCGCGATGCCGGGCCCATTGACCGGAAAACCTCGGAACTCATCCAGTTGGCGGCCGCCGCGGCGCACTCGATCGGTGCCGTTCACTCCCACGCCCGGCGGGCTTTGGAGGCCGGAGCCACCAGAGAGGAGATCGAGCATACCCTCCTGCTGCTGATTTCCACCATCGGCTATCCCAAGGTGGCGGCTGCTTTGTCCTGGGTCGATGAAATGAAGGAAATGAAAAAATAGACCGCCGGGGGACGATCAGCCCCGGTTTATCGCTCCCCACGAACTTTCCGGGCACGGGCTGATCTTTTTTTTTCGGGGGAAGGTTCCGGCCGCCTCTTTTGATCTCCCGGCGCCCTGCCCGGTCAGCACCTGCTTCTGCTTTTCGCGGCCGGCAACGGATTGCTCCACGAAACAGGGTTCGCCGCTGAACGGGTCCCGCCCGGTCCGATACATAAGGGTCGAATAGGTGGAGGGGGTCGGGGTGAACACCTGGACCTGCCTGGGCAGGAGCCTGAGCGAATCCGAACAGAACCGCCTGAGCCGGACCATGTCTTCGCCGGTGCAGCCGGGATGGGCGGCGATCATGTAGTAGGTGAGGTACTGCCGGCGCCCTTCCCGCTCGTTCAGGCGCTGAAAGAGCTCGCGGAAGGCGAGGAGGATGTCCGGTCCGGGTTTGCCCATCAGGGTCAGCACCTTCTTTTCGCTGTGTTCCGGGGCGATCTTCATCTGGCCGGATACGTGATGGCGGATGAGCTCGCGCAGGTAATTGACGCCGTTGCTCCTGTCCGCCAGGATCATATCGTAGCGGATCCCCGAGGCAACCACGACC
>DSAE01000276.1 GCA_011372855.1 Desulfobacteraceae bacterium
GTTATGATCAAATACCTTATGTCACTCCATATTGAACGGCGTGAAAAAGTTTACGAAGGCTTGTTTATATGTTTACAATAAAATCAGTATGTTAACCATAGGCCGGGAATTGCTGATTTTTTATGCAATTTTCTAACCGGACAACACTGATTATGCTTCGCATTTCGACAATATCGGCTTTTCTGCTGGCGCAGATGGTTGTCTTTCTCTGCGGCACGGCGCAGGCGGCGAACCTGACCCAGAATTCGTCGCGCGAATGCGCCATTTGTCATTTCCGATGGATAGACCAGTTTGTCAGGGGTCACGGCACTGTGCTGGCGGATTATGAGAAGGAGGACGTGGCCGGCGAGGAGCTGATGTGTTTCAGCTGTCATGACGGGTCAACGGAGGACTCCCGCAGCAGGATATGGCTGCTGGATATGCACAAAACCGGCATGAAGCCTTCCGACAAAGTGAAGATTCCCAAGTTGTTTCCTCTCTCTGCGGAGGGAGAGATACTGTGCGCCACCTGCCATTCGGCCCATTCCAACCCGACGGATACCAGCATCGAGCGCAGTGTTTTTCTGCGGATTACCAACAATGATTCCATCATGTGTGAAATGTGCCACGAGGCCCAACTGCCGAGGAAGGTGAACCATCCGACACGTCAGGGCAAGGAACCCCTGCCGGAAAGGATCTTTGCCGAGGGGGCCACGGCATCCTTCACCGACCCCAGGCATGTTATCTGCGAAAGCTGTCATACCCCGCACGGCGGCGTGGAGAGAAATCTGATCTACTCCATGGACAATTCCGCCCTCTGCACCATCTGCCATGCCAACAAGATCGACGACAAGGAGGGCCCGGCATCGGCACAGGTCAACCATCCCCTCCACGTTGAATTCAAGACGGATCCGGCAAGGGGAATCACCCTTCAGGCTGGCGAGAACAATTCCCTCCAGTGCCTCTCCTGTCACAAGGTTCACCTGCATGCCCCGGAAACCAAGGCGCTGGTGGCGGAAAGAGAGACCCTCTGCGGCTACTGCCACCCGGACAAGGAGAACAATCTTCCGCCGGAGGAATCGCCGCCGGCCAATCATCCGGTGGCGGTCGCCTTCAAGGCGGCGCCTGGCGGCGAGTTTGTCCCCCAGGCCGGTGAAAACAGCACCGTGCAGTGCTATTCCTGCCACGCAATCCATCAGCATGCCCCGGAAACCAAGGGGTTGCCCGCCCGTCGCGATATCCTGTGCGCCACCTGCCATGCCGACCAGTACCTGGTCGAATTTACCGATCACGATCTGCGGGTTACCGCGCCCACCGAGATCAACGTTCTGGAGCAGAATGCCGAACAGTTCGGGGTGTGCGTCTCCTGCCATGTTCCCCACAAAGCCACCGGAGTGTATCTGTGGTCACGTCCGGCCGTGGAGGAGAGCCTGTCGCCTTCCGGGCTCTGCCTGACCTGTCACCAGGAAAAAGGACTGGCAGAGAAAAAAGGGGTCGGGATCCATTCCCATCCGGTTGAGGTGGACGTATTGAACATTCCTTCCCTGCCCCCCTCACTGACATCGCTGGGCCTGGGCCTGCCGCCCGTAGCCGGACCGGTGATGGGAACACCGCCGCTCCCCCTCTACTCGCACCCGGACGGCCGGTCCCTGCTGGAATGCCATACCTGTCACAATCCCCATCAATGGGAGCCCGGCCGGAAGATGAAGGGACAGGGGGTCAATGTCGAGGGAGACACCATGAGCAGTTTCCTGCGGCAGCCGGTGGGTGCAACGGAAAGCCTCTGTGCGTCCTGCCATCCCGATCAGTTCCTGGTGGAGGGGACGGATCACGACATGCGGATTACCGCACCGGCGGAATCCAATGTTGCCGGCCAAAGCGTGGCCGAGGCCGGGATATGCAGCTCCTGCCATATACCCCACAATGCCCAGGGTCCGATGCTGTGGGCCAGGGCCATGGCCGGAGAGCGGGAATCGCATTCCTATCTTTGTCTTTCCTGCCACCGCAGGAAAGGGCCGGGCGCGGAAAAGACTCTGGGCAGATATTCGCACCGGGTGGGAATACCGGTGCCCGGGGAGCCGGGACTGCCGCTGACCAGAAGGGATGAAAAAACTCTGGTCATGGAATGCGCGACCTGTCATAATCCCCATAGTTGGAAACCCGATGGGCAGACCCGGGGGGAGGGCAGAAACCTCGAAGGCGACCATTTCAGCAGTTTTCTCAGGGAAACAGGCGGGGAGGCCGAGCTGTGCCTGAAATGCCACGAGCGGCAGGGTAATGTCGAGGGAACCGATCATGACATGCGGGTGACCGCGCCGGAATCGACCAACATGCAGGGAAAGACGCCGGCCGAAGGATCGGTCTGTTCACCCTGCCACACTGTTCATAACGCCGCCAGCCAGGGAGGGTTATGGAATGGTCCCCTGGGGCCGCCGGGCAAGGACTTCATGGCAAGGGCCTGCTACGGCTGCCACAGCCACGAAGGAGCCGGCAAGGACAAGCTGGTGGAGGTGGGCGGTCACCCGGAACGCTTCTATTTCGGCTACAACAAGCCGTATACCATAGCGCAGCATTATATGACGGAGAGCTATACCAAGTATCCCCTGTTTGATGCCGAGGGCAGAAAAACGCCGGCCGGGGAGATTACCTGTCCGACCTGCCACGATCCGCATATCTGGCATCCCGACAGAATCGAGAAAGGTCCGGGCATTAATCTCGAAGGGACCCCCGTTGACAGTTTTCTCCGCAAGGGCGTGCGGCAGGGTTTGTGTTATGCCTGCCATGGCATCATGACCCTTCCCCTGTATCGATATTACCATGTCGAGAAAGAACGCCGGGAAATGATCGGGCCCTATACGCCCACGAAACGCTTTTAACCTGATTGGCCCGCCCGCCTCACCATAGGCGAAAGGCGGCGGACGGCGGCATCCGCGATGAACCTGACAAAACCGACCCGAATGGCTGCGATACTGTTCCTTGTTCTGTTCGGACTGACATGGCTGATCGCCCCATCGCCGCCAGGAGCGGCAACCATTCCGGCGGAGGCGGACAACAGCGGCCCGGCCGTGGAATCGCCCTTGGACGAGGTCTCCGGTCAGGGATTCCAGCGGCAATTCCCCCATACCGGCAAGGAATCCAGCTGCGTGCTCTGTCATGATACCCGACCGCAAAAAAAGGCGGTCCCCGGTCACGCTCCCGATGCGGCGAGGCAGGATGTATGCCAACGCTGTCATGCGTACCTGACCGATGCTCATTTTTTCGGGATCGATCCCTTTCCTGATGAGCGTATCCGGCAGCGGGCGGAAAAAGCGGGCAATTTTTTTGCCGACGGCCGTGTTGTCTGCACAAGCTGCCATGATCCCCACGGCAAAAAAAACGGGACCTATCTGCTCCGCGGAGATTATCTGGACTTATGCGCCGATTCCAGGGCCGTCAACCCACACTGGAACAATTACCTTTGCCTGAGCTGTCATCCGGAGAAGCCGGCCAAAGACCATGCTCCTCTCCGGGAGGATGGCGATATCAACAATCTCTGCAACCGGTGTCATCATTCGGAATATGCCCGGCCCGACATTCATCCGGTGGGCGTCAGGCCGTCCCATCATATCCGTATTCCAGCGGATATGCCTTTGTGGGACGGGCGTGTGACCTGCTCGACCTGTCATGACTGCAAGCTGCAGATGGGGTTACGCGCAGCCGGCGAACCGATGGATACCAACCACAATTTTCTGCGCAAGATCACAACGTCCCGCAATACCTATTGTTTCCACTGCCACATCGAGGAAACGTACCGACGGCTTAATCCCCATAACCAGCTGGATGAACAGGGAGAGATAGTTGAGGAAACCTGCCTTTTTTGCCACGCGGTCATTCCGGACCGCAGTTTCATCGGCCCTGAAAAAGTCAGCTTTGTTGTTCAGGACCCGGACGAGTATTGCATCGGCTGTCATCCCGGTTTCACCCTCAATCATCCGGCCGGGGTCAGCCATCTGCTCGAACCTTCGGAAAAAATCCTAACGGCAATCCGGACCTCGGTGGAGAGGATAGGCGTGGAGCTTCCTCTGTTCAACGGCCGCATCGTCTGCGCCACCTGTCACAATCCCCACCAGGAGGGGGTCATCCAAATAGCCCCCGCGGCAACGGGAACCGAGCGGCAAAACAAGTTGCGGCTGATGCCGGGCCGGAATCAGTGCACCGGCTGCCACTGGGATAAATGAAACGTCGGCCGCCGCCGGAATTCCGACCCCCTTTCCTCCCTTCCAGATGCTGACTTCCGGCCGATGCCCGGCTGTCCCGCCAGCCCTGAACGGCGGCGACGCGGTTCGGTCCCAACGGTACCAAGTTTCTCCTCGGTCAACATCCACAGGACAAAACGACCCGTTTCTGTTTGTGAATTCTCCCTCCAGAAGTAGGATGAGAAGGCTGGTCTTCCTCGCGAGCTGTGATAGAATCACGCTCAAAAGATTAACGCAGTCCAAGAGGCTGCAAAGAGAGGAGGACCAGCCATGCATAGAATAACGATAGGAATGGA
>DSAE01000270.1 GCA_011372855.1 Desulfobacteraceae bacterium
GCTCGGGCAAGGAGGAACCACCGTGGCCAATGCCATCAGCCTCCATTTTGAAATTTATCGTGACAGCGGCGGCAAGCCGGATGGCGATCCCCGAGGCGGGGGCAATCCTCCGCTCTGGTCCCTGATCGTCTCTTCAGCTGACAGCCGGATTACCATTGAGACCGATTCGATGGCCACCCAAGGTAATGTCATCCTCGAACTGGATTCCCCGGCCAAGCTGCCAACGGGTACCCACTGGCTGGTCTTCTACCCCCGGATGGACTATGTCCAATACGGTCTGTACGGCCGCTTTACCGCAGACACCACCAATCTCTCGCCTGCCCAGGTCATCAATCCTGATGAGGCCGGGGAGTACGGCGGCCTCCCGCCAACCTGGTCGGATGCCTTCCTATACACCGAACAAATGGTTGGATTTACGCAGCATGACCTGGCCTTCTGCCTGCAGGGTAAAGAGGGTTTCTACTGGCCGATGTTCGTTCCTGCCACGACCGGAAATAAACAACAGTGACTCGCGGGTCCCTGACGCAGGGACCAAATCGTTATTTTTGACACAGAGAGGCGGCGGGTGCGAAAGCACACGGCCGCCTCTTCCTGTCCGGACGCGGTAATCGAATTTCCTTTGTCACGGAAAGCACTGGAAAACGTTTGGAGAAAGGTGTACAAAAAACAGTCTGGTGAAATTTTTCCTGTCGCCTCCATTGCCCGTAACTTGAAAACGGTTGAATCATGAAACGCCGTCTTCCTTGAAGACCGTGATTATAGGCAGGATGTCCCGGACGAAGCAGTTGAAAAGGATCTCCCCAGGCAACAGAATTCCATGCAGGACATCATTTCCAGGAACAGAGCCGCATTCCTGATTGTCCCGGCAATGGCCCTCCTGCTCTGGATGCCCTGCCAGGCACAGGCCGATGTCATCAAGGCGGAGCTCGCAACACGGCTCGACAAGTCGGCCCCCGGCGACGAGATTGCGGTCATCATCACCCTGCGGGACCAGCTCGACCTGCAACAGGTCAAAGGGCAGAACAAAAAAGCAAGGCGGGCTGAGCTCAATCACGCCCTGCGGGCCAAGGCGGCCCGGACCCAGGGCGGCCTCAGACGATTCCTGCAGGAGCATAAAGCCGGAAAAATTATTCCTTACTGGATATTCAACGGCATGGCGGCAACGGTCAGGGCGGAACTGATCACTGTTCTGGCGGCCCTGCCGGAAGTACGGAGTGTCGAGTTGGACAGGGTCATCACCCTCGGGGAGCCCGAGCCGGCTTCGGTTCCGCTGCCTGAATGGAACATTGCGGTGATCCGCGCTCCGGAGCTCTGGAACATGGGGCATACCGGTTCAGGGGTTGTCGTTGCCGCAATGGACAGCGGGGTGGACGGCGACCACCCGGACCTGGCCCCCCGGTGGCGGGGCGGGAGCAACAGCTGGTTTGATCCCTACGGCGAATATGATGCCCCCCATGACAGCCTCGGCCACGGCACCCGGGTCATGGGCTTGATGGTGGGGGGGGCGCCGGCGGCACGGCCGTCGGGGCGGCCCCGGACGCCCGCTGGATAGCGGTCAGAATCTTCAATGATCTTGGCGAAGCGACTTTGAGCGCCGTACACTCGGGATTCCAGTGGCTGCTCGATCCGGACGACGATCCGGCAACCGATGACCTGCCCGATGTGGTGAACAATTCGTGGGGCTTCGACGAGGCGGATGTCGGCAAATGCGAGGACGATTTCCGCCCCGCCGTTCAGGCCCTGCGGGCCGCCGGAGTCGCGGTGGTTTTCGCGGCCGGCAACACAGGCCCCGGTCCGGCCACCAGCATCAGCCCGGCCAACTACCCGGAGAGCTTTGCGGTCGGCGCGGTCGATTCCGCTTTGACCATCGCCGACTTCAGCGCCCGCGGCCCCTCGGCCTGCGACGGTGGAATTTTTCCGGACCTGGCGGCCCCGGGGGTGGATGTACGGACAACGGACCTGATCTTCGGTGGGACAAGCCCCGACGCCTATGCCACCGTATCCGGCACCTCGTTTGCCGCCCCCCTGGTGGCCGGCGGCATGGCGCTGCTGCTGAGCGCGGAGCCGGAGCTGACCGTTGACCGGCTGGAGCGGGCCCTGATCCGGTCGGCTGTTGACCTGGGCAGTCCGGGCAGCGACAACGTCTACGGTCACGGCCTGGTCGACCTGGCGGCCGCCCATGCCTTCCTGCAGCCCAGCCAACCGGCCGGCATCCTGTTCTATGTTCCGATCATCACCGGGGCGGCTGCCCGAAACGCTGAGAAACCCGCGCAACCGTCCTGCTCCGGCAGCGATCCTGCTGTCTGCCCCTGAAAACAGGGGAAAAACTTTATCTGGCAAACAGGGAGCCCAGCGAGCGCAGGGCCCCGGTAATGCCGGCGATCCGCTCGGCCGAGACGCCGAACAGGGTCTGGGACCGGGTGTCCGCCCCGGCGCGGAGCAGGCAGGCCACGACCTCCCGGTGGCCGAACATGGCGGCGAACATGAGCGGGGTCCTGCCGCCGCCATTGTCGCCGTTGACGTCGGCCCCCGCCTTTATCAGCATCCGCACCATGTTGATGTTGCCCTTGAAGGCCGCCCCGCCCAGCGGGGTCTGCCCGTGATCGTTGCGGCGGTCAATCTCCGCTCCATAGCCGATCAGCATGCGGGCCGCCTCCTCATGGCCGTGGTAGACGGCCAGCATCAGCAGGGAATTGCCCCTGGCGTCGCGCAAGTTGACCGGCATGCCGGCCCGCACCATGCTTTCCAGCATCTCGCCGTCCCCGGACCGGGCGCAGTCCAGGGCCATGTGCTGCAGTTCGGCGTACCTGCTTTCCTCTTCCTTGGTGAGAAGCATTGTCATTTTCAGCTCCATTGCACCATGCCGAGGCGGCCGGCGTGCTCCGCCCCGGCATGGAGGTTGTCCACTGCTGACGGTTGTTACTCCGGCTGGAAGTTGATGCCCATCGCCCTGGCTACGCCCGCCGCATAGGCCGGATCGGCCTTATGGAAGTGATTGAGCTGCCGGTTGACGATGTCCGCCGGCACCCCCTCCATGGCCTCGGCCAGGTTGGTGAACAGCTGCTGCTGCCTTCCGGCGTCCATGAGCCGGAACAGGTTGCCGGGCTGGGTGTAGTCGTCGTTGCCCGCCCGGTGGTCGTAGCGGTCGGCGTCGCCGGAGATCTTCAGCGGCGGCTCCCTGAACCGGTCGTCCTGAACCGGGCCGCCGAAACTGTTCGGTTCGTAATAGGCATCCGGTCCTCCGGGCGCGTCGAATCGCATGGAACCGTCCTGGTGATAGGTATGCACCGGGGCCAGAGGTTTGTTCACCGGCAGCATCTCGTAATGGGTGCCGACCCGGTAGCGGTGGGCGTCGGCATAGGAGAAAATGCGGGCCTGGAGCATCTTGTCCGGCGACCAGCCGATGCCCGGAACGATATTGGACGGGCTGAAGGACGACTGCTCGACCTCGGCGAAGTAGTTTTTCGGGTTGCGGTTCAGTTCCAGGATGCCCACGTCCATGACCGGGTAGTCGCCGTGGGGCCATACCTTGGTCACGTCAAAGGGATGGAGGTGATAGGTTTCCGCCTCCATCTCGGGCATGATCTGGACCTGGACCTTCCAGCGGGGGAAGTCTCCCCGCTCGATGGCCTCGTACAGATCGCGCTGGGAACTTTCGCGGTCCCTGGCGACAATCGCCTCGGCCTCGCGGTTGGTCAGGCACGCGATGCCCTGCTGGGTCTTGAAATGGAACTTGACCCAGAACCGCTCGCCGGCCGCGTTGATGAAGCTGTAGGTATGGGAGCCGTAGCCGTTGATATGGCGATACCCTTTGGGCAGGCCGCGGTCGGAAAAGAGGATCGTCACCTGGTGCAGGCTTTCCGGCGACAGGGACCAGAAGTCCCACATGGCCGTGGCGCTGCGCATATTGGTGCGCGGGTGCCGCTTCTGGGTGTGGATGAAGTCGGGAAATTTCAGGGGGTCGCGAACAAAGAAGACCGGCGTGTTGTTGCCCACCAGGTCCCAGTTGCCCTCCTCGGTGTAGAATTTCATGGCAAAGCCGCGGACGTCCCGCTCGGCGTCGGCCGCTCCCCGTTCGCCGGCCACCGTGGAAAAACGCAGGAACACAGGGGTCTGCTTGCCGGTTTGTGCAAACAGAGCGGCCTTGGTGTAGCGGCTGATGTCGTGGGTGACGGTCAGGGTGCCGTAGGCGCCGGACCCCTTGGCATGGACGGGCCGCTCGGGGATGCGCTCCCGGTTCTGGTGGGCCAGCTTCTCGATCAGCTGGTAGTCCTGCAGCAGGAGCGGGCCGCGGGGGCCGGCTGACAGGGAATTCTGGTTGTCGGCCACGGGATTGCCGCCGCTGGTGGTCATGCTTTTTTTGTTGTTCGTCATTGTTCATCTCCTCTTTGGGTTGTGCGCGGAGCCCGGCCCCGGTTATTGGTAAGATTTTTTCTTTTATCGTAATTTTTCTTATCTAAAGGGACGCCAAAGCCGGTCCCC
>DSAE01000263.1 GCA_011372855.1 Desulfobacteraceae bacterium
ATCGTTTCTGCCATTCCACGAGACTTATGACCGGCATTTTCATGGCAAGACCTCCAAATCGTATTATGTTGATCTTGCTTTAAAAAATAATCATTCAGCTGAATATTGTTAATAGCCACTTAACGTTATGTTTATATTCATGGCATGTTTACATTCTGTCATGTGGGCTCACGGCCGTCAACCGATTATACCGCAAGACGGAAGCCATCTCCGCAAAAAAATGGCGGCCAAACAAATTCACCGGAAAAGAGGCGGCCGCTGATAGGGATTGCCGGTATCGGCAAGTTTTGTTAGGAGTAACAGGTAACAGGTGGCAGATCCATGATTTTCAGTCTTTCTCATATCAGCCGGGCGGCAATTTTTTTCCTGATCCTGCTCCTGCCTGGCTGCGCGACCCAGCCGGGTTCCGGTTCCGGGCCGCCCCGGCATCCGCCGGTGTCTACGCCTGAAACCAGCACACAACGTGATGGATCGCGGGAACCGTCGGAAACCGGCCATGAGGCCCCGGAACGTGATGGCCGGCGGGAGCCGTCGGTAAGCCGCGAGGCCCCGCAACGTGATGAACGGCGGGAGACGGTTGTCATCGGCGGCGAAACGTACAGCGTGCCGCCGCCCTGGCTGGGAAACAGGGTTGTCGCGCCCCGGTTTGATTCTTCCGATTTTCGCCGTGTTCCCGTTGAATACACCCATAATGAAGGCAAAGTCTACGTTCTGGCCCTGGCGCACGGACCCCTGGTTGATCTTCTGCGGGCCGCGGATGAGGATGGCATCCGACTTGAGGTCGATTCGGGCTACCGGAGCGAGCGCTACCAGAAGCGGATTTTCAGGCGGATGCTTGCCGAAGGCCGGTCCTTCGATGATATCGCCCGGTACGTGGCCCCGCCCGGCTATTCGCAGCACATGCTCGGCACCGCGGTCGATTTTTTTCCCAGCGACTGGCGCTTTGCCGATACGGCCGCCTACGCCTGGCTTCGGGAAAACGCCCGCCGTTTCGGCTTCGAGGAAACCTATGCACCGGACAGTTCGGCGAAATTTCCCTGGGAGGCCTGGCATTGGAATTTTACCGGGCAGAAGGGGAAAGATCAGACATTCTCGGTTCTTTTTCCAACCTCGACAAAGAAGGGGAGAGGGGCCGGCCGGCAGGAATAGACTGAAACATCAGCTGTTCCGCCGACTGCTCCGTCCCGGACCGGTTGCAACAACAACCCGGCAGGGCGCAAAAGTTGGACGAATTGGGCCGGTTCTGGTAAGATCCGGATACTTTGGGCAGGATAAAGCCGAAGTCGTTTTGAGAGAACCGGAGATCATGCATGGCGTCACGGCCCCGCCGGTCGGCATGCGCCCCGGTTCTGTTTTTCAAGGCATGATATGAACCTGGGAGCCTGATTATGCAGGGGAAAATGGATTGTTTCAGTCTGTGCCTGTGAAGCTCCTTGCCGATGCAGATGTGAGTCATGAGCGATGTAGCGCAGGTTAACGTCACGGGCGGCGGCATGGTTGTCCGGCTGGCTTCGGACACTCTCTCCCTTCCTGTCCTGGAGCTTCCCGCCCCCCTGGCCTCCTGGCTGCAGCAGGGCAGGCTCGACGTCTACCGGCGGCTGCTCGAGGATCCGGCCGGGGTCGATTTTTTTCAGCAGCATCTGCCGGTCCTGGTGACCCGGTCTTCCGGCTCCTCCTTTCCCTTCAACTGCGGCAACAAGGGGGTCGGTTTCCTGCCCGACGAAATGAATCTGCCTAGGTATACAGACCTGTACCGCCAAACCATCGAGGCAACCAGGGCTATGCCCTGGCGGGAGTCGCTGGCAGCCAGAATCGCGGCGGCCAGATCTTTCCACGAGGACCCGGAGGCCATCGATTGCCGCTGCCTGACCTCCATAGAAATATTCCGCAAACGGACTTTTCACAATCTGCGGGAATATCCCCTGGCCTCGCTCCTTTTCACCGGGACTTCGCCCCGGTACAGGAGTTTTCAGCTCAACTGCGCCGTCGAGATCATTGGCGAGCCGGACCCCCGTTTCACCTTTATCAAGCTCTCCAGGCGCATGTTCGAGTTCGATGCCTTCCACATTGCCCAGCCGGATTTTCACGTCGGCTACCTGTTCTGGATTGCCGAGGTGATCGACAAAACGCCCCACCGGGTAGGGTTTCCGGCCCGGGACAGCGGTGCGGCCGGGCTGCATTCGTCCCTGGAGTGGGATGATGAGGCCTTGTCCGTCCTCCGCTCCCTGCCGGCCTGGTCCAGGTCCCATGTGAAAACCGAAATAGAACGGTACGGCGCCGAGCGGGGTTTCGGGAGAATCACCGTCGAAGTCGTCTCCGAGGCAAGGAAAATCCTCCGTCATTAATCTGATCCCCCTGCGGAAACTGCTGTGACTGAAGAAAGACAGGAAAACCCCTATACAAAAATTCTTGTGGCCCTGGACGGGTCGGACGATTCCCTGGCCGGCGGCAGCCTGGCCCTTGCCCTGGCAGCAAGCTGCGGGGCCGGGCTGCGGGCGGCGCATGTCTATGACACCCGGATCCACAGCACCCGTTTCCAGGAGATGGAGCCCGGCCTGCCGCCGCAATACCGTGCCGGTGAATCGCTGGGAAAGCTGCGGAGGGAGCATGACTCCCTCATGACCGACGGCTTCCGCGCCCTGTCGCTGGGATACATGGAGGAGTTTCTGAGCGAAGCCGCCCGCTGTGGCGTGACGGTATCCGAGGAGGCGGTGGAGGGCAGGAACTACGTCGGCCTTCTGGAACTGCTCGGCCGGGAAGGGTTCGATCTGGTCGTCCTCGGTGCAACCGGACTGGGAGCACAACGGGACGGCATGTTAGGCAGCACGGTTCTCAGGGTGCTGCGCCGCGCCCCCTGCGATGTGCTCATTGCCAGGGCGAAAACGCCGGGATGCAGCGGCAGACCGGCCATCGCCTGTACCGACGGCAGCAACCGCTCGGGTTCGGCCCTGCGCAAGGCGGCGGCGGTGGCCGCATCCCTTGCCATGGAACTGCACCTCTTTGCCGCGTATGACGTGGAGTTCCACAAGACCATCTTCAAAACCATGGCCCGCAGTCTTTCCGCCACCCGGCAGCGGGAAATCGGCCTGGACCGGCAGGAGGCCGTGCACGAAGAGCTGATTGACAAGAGCCTGGAAGCGTTGTATTCCACCTTTCTCCAGGACGGCGCCCGCGGGCTTGTCCTGCCGGAGGGGGAAGTACAGACTTGCCTGCGGCCGGGCAAGGCATACCGGGCCATTGTCGATTACGCCCATGAGACGGAAGCCGGCCTGGTGGCCGTCGGCCGCTTCGGCCATAATTTTGAACCGTTTTCGGACATCGGTTCCAACGCCGAGGCGGTGACCCGCCTGGCGCCCTGTCACGTGCTGGTCTGCAACGGCGGGGCAGGTCTGCCCCGGGCCGGGATCGAACGGGAGCCGATCCGGTGGGAGGACGAGGCACTCCAGCGGCTGGAGCGAATTCCGTCATCCGTTCGCCCCATGGCCAGGAAGGCCATCGAGCAGCAGGCCCGGGCGAACGGCGCACGGGTGGTTACTCTGGAAATCCTCGAAGCGGCGGCCGGCCGGTTCGGCATGGGATAGACAGGAATATGCCGGTCCCTGCCTGGAAAGCAATGAAGGAAAACCCGGACAATGGAAACGCATCCCGAAGCGGAAAAAATCGTTCTTGCCAGCCTGAAGCCGAAGGCGCCGTCGTTTCATCGGTTCATCGTCAGAAAGAAGCTGCTGGGCGGGAGCTGGCAGGCGGGGGATCAGGCCGTCATCTATGAAATAGTCGCCACGGTCCCGGAGGGCAGGGTCACCGTCACCGACCGCACGGTCATCCAGTTTGATGAGCCGGGGCTGTGAAGTTCCGTTTACCCATGCAGGAGAAGTGATGGATACCTCGGTCTGGCAGTTTCTGCCCATAACGCCGACCACCAGGACCTATCGCGCTTTCGTTCTGGTGGTGCTGGCCCTGTTCGAGTTTCTCACCGCCATGAAACTGTTCGGCAGTAAGGGTCCGCATGCCGGGGCCATAACCATCATGCGGCTGCACCGGCTGACAGGGTATGTTTTTGCCGTCTATTTTGCCTTCATCTCCTGGATCTGTCTCTATCTCATGGCCCGGCTGGCCACGGCCGGCAATTACCAGCTGGATGCCCGGGGCGCGCTCCATGGACTGCTGGCCTTCTCCCTGTTCGGCATCCTGCTGCTGAAAATCTCCTTTATCCGCATCTACCGCAATTACCGGCCCTATGTGCCGCTGCTGGGCATCATCGTCGCGGTCGGCACCGTGGTACTCTGGTGCTTTGCCGGCTGGATGTTCCTGTTCCTGGTCGGCAGCGCCCCACCCCGCCGATGGCGGTGCCGAATGAGGAGAATAACATAGCACAACCTCGACCAATTGAGCATACTTGGCATACGCGTACAGGACAGAAACCGATAAGACACTGGTGCG
>DSAE01000273.1 GCA_011372855.1 Desulfobacteraceae bacterium
AAAAATTTAAAAAAATAACCGGAATATCGAGTTTACTTATAAGAAGAAGTCCCCGCCGTGTCAACAACGGACAAAATTTCATCCCCGGCTCCGCGGGTGATTTGGAATCGCGGCGGCCGGCAGAAGACAACCGTGCTTACTGCCACGCACACCGCCGGCAGGAAAATACTGTTTGTCCACCGTCCGGCGCGGGGAAGCAAGTCCCGAAAAAAGGTCGGGAAAACGGCCTCCGGATGCTGCCGCGACCCCGGCAAGGTCGGCCGTTCACGTTTTCCGCCGGACGCACGGTCCATTACCGTTCTCTGGACTGCAGGACAACACAGGCCATCGGCTCCACGGTCACCTTCGATCCTTGAGCAACGACCGGCGCCTTCTCCGCCCCCATGAAATCTCTCGGCGGTTTGAGCCCGGTATGGATTATCCTTTTCCATTTCCTCTGCCGATGGGGTCCCGGAGGCGGGGGAACGACGAATTGCACTCTGTCCTCCCGGTGTCCGTTCAGCATCACAAAAAAATCATCGTCTTCCTCCGGGTGCACGGAACCGTTCAACGTAAAGGCCAGAGTCCTGCACTCCTCGGACCAATCCTGCCGCCCCGGCTCCAGGCTTTGCCAGATTATCTCGTGACTTTCGGGCGGATCGGTGTCCGGATGCCGGGGAGGAAAAAAATCATGGCGTCTGAACACCGGATGCCGGCGGCGCAGCCATATCAGATTTTTAAAGAAGGTGAACTGGTGCCTGTTTTTTCTCAGCAGCCGCCAATCCAGCCAGCTTATTGCATTATCCTGGCACCAGGCATTGTTGTTGCCCTTCTGGCTCCGGCCGAACTCATCCCCGGCCACCAGCATCGGCACCCCCTGGGACAGGAAAAGGAGGACCGCCATGGTCCGGAGGCGCCGCGAGCGCAGGGCAATTATTTTCGGATCATCGGTATCGCCTTCGGCTCCGCTGTTCCAGCTCAAGTTGTAGTTCTCCCCGTCCCTGTTGTCCTCGCCGTTGATCATGTTGTGCTTTTCGTTGTAGCTGACAAGATCATACAGGGTGAATCCGTCATGGCTGGTGATGAAATTAATCGAATTGCAGGGACGGCGGCTGCCGTTCCTGTACAGGTCGGAGCTGCCGGAAATTCTTGTGGCCAGAGACGCCACCATTTTCGGATATCCGCAGAGAAAGGCCCGGACATCATCCCTGAACCGGGCATTCCATTCCGCCCAGCGGTGATGGGTTGAAAAACTGCCGACCTGATAGAGACCCGCCGCGTCCCAGGCCTCGGCAATGATTTTCGCATCGGCCAGCAGCGGGTCCTCGGCGATCTGTTCGACGACCGGCGGATTGGCGAGAACCCTGCCCTGTTGATCGCGACCGAGAATGGAGGCGAGATCGAACCGGAAGCCGTCGACGTGCATTTCCGCCACCCACCAGCGCAGTACGTTCATGATCAGGTTGCGGACGATGGGATGGTTGCAGTTGAAGGTGTTGCCGCAGCCGGAAAAATTAAGATAGTCCCTGGTTTCCGGATCAAGCAGGTAATAAATCGTGTTGTCGATGCCCTTGAAACTGGTCACCGGACCGTCCATGCCTCCCTCGGCCGTATGGTTAAACACCATGTCGAGGATAACCTCGATCCCGGCGCGATGCAGGGCCTTGACCATGTCCCGGAATTCTTTGAGCTGGCTGCCACGGCTGGAGCAATACCCCGACTTGGGCGCGTAAAAGGACAGCGGACTGTAGCCCCAGTAATTTTTCAGCTTTTCCCCGGTGAACGGATTGTGAAAAAGTGTTTCATTTTCATTGAATTCCGTAATCGGCATCAATTCCACTGCGGTTATGCCGATCTCCCGGAGGTAGGGAATTTTTTCGACGATACCGGTGAATGTTCCCGGATGGCGGGCGCCCGCGGAGGGATGGATGGTAAAGCCCCGGACGTGCATCTCATAAATCACCGAGTCTCTGAGCGGGGTGTTCAGGGGTCGGTCACCCTCCCAGTCATATCCCGCCTGCGATATCAGGCAGCAGGGTATCCGCCCCAGGCACTCCCTCTCCTCTCCCCATACGGACGGCCGCAAGGCCTTGGCATAGGGATCGATGACGATGCGTCTCTCATCGTAATTATGTCCGCTCCCCCGCGGATCATACGGCCCACCGAGCCGGTAGCCGTAATAAAAGGTCTCCGGCAGGCCCCGGACAAGAACATGCCAGATGTCCCCGGTCTTGTTGAGCGCCGGGTCGAGCACCACTTCAATCAGCGATTCTTCCGTTCCTTCTCCGGCCTCAACCGGATCAATGACCAGGGTTACCGTTTCGGCGTGCCGGGAAAACAGCGCGAAATTGACTCCGCCGGGGAGAACGAGCGCGCCCTTGGGCCGGGGCAAACCGGTTTCCGTTTGTAAGGAATCTTTCATATTGACCTGATAATAATTATTATTTATAATTATGCCATGGCGTATTGTACCCTTTTTTTTTAATTTCCAAAACATCGACGGAGGTGACGAATGTTTCTGCCCAAAAAACTGAAACTTGGCCCCACATTAACCATCGACTGGGAGATGACGCCTGATTATACCTTCGGCACCTTTGAAAGCTGGGGCGGCAGGGAGCGGTTCCGCAGCAGCGCGGAGAGAATATACTATTTTTTCATCGACGACTGGGGGGACAATCCCCGGCTGTGCCTCATGGAAAGGGGCATTAAACATGCCCGGGTGGTGGCTGAGATTCTGGCGCCTGAAGACATGGTCCGCCGGTGCCTGGCCGGGCACGGCAAAACCTCCCTGTTCGAACGGAGCTTCGCCATCGACGAACCCTTGAAGCAATGGCTCATTGATCATGTCATCGACGGCCATGACGATTCCCTGATCATCCCGCTGGAACCGGAAAAGCCGGAACCCCTGGGAAAAACGGATTTACCCGGCCGGGACGCCCCGGTTCCGGAACTGACCAAGGTGCGCCTGCCCGGCGAACCGCAAGAGTTGAGCGAAGAGGACGTGGCCGGACTTGCCGTCCGGTTCAACCTTTATGACAGTGAGCGCAATCCGTCGGGCAATTTTGCCAATTACCTGGTGGACAACGGCGACGACACAACCGTCACCGACCTGGCGACAGGGCTCATGTGGCAGAGGGAGGGGGTGGACATCATGAGCGGCCGCATGCTGCTCAGGGAAATCGACCGGCTGAACCGGCACGGCCATGCCGGCTATTCGGACTGGCGTCTGCCGACCATGGCTGAGGCGCTCTCACTCATGGGTGCTGAAAAAAACAGCCACGGCCAGCATATTCATGACTGCTTTTCGCCGCATCAGCCCTTCATCTTCGTCGCCGCCACCCGTCGTCCCGGGGGCTGCTGGTTTGTCGACTACAAACAGGGAAAGGCGTTCTGGTCATCCGGAACCATTCCCGGCGGCTTCGGCCGACTCTGCAGAACGGAGCGGATGGGGTAACGCCCCATCCCGACGAAAACAGAAAGCCCGCGCCACCGGCACAGGATGGCGCGGGCTTTCTCTTCCGCCCGGCGGTCCTACTCGGCCAGGGCGACTTTGTCTTGATTTCCCTTCAACCGCAAGGCAGCCGTCTTCACCTGTTCCTGTTTCTTAAACCCGTAATCAACCAGATTTTCGACGTCGCTCCACATGCTTTCACTGCCCATGAGGGCCACCACTATGGTGCCGACGCCTTCCCGGGTAAACTGACCGACATAGGTCTGCCTGGCCGCACTGATATAACCCGTCTTGCCGCCCTCGGCGCCCTCCACCCGCCAGAGGGCCTTGTTGTGGTTGTGCAGCTCCTTGCCGTAGGAGGTCCTGGTCTTGACCCTGTTCATGCGGGAGGCAAACTGTTCGTCCTTCATGGCATGACGGAAAATCAGAGCCAGATCCCTGGCCGTTGACTGCTGCCCCTTGGCCGTCAAGCCTGTGGCGGTCCGGCAGACCGTGTTTTTCGCCCCCCACAGGCTGGCGCGCAGGGTCATCATTTCGGCAAAACCCTGTTCGCTGCCGGCAATTTTTTCGGCCAGGGCAACGCTGGTATCGTTTGCCGAGGCAAGGAGGACGGCATTGATCAAATCATTGGCCCGGTACGATTTGTCCGGGTCAAGATACACTTTTGACCGGGGCATGTCGGACGCCCGCTTGCTGACCGTGACCCATTCCAGTTCATCGAGGGACTTCAGGGCGATCATGCCCGTCAGCACCTTGATGGTCGAAGCCGGTTGCCGGGGAGTATCCGCGGCTTTGGCAAACAGGGTTTCACCGGTTTCCGCGTCGATGATAATGGCGCTCATGGAGGAAATTTTCTTGAGGGACGGATCGCCTGAACCCGGCGCTGTACTAGTGTCCTGTCACATCTCTAATGTTGGATAAAGACGGTTCAGTTTGATCCGGGCATCTTCAGCAGTGAACTGCCAGTTAACCCCGGCCTTCATTCCGTTTCTTGTCGACTCCCATGCC
>DSAE01000134.1 GCA_011372855.1 Desulfobacteraceae bacterium
GAAACATGAAAAGGACCAGTTAAACTTGTATGATTAAGAGCCCCAAGGGGGCTTTCCCAATGTTAATAGCCCCCTTTGAGGGGGCAACCTGAGGCCTCCAGCTCTGCTGGAGGAGCCTCACTCTTCCTCCGGGCGGCGCATTTTCCTCAACAAGAAGGACAGCACATTGGCAAAATCAAATTATCAGTATGAAAAAAGGCAGAGGGAGTTGACCAAGAAAAAGAAAAAGGAAGAAAAGAGGCAGCGCCGGCTCGACAAGCGAACCGAGGAGCAGAAAGAAGATCCGGACAATGCCGCCGCGGAGGAGTGACGGTCATTTTCCCCCTATACTGAGGAGCAGGCTGCAGAGCGAAAAGCGATGCGTTTGCCTGCGGAACTGCGCGCGAATCGCTTTCCGCCTGGAGATGGTCGACAAAAAAAGGGTTTACAGGATACGACCGAATCCTGTAAACCCTTGTCTTTTGGAGGCGACGACCGGATTCGAACCGGTGAATAAAGGTTTTGCAGACCTCTGCCTTACCACTTGGCTACGTCGCCCTGACTGACAGTGAGGGCATTTTATACCAAAGTTTCCAGATTTGACAAGGGGAAACCGCCGGAAAAGAATCCTGCCGGGGGCGGATGGCCGAGACCGGGGGAGACGGCGCAAGAAAGCAGGCAACGACAGACGGGATGAAAAGACACGATGACCGCTACGCTTGACACCCTGGTGCAGGACAACATGAGAAAACTCGAGGAGCTGCAGGCCAGGATCGGGTATCGGTTCAGGGACCTTCGCCTCCTGCAGCTGGCGCTGGTGCACAGTTCGTTCGCCTTCGAGCGGATGAAAAAGAACGCCCGCCACAACGAAACCCAGGAATTCTTAGGCGACGCCGTCCTGGACCTTACCCTGGGCTATATCCTCTTTACCCGTTTTCCGGAAAAACGGGAGGGACAGTTGACCCGCATTCGCGCGGCCCTGGTCAACGAAACCGGCCTGGCCGAGATGGCCCGGCAGATCGGACTGGGCGAATTTCTGGTTCTGGGCCATGGCGAGGAAGCATCGGGCGGCCGGGAGAAATCGTCCATCCTTTCCTGCGCCTACGAGGCCCTGGTGGGCGCCCTTTTTCTTGACGGCGGATACGAGGAGGCCCTGGCGTTTGTCCGCCGCTGGTTCGAACCGTTGATTGAGCGGCGCCGCGAAGAACTTCTGGCCGGGGATGCCAAGAGCACCTTGCAGGAGGTTCTGCAGGAACGATTTAACGAAGGACCGGTTTATGTGCTGGACGCGGAGGAGGGTCCTGCCCATGCCCGGATTTTCACGGTGTCGGTCCGGTTCAGGGGGGAAACGCTGGGCCGCGGCCGTGCGTCCAGCAAAAAAGAGGCGGAGCAGACCGCCGCGCGGGGTGCCCTCAGCTTTCTGCATTCCCGGAGGGAACACGGCGAACAGACGGCGGACAGGAGAGAAACGCCGGCGTAGCGAGCGGTTTATTTCCCATGGCCTTTGTCATCCCGGTTTTCATCCCCCACCAGGGCTGCCCCCATACCTGTGTATTCTGCAACCAGCACACCATCACCGGGACAGCCGGCACCGCTCCCGTGACGCCGGAAGGTGTGCGGGCCGTCATTGAACAATGGCTGGCCAGGAGTCCCGGCAGGGCAGCCGGCGGCGTGCAGGTGGCGTTTTACGGCGGCAGCTTCACCGGCTTGCCGCAATCCCGTCAGTGTGAATTGCTCGATGGTGTGGTGCCCTTCCTGGAATCGGGCCGGGTACGGGAAATACGTCTTTCAACCCGGCCCGATTATGTCGATGGGCCGACGATCGACTTTTTGCGGCGGCGAGGGGTGACCGTCGTGGAACTGGGCGTGCAGTCGATGGACCAGACGGTCCTTGATGCCTGCGGCCGCGGCCACACCTGCGGTCAGGCCGTTGAAGCGGTCAGGCTGCTCCGGCGCGGCGCCATGCAGGTCGGTCTCCAACTGATGATCGGCCTTCCCCGGGAAACGACCGCCTCCCTCCTGCGGACCGTCCGGGAAGCCGCGCGCCTGCGGCCTGATTTCGTCAGAATCTATCCCGCCCTGGTACTGCGGGGGAGCGAGCTGGCGGACATGCTTGCCCGGGGGGAATACCGGCCCCTGTCGCTGGGCGGCACCGTGGTCCGGGCAGCCCGGATGAAAGAATATTTCGACGCCCGCGGCATCAGGGTGGTGCGGATGGGGCTGCAGGCCGGACCGGAACTGGAAAAATGGCTCGTGGCCGGGCCGTACCATCCCGCCTTCGGCGAAATGGTCAATGCCCGCATCATGCTGAACAGAACCCGGCGGATTTTGCGGAAAGTGCGGGAGGGTGAACCGGTGCGGCTGTCCATCTCTTCAAGGGACCGCTCGGCTTTTCGCGGGGTTCGATCGGCGAATATCGCCAGGCTTCGGGAACTGGGCCTCCTGGACCGGTTCTCGCTGTCCGCTGATGCCGGCCAGCCGCGCCATACCGTCCGGATAGTGAATGACTTCTGAACCTGATTGTATTGAATAATCCATGCTGACCCTCAACAATCTGAACCTGCAGTACGGCGGCCGCCATCTCTTTCGCGACGTGTCCGCCCAGGTGCATCCCAACGACCGCATCGGCCTGATCGGGGTCAACGGGGCCGGCAAATCGACTCTGCTCCGGATCATGTGCGGTCTGCAGGAAACGGACCCGGGCGTCGTCAACCGGGCCTCGTGGTTCACCGTCGCCTACCTGCCCCAGGAGGTGACCGCTTCCCTGGGCGGCCTGACCGTGTACGAGGAAGCGGAAACCGCTTTCAGCGAGGTGCTCAGGCAGCAGGAGGAACTGGGCGAGGTCACCGAGCAGCTGGCGGTCATGACGTCGGATGATCCGGGGCTGGACAGGCTGCTGGCGCGCCAGGGGGAGCTGCAGCATTTTGTCGAGGGGCGGGATGTGTTCACCATTCGTCCCCAGATAGAGCGGGTCCTCTTCGGCCTGGGCTTTGCGCAGGAGGATCTGGACAAGGAAGCGGGCAGTTTTTCCGGGGGCTGGATCATGCGCCTGCTGCTGGCCAAGCTGCTGCTGCGCAAGCCGTCTCTGCTGCTGCTGGACGAACCGACCAATCACCTTGACCTGGATTCCCTGACCTGGCTGGAGGAGTTTCTCCGCCAGTACCAGGGAGCGATCATCGTCATCTCTCATGACCGTTCCTTTCTCGACCGGCTGACCGAGACCACCTGGGAGTTGAGCTTAGGGCGTCTGACGGTCTACCGGGGCAATTATTCCCGCTATCTGGTCGACAAGGAGGAGCGGCTGGCCATAGAACGGGCGTCCTATGCCAACCAGCAGGCCATGATTAAACAGACCGAGCGGTTCATCGAACGGTTCCGGGCCAAGTCGACCAAGGCGAAGCAGGTGCAGAGCCGGGTCAAACAACTGGAAAAAATGGAGCGGATCGAGCTGTCCGAGACGGAACGGGCCATCCGTTTCACCTTCCCCCCGGCGGTGCCCTCCGGCAAACAGGTCCTTGAACTCGCCAACCTGCGCAAGGAATTCGGCGGCCGGGTGGTGTTCGACAATGTCAGCCTGACCCTGCACCGGGGTGACAAGCTGGCGGTGGTCGGGGTCAACGGGGCAGGAAAGACGACGCTGCTGAAGATCATTGCCGGCCAGGTCCCGGCCGAGGGGCGCGTGCTGCCGGGCCATAATGTGGTCCTGTCCTATTTCGGCCAGCACCAGGCCCAGGAGTTGGCGACCGAGTTGACCGTTCTCGACACCGTCTATCATGCCGCTGAGGAAAAAACCATGACCCAGGTGCGCTCCCTGCTCGGCGCCTTTCTGTTCAGCGGCGACGAAGTGGAGAAAAAGGTGCGGGTGCTGTCCGGCGGGGAAAAAAGCCGGCTCGCTCTGGCCCGGATGCTTGTCAGGCCGGCCAACCTCATGCTGCTCGATGAGCCGACCAACCATCTCGACATCAGCTCCCAGGAGGTCTTGCAGGAGGCCATGGCCCAGTACGAAGGAACGATCATCGTGGTTTCCCACAACCGTTATTTCGTCAATTCGTTTGTCAACAAGGTGCTGGAAATCAGGAACGGGAAGGCGACCCTGTACCTGGGCAATGTGGACGACTACCTGGAGCGGAGGCGTCGGGAGAAGGAACAGGGGGCGGCCGCCCAGGCCCCGGACAGGGACGAGGACGTGGCCGGGGGCGACGGCAATGACACGGATTCCATGCCGGCGAAGGACAGGAAGGCGGTCAGGCGGCAGCGCGCCCTGCTGCGGGAAAAGCTTGCCCGGAAGATGAACCCGCTGAAGGAGAAGGTCCGCCAGGAGGAGCGGCAGATAGAATCCCTGGAGCAGCGAAAAAAGGAACTCGAACAGATGATGGCCGATCCGGACCTCTATGGGGATCAGGTGAAATGGGCGGAACTGAGCAGGGAGTACAACAGTGTCCAGC
>DSAE01000102.1 GCA_011372855.1 Desulfobacteraceae bacterium
ATCAACCGGGCGGAAAGGGATGTCCGTCTGTTCAGGATAATCAACGACTTTGAACCGCCGATTTACGTTCTTTTCTTCACCCTGGCCGGCGCGCACCTGGAATTGGGGGCCTTGAAAATTGCGGGCTGGATCGGAATCGTGTATTTTATTGCCCGGCTGGCCGGCAAGTATTCCGGCTCCTGGCTCGGGGCGCTGATGTCCGGCGCCTCCCCCGTCGTCCGCAACTATCTCGGCCTCGCCCTCTTTCCCCAGGCCGGAGTCGCAATCGGACTGGTTATTCTGATCAACAGTGATCCGGCCCTGACACCATGGGCGGTTGTGATCACGCCCGTTGTCCTGGCCGGAGTTGTTTTCTCGGAACTGTTCGGACCCTATTTCACCAGGTACGCCATTGAAAAGGCCGGGGAGGGAATGCAGTCGCGGAAAAGCCCCGAATGCGGCGACCTGGGACCGTTTGCCTGCAAAATCTGGCTGCGCAGCCCGGAAGGAATCAGCCTGCACCCCTGGGACGGGGACAGGCTGCTGCCCGCCGCCGTCCCCGAGGGGACGGTCGCCTTCGGCGTTCATCATTTTGCCACGGCCCGTGGTCTGGCACGGATCGCCACTTTGCTTGCCCATCATTATCATGCCCTGCCCATGTCGGTCAGGGTGCTGAACCCAGCCCGCATGGATGATTTCCGGCCCTCTGATTACGAAACCCTGTTTCTGTCGGAAGCCGATGAAACGGCCAGCCTGGGGTATCCCCTGAAAAAGGAATTTGTTTTTGACAATCCGGACTCCGGGGTTTTGTCTGTTCTGGAATACGAACATGTCCACGCGCTGGTCCTGGGATATCCGGCTGGAAAAAATCCCCGGGCCTTTCACGGCACCCTGGAAAAGGTGGCCGCCAGGATCAGCTGTCTCCTGATCGCCGTTCGTTTCGTCGGCGCGTTCAAAACCGACCGGATCCTGGTGCCCTTTCTTTCCCCGACCGAACTGGGAGAGCTGCAGCCGGTGCTGGAAGCCATGGCCATGACCGTGCAGCCAAGCATGACCTTTTTCCATCTCCTCCACTTTGACAGCAGCAGGGAGGAGGTTCAAGCCTGCGACAGGGAGTTGCAGGACTGGCTGGCCGATAATTTTTTCGACATCCAGACCAGGCACATGGTGGAAGCCGCCGAATCCCGCCTGGAGATGATCCTGCATGAGGCGAAATACCATGATCTGGTGATCATGACGGCGGCCAAGCGGCACGGACTGGAAAGGCTCCTGCTGGGTTCCCTGTCAAACAGCGTTGTGCTGAATTGCGGGAAGCCGGTGATGGTCGTCTATTCACCCGGCGGGAGGAGGGGAACAACCGGCGATTGAACCGGCGGGCCTGTTGCCGCCGTGGATGGAGAGTGCGTGATGGGCACAGAAATCGAACGGAAATTTCTGGTCAGGGGAACCCCCTGGCGGGCAGGGGCCGCCGGGGTCAGGTATTGCCAGGGCTACCTGAATCTTTCCCCGGCAAGGACAGTCAGGGTGCGGACCCGAGGCGGCCGGGGGTTCCTGACGGTCAAGGGGCCGGTGCACGGCGGGGTTCGGAGAGAGTATGAATACGAAATACCCGTGGCGGATGCCCGGGAAATGCTGAAAGAGTTGTGCGAAAAACCGTTGATCATCAAGGACCGCTACACAATCGGTTATAAGGGATTCGTCTGGGTGGTGGATCAGTTCCACGGGGAGAACAGCGGCCTGGTTGTCGCCGAGATCGAGCTGGAACATCAGGGACAGGAGGTGCCCCTGCCGGACTGGGTCGGCGGAGAGGTGACCGGTGACCATCGCTACGCCAACGCGTCGCTGGTGCGGCACCCTTATGCGCAATGGAAGGAAGTATTAATGCCTGGGGGGCAAGGGCAGGGGGGTGAGCATGGCGGTTGAGCGATCGGCTCCCTACGGCGGAGGGTTTGATCCGCATTTCAGTGTCTTTTACGAGCTGATGAACTTCAGGGTCAGGGAGATCCTGCTCGTTGCCAGCCCGTACGACGCCTATATCATGGAGGAGGACGGCAGCCCGGCCCAGAAAATCATCAATGAATATCATGGCCACAACCTGAGCAGGCCCCCGCGCATTACCGGGGTGGCGACCGTGGCGGAGGCCCGGGAGCTGCTGGAACGGAAAAATTTTGACCTGGTGCTGGCCATGCCGAACCTGGGCGGGATGGACTGCAACACCTTCGGGGGCCATGTCAAGGAACTCCACCCCGACATGCCGGTGATCCTTCTGACCCACAGTGTTCACGAAGCGCAGTCACTCAGGCGTGGACGGGCCGCCTGTTACATTGACGACATCTATGTCTGGGGTGGTGATGCCGATATTCTCCTGGCCATCGTCAAGCAGGTCGAGGACCGGAAAAATGTTGATTTCGACACCGAAAGGGCCATGGTCAGAGTCATTCTGCTTGTTGAAGATTCACCCCTGGAGCGTTCCCGGATCCTGCCGATTCTGTACAGTGAGCTTGTCCGGCAGACCCAGCGTGTCCTGGACGAAAGCCTCAACGAACAGCATCGCCTGCTTAGAATGCGCGCCCGGCCGAAAATTCTGAGCGCCGGAACCTATGAGCAGGCGATGGACCTCTTTACCCGCTACCTGCCCCATATTTTCGCGGTGCTGTCCGATGTCCGCTATCCGAGGAAGGGCGTCATGGCCCCTGATGCCGGCCTCCGCTTCATGCGCAAGGTCCGCCGCCGGTTTGCCGATCTGCCGATCCTGATGCTGAGCAGCGAGGAAACGAGCCGGGACAGGGCCGAGTCCCTGCCGGCGGTGTTCGCCTTGAAAGGCTCGCGGAGCCTGCGTGAAGAGGTGCATGACTTTTTCCGGGACCATCTGGGCTTCGGGGAGTTTGTCTTCCGGCTGCCCGACGGCCGGGAAGTAGGCAGGGCCGCCAACTTGCACGAGTTTGAACAGCGCCTGAAGACGATTCCCGTTTCCTCCCTCCTGTATCACGCCCGGCGCAACCACTTTTCCCACTGGATGATGGCCAGGGCGGAAGTTGCCCTGGCGGCCCGGCTGCACAAGAACCGTTTCCGGGAATCATCCGCAACCGAAGACCTGCGGGAGGAAATCGGCGTGAAGGTCCATGCCCTGCGAAAACTCCGGCAAAGAGGGGTCGTCACCCGGTTCGTCCGGGACGGCTTCGATCCGGAGGTGACGGATTTCGTTCGCATCGGCACGGGATCGATGGGCGGCAAGGCCAGGGGCATTGCCTTTGTCCGGACGCGGCTCCAGGCGGCGGACAAGCATTCCATCCTGCGCCGGGCCCGGGTGCGGGTGCCGGGGACATGCGTCATAACAACGGACGGCTTTGATGATTTCGTCAGGCGCAACAGCCTGCGGTATGTCGAGGGGCAGAGCGACGGGGATATAATCAGGCGGTTCGAAGGGGCGGTCTTTCCCGACTGGTTTCGGGACGACCTTCGCGCCTATCTGACGGCAATCGATCATCCCCTTTCCGTTCGTTCATCAAGCATGCTGGAAGACGCGCAGTTCCGGCCGTATGCCGGGCTGTACAGCACGTTCATGCTCCCCAATTCCCATCCCGATTTCGAGGTACGATTCCAGCAACTCCTCAGGGCCGTGACCCTGGTCTACGCCTCGACCTGGTTTGAAGGGGCGCGGGTCTTTTCCCGGGCGGGGGGCAGGCAGGAGGAGGACATCATGGCCGTCATTCTCCAGGAACTGGTGGGGGCGGATTACGGCGGCCACTTTTATCCGGCCCTGTCCGGGGTGGGACAGAGCTACAATTATTACCCGGTGCCGCCCATGACGGCCGAAGACGGTGTCGCCTGCATTGCTCTCGGTTTCGGCAAAACCGTGGTCGAGGGGGAGCGGAGTCTCTGTTTCTCCCCGGCTTTCCCCGAGCACCTGCCCCAGTTCTCGACCCCGGATGACATGCTCGGCAATTCCCAGTACTGGTTCTACAGCCTCGACATTTCCGATCCGGCCGCCTTTACCAGCCGGAACTCCAACCTGTGCCGGCGCGGACTTGAGGAGGCCCTGGACGAACAGCCGGTCCGGCTGCTGTGCAGCACCTATTTTCCGGAGGAACACCGCGTCCGCGACGGCGACCTGCCCGGCCCCAAGGTATTGACCTTTGCCCCGCTGCTCAAGTACGGTTATTTTTCCCTGGCCGAAGTCATCGCCGAACTGAGCACCCTGGGGCGGCAGGGTTTGGGCTGCGAGGTTGAACTGGAATTTGCTCTGCATCTCGACCCGGTCCCGGCCCGATCGGTGTTTTATGTTCTGCAGGTCCGGCCTCTCGCCGTGGGCGGTGCACGGCAGGATGTGCGCATATCCCGGCAGGAGAGGAAAAACGCCGTCATATATTCCGACCGGGTCCTGGGGCATGGACGGTACCCGCCTCTGCAGGATATCCTCTATGTCAGGCCGGAGGTGTTCGAC
>DSAE01000179.1 GCA_011372855.1 Desulfobacteraceae bacterium
AAATCGTTTCTGCCATTCCACGAGACTTATGACCGGCATTTTCATGGCAAGACCTCCAAATCGTATTATGTTGATCTTGCTTTAAAAAATAATCATTCAGCTGAATATTGTTAATAGCCACTACTATTATTAATGAGCATCTGCAACACGATGGAATCTTTTTGATGTCAATAAAAGTGTACTGTGTTCACTCTTGTTGACAGGGACGCTATTGACTACGTTGACTTTTTTTGCCCGGTTAGCCGGCGTTTATCAGAAGACAGATTCCGGTTGCACCGCGAAAACCTGCAGTTGGCGGGATCTTAAAAGCGGGGAGCGGGCATGAATTTGAAGTTGTCGCTGATGGCTTTGAAAACTTCTCACCCTCCCTCCCTTCCCTCTGGAAAAGGAAATGTCCAGACTAACAGACTAACAGACTAACAGCCTACAGGCTCAGAGCCGGCACCCCCGAGGGGGGCTGAGGGCGGGGCCGGCTGCCGTGATTGGAAGAGTGGAGCACGGACTCCGCCGATTCTGGATCAGAATTTGCAAAAAGATGGAGAAGTGGAAAAATTCCGTTTTATCGAAGCTGTGGCGAGGAGATACATATGCGGAGAATCGTTTTATCCGGGGTGCCCCATCGCGCCGACGGGCGTTTGCGCCCGTTTGGCCGTTGCGTCCAATTGCTGCTGCTCGGTTTGTTGCTCGCGGCCTGCACCCCCATGGAGTTGGCGCCGATCACCCCTGCTCCCACCGGCCATAAGCAGCCCGGCCAGGTAATCTGGCACGACCTGGTTACCGACGATGTGGAATCGGCCAAGCAGTTTTACGGGCAGCTCTTCGGGTGGAGGTTTGAGGAGCACGGACGCTACACCCTGATCCTCAACGACGGAATCCCCATTGCCGGGATTGTCCCGGATAAAAAGGGAGCGGCCGGTTATGAACGGTCCTGCTGGGTGGTGTGCCTGTCAGAGGCCAACGTGGATGACGTCGCCGGGCTGGTGGAACGGATCGGCGGCCAGGTGATCAAGGGACCTGGGGAGATTGCCAACCGGGGCCGTTACCTGGTTGTCCGGGATCCGTTGGGAGCGCCGCTGGTGTTGATGCATTCGGCCACCGGCGATCCCATGCCATCGGATCCTCCCATCGGTGGCTGGCTGTGGGACGAACTGTGGACCTCGGACATCGAAGCCGCGGTGAGCTTTTATCAATCCCTTGGCGATTACGCGGCCCAGCAGGTGAACCCGGATGAGGATGAGATCGGTTACTGGGTTCTGATGACCGATGACCGGTGGCAGGCCGGGATTACCGCTGTCCCCTTCGAGGGCATGCCTTCCCAGTGGGTGCCGGTGATCCGGGTGGCCGATCCGGCTGCCGTGACCGCGGCGGCCGCCGAACTGGGCGGAAGAGTGGTGATTACTCCCGATCATCCCTTGAGCGGCGGCAGCGTATCCCTCATTGAAGACCCGCTGGGCGGCCTTGTCATGGTGCAGTCCTGGCAGCCGGAAGAATCCTCCGACAAGGAGCAGAGATAATGAAAAAGCTGGTTTTCCTGGTGCTGGCGGCGCTGTTCGGCGGTTATCTTCTCCTGCTGCAGGCGGGATGCGCCGGCGGCGGGGGCGCGTATTACCGCTCCTATGACACCGGGTACGGGTACCCTTATGACCGCTATTACCGGTATCCCTACGGCAGCCGCTACGTGCGTCCCTATCCCTACCGATATTCCCCCTATCACCCCTACCGGGATTTTCAGTTCCGCTATGTACCCAAGTACCAGTACAAGCGATATCGCCACTTCGGCCGCCCGCCGGGGCATCTGCGGGACAAAAGAAAGCCGTTCCGCCCCCGTCCCCATGACCGTCCGCGGAGGCGATAGATGGCACCAAACAATTTCGGCGGGATTGTTTTGGAAAGGGGGCCCCTTCAGGTGGCAACGCATATGTCATCTCCGCGCCGGCAGGGATAAATGGCGGATGCCGAGGAATAGAGGAAGACAACTTTTTTTCGGACCGACGGCAAAGGGCAGCGGTACGTATGGACACACCGAGCATGAAGCGCGGCTTCCTTCCTGATCATGATCCGCTGGAACGCCTCCCCTCTCCATTTACCGCCTGGGAAGACGCCGCCGTCGAATTGCCCAAACTGCTGGCCGGGGATCATCTCAGGGAAATCCTGACGAGCCTGCCTCCGTTTTCGGTGGATCTACTGGCCTCGGATCGGGAAATCGAAAGGGCCATGGTACTGCTCTCCTATTTCGGCCACGCCTACGTCTGGGGGCAGGGCGAACCGGCACAAAGGCTGCCCGCGGTCCTGGCCGTGCCCTGGCACAGGGTCGCCGGTCTGCTCGGCCGGCCGCCGGTGCTGTCCTATGCCAGCTATGCCCTGCAGAACTGGCGGCGAATCCGCCCCGATGGTCCCATCGCCATGGGCAACCTCGCCCTGGTGCAGAACTTCCTCGGCGGTCTGGATGAGGAATGGTTCATCCTGATTCATGTGGACATCGAGGCCAGGGCCGTTCCGGGTCTGGCGGCCCTGCTGCCGGCGCAGGAGGCAGCGGAGCGCGATGACCTTCCGACCGTCCGCCGCTGCCTTGAGGAGGTGATTTCCTCCCTTCAGGGAATGTGCGCCACCCTCGACCGCATGGTGGAGCGCTGCGACCCCTACATCTATTTCCACCGGGTCCGGCCCTATATTCATGGCTGGCTCGATCATCCCGCCATGCCGCACGGCCTGGTCTACGAAGGGGTGATTGAATACGGAGGCGTTCCCCGGAAATTCAGGGGGGAAACCGGCGCCCAGAGCGGGATCATTCCGGCCCTCGACGGGGCATTGGGCATTGAACATGCCGTCGACCCGCTGCGTCATTACCTCATGGATTTGCGGCAGTACATGCCCCCGGCCCACCGCGCTTTTGTCGAAACGGTGGAACAGGGCTCGTCGATCCGGCAATTCATAATCCGCTCCGGGTCGCCGGCCCTGAGAGAAGCGTACAACGAATGCGTGAGGCTGGTCCAGCGGTTCCGCACCACCCACCTGGAATACGCCGGCCGCTATGTTCACAAGCAGAGCCTGCGGAGCGCCGCCAACCCGAACGAAATCGGCACCGGCGGCACGCCGTTCATGATCTACCTGCGCAAGCACAAGGAAGAAACAGCGAAATACCTGCTGTAAATCGGTTGTTCCCCTGCATGGCAATCCCAATCAGAACTGACGATTTTCGACCCTTGAATAAAAAAGAAGGCCTGTCCGGCATACACCGGTCAGGCCTTCCGCGAATTTTTGTCCTTTTTTTCCCGGTTTAGAACTGGAAGCGTACTCCCGCGCCCAGTCGGGCGGCTTCGCTGGAGATAAGGTCATCAGCGAAGCAGCGTCCTTCGATGAAAAGAGAGGTTTTGAAGGAATCCGGCTTCTCGTAGATGAGATAACCGAGATTGACGATCAGGTCGACTTCGTCTTCATCGGACCAGTAGCCGACGCCGGCTCCGGCGAACACCCTGTCGGTGAAGTGATAATTCAGCAGGGCGTCGGCGGTGAAGGCATCGCCGCCGTCATCCCCCTCAAAACGGATGAAGCCACCGATAAGACCCATGATATAGAGCTGGTCGAGCAGCGGATAGGCGTACCCTATGCGGGCAAAGACGTAGCTGGCCGGGTCGAACTGCTGAGCCAGGCCGATATCAAAGACCGGGCCGCCCTTCAGTTGAACCGCGGGTTCCGGTTCCGGAGCGACTGGAGCCGGAGGCACCGGCGCCGGCGCAGGCGGAGCTTTTTCGGGAATCGGGCCGATACTCTTCAAGCTCAGGTTGCCGCAGATCGGGGGGACAATGAATTCATACCGCCGGCCGTTGTAGTCGATGAAAAAACTGTAGGCATCAAAGGCTTGCTCGCCCTCCCAGGTAACATCCTGGAGCAGTTTCACCTTCCCGGTATGTTTGTTGCGGAAAAGCATCCATACGAATCGCTCCCCCGGTGCAACCTGGACGGATTCAATATCGGCGGACGGCAGCTGGGCCATGAAATCGGGGAATACCTCGGGGTAACCGGTTTTGACAAATCCGATTTCCAAATCCGCTCTGTTTTTTTCAACCATGCTCCGGAATTCATCCACGGAGCTCAACGGAGGTGAAAAGGGATGCTCGGCCAGACGTTTGAGGGATACGGCGGCGGCGGAGGATGCGTATGCCGTAACCAGAGCCAAACCTAACAACAGAAAAAATATCTTCTTCATCTTCTTTCTCCTTGATGTATAGGCACACAGTGGACAAGTTTTTTATACTATATCAAAATTTGTACCAAAAGACAATAAGGGACATATTCCCAGGGCCGCGTCACTTATGAGCTAATCTTATCGAGTTTACAACTTTTTCTGAAAAAGCTGGTTTTTCTTCGTGCGATTTTATATAATGAGGCATGGGAGAAGAACTTCATGCCGT
>DSAE01000126.1 GCA_011372855.1 Desulfobacteraceae bacterium
GTACAACTACGGCTCCCAGTACTGGATCTCCATGACCCCCGGCCATGACGACCTCTACAACGCCAAGCTGGCCACCCGCGGTCACGTCGGCGAGGTTTACATGATCTACGATCTGCCGACCGGCGAGGCGATCTCCAGGTATGCCAAGACCTTCATGCGGCTGGGCTACCAGTACTACAAGTATAATTATACCGGTTCCGGATCCTGGCTGGGAGCGCCCGTCGATGTCGACGATCTGGCCGGCGATCCGCTCAACGCCCAGTTTTTCCCGGCGCTGGACGACATGAGCCAGGTGTACCTGACCTTTGACATCTATTTTTAACCGACCCACAGCGAATTCTGTCCCTGTGAGCAAAGGGAAAGCCTCCAGGCTTTCCCTTTTTTATTCAAAACGGCCGGCCGACAAACCGTCGACCCGAGGGTTGGATCCGGCATGATGCACAGTTCGAAACTCTCCGTGCCGCATGGCATCTTTGACCGCCGGAACGGGACCAGCCCCGCTCCCTACTCCTCCCTGAATCTCAGCTACGGTGTCGGTGACGATCCCGGGAATGTCGCCGCCAACCGCCAGATGGTAAAACAGCTGCTCGGTGTGCGCATCCTCGCTTCGGCACAACAGGTGCACGGGGACGGGGTCTGGAGAGTCGGCGATCTGCCAGGGGATACGGAAGCGGAAGGATACGATGCCCTGATCACCGACAGGCCGGGAATCGGGCTGCTCATCCAGCAGGCCGATTGCCAGGCCGTTCTCCTCCATGACCCGCACCGAAAGGCCATTGCCGCGGTGCACTGCGGCTGGCGGGGGAATGTCCTCAATATCATCTCCACGACCATCGAACGACTGCGGCGGGATTACCGATCGGAACCGGGAGACTTGCGGGCGGTGATCAGCCCGTCACTCGGGCCCTGCTGCGCCGAGTTCATCAACTACAGGAAGGAGCTGCCCCGGCCGCTGCACCCATTCAGGACGACGGCGACGCATTTTGATTTGTGGAAGATCAGCCATGCCCAGCTGACCGGAGCGGGAGTTCCCGCGGAAAATATTGACATCACCGGGATCTGCACCTGCTGCGATGCAACCTATTTCTCGCACCGGCGAAGCGGAAAAAAAGGGAAGCCGGCAACGGGCCGGCAGGGGTCGGTCATATTCCTCCCCCTGTGAAAACCTATCCTGCTTTTGCCCCGGATTTCAGCTTGAAGTCGCAGATCAGGGGGACATGGTCCGAATAAAAGACCTGGGGAATATGAAAGTTGCTGGCCTCCAGGTCGGGACTGTGCAGGATGTAGTCCAACTGACGCTTCGGCCTGCGGCTGGGATGGGAGGGAAGCCCCTCGTAGTTGGCGCTGACAAGACCGCTTGCCGCAAGGAACAACTCCAGTTCCCTGTTTCCCCATAATACATTGAAATCACCGGCGACAATCAACGGTCCCTCGACCCTGCTGATAAGCTGAAACAGCCGTTGCAGCTGGTGCTGGCGGTTGCGGAAGGTCAGGGACAGGTGCACAAGGAAAATGGTGACATCGGGCAGCCGGACCTCGATGACCAGCCGCTTGAATCCTTCATGAAAATAATGAAAGCGGTAGGCGTCAATCTTCTGCCTGGCCAGCACGGCATTGCCCTGCTTGTTCAGTACCGGGACCCTGCTGGCGACCCCCTGCGCCCCGTACTTTGATTCGACGACATGGGAATAACCGAGCTGCCGGGCAATCGCTTCGGCCTGGCACATGTTTTCCGAACGAAAGGAGCCGATGTCGATCTCGATCAGGCCGACAATGTCCGGTTTGACCGAATCAATGAACGAAACGATGCACTCGAGGTTGCAGGTCGTCCTTTTGAGCAAACCCGCGTAGGGAACCGGCAGGTGGAAACGGGGCCCGATGCCGGTCCCGTACCGGACATTGTAGAGGAGGAAACGCATCTTAACTGCTTCGGAGGCCGAAAATACCTCTTTTCTTTTTGCTGAAGGCGGGCCGCACGCCCTTTCTGCTTCTGGAGCCGTTGCCGGTACCGCCCCCTTCTTCCGGGAAGCGGAAAAACCGTTCATCACCAGCCGGGACCTTCACGGCGAAAATATCCCCATGGACGGGAGGACCGCCCATTGCTTCGGCATACAACTGAAAAAAACGCAGGCAGTCCCGGTAGTAGCTTTTCTTCCGCACCCATGCGGGCCGGTTCCTGCTTCTGGCATGCTGATCAAATACCGGCAGATTGACCAGCAGAGTGGTCATGGACTCTCTGGCCATTCGCGTCAGATTGAACCGTTCGCCGAAAAATTCGTCAATCCCGGCGCGGATCTCACGGGAAAAATGATACTGCGCCGGTCCTTTCAGGCGCTTGCCCGCCAAACCGAAACGGGCCTCAATCCATGGCAGGGCCAGTAGTGTCAGGTGCATGTAACCGGGCATCTCAACCCGGACCGATTCGTCCCGGGGAAGGGTATACAGGCGATCGACAACTCCCAAGAGCTTCATGAGCAGCTCTCCGGCCGGACTCCCGGAATCGGCGGTCAGCAGCTCAATGTAGCCGGGAAAAAGGGTAAAGAACAGGCGGCATTCGATGGCAAGACGGGCCCATGAGGCACTGGCGCCGCTGCGCAGATCCTTGAACAGCTCGTCCCTTATCCGCGATGGCGGGCAGAGGGAAAGTTTCTCCCGGTTGGCGATGATCGCCTTTCTGGTCACCGGTTCCATGGTGAATCCGGTCCTGGCCGCGTGCCGCACCGCCCGCATCATGCGGACCGGGTCCCTGGTTATCCTTCTGTCCGGGTCACCGACTATGCGGATTATACCCTGGTCAAGGTCCTGAACCCCGCCGACATAATCGATTATCGTATTGTACTCAATTTCATAGAATAACGAATTGATGGTCAAATCACGCCGAAGGGCATCTTCGGGGAGCGTGCCGAAGGTATTGTTGCTCGGCAGGACCTTGTCCGAACCTTCCAGGTCGTATTCGCTCTGGGAGCGGAGGGTGGACACTTCGATGATCTTGCCGCCGCGGAAATAGATCTGCACCAGCCTGAACCGGCGGCCGATGGTTCTGCTGTTGCGAAACAGTTTGCGGAGTTGTCCGGGACGGGCATCGGTGGAGATGTCAAAATCCTTGGGGCGCTTTCCCATGTACAGGTCACGCACACCGCCGCCGACCAGGTAGCCGGCGAAGCCTGCGTCCCGCAGCCGGAACAGGACCTTGAGGGCCTCCTTGTCCAGGTTGTGGAGACGAATGGGATGACCGCTTTCGGGTATGATTACGGGTTTGACGGGCGGGGAAAAGAGCGGCGCTTTCTCCTTATCGGACCGATTATCTGCATTCATGTGATCGGAAACAACCAGATTGTCGGGAAGATTCAAATTTCAGCCGGAAACATTTATTTTTTTTCCTTGTACACCGATTCCGCCTCTTGGACAAAACGGCTGAAAATTTCGCGAACGGAAAGTATCTCCTTCATTTTGTAGGTATTGGCCCCCGAAAAGACCAGGCCGTCCTCGACATTCCCCCCATGGGCCATCATCAGCCTTTCGTTGATGCAGTATTTGTAATTGCATTTTTTCAGGCACTTGAACCTGCACTCCTTGGAGGAAATATCCTCGCCCTTGATCATTTTTTCCACAAAAGGCGTTTTAATGGCGCGGCCGGGCATGCCGACCGGGGAGGAAACCAGAACGATATCATCCTTCTCAGCCTTGAGAAACACCTCTTTGAATTGCCGGGAGACAGAGCATTCCTTGCTGAGGACGAACCGGGAAGCAATCTGGATGCCGTCGGCGCCATAATCGTCCATCATTTCCGCCATTTCATAGCCGTTGGTAATCCCGCCGGCGGCAATGAGGGGCACCTTGGTCACGACTTTCCGGATGGAGGGGAAGAGATCGCGCAGCCTGGTCTGGGTGCCGAGATGGCCGCCGGCCTCGGCGGCCTCCACGACGATCGCCGCCGCGCCGAGTTTCTCGGCGAGTTTGGCAAAGGCCGGCGAGGAGACAATGGAAACGATGGGGACATTAAACTTCTGACCGATCTTGAAAATATCCCGAGAGAAACCGGCCCCGGTGATAATCAAGTCCACGCCCGCCTCAATGGACCCCATGACCAGTTCGTAGAACTCCTTCATGGCGTACATGATATTGACGGCGATAACGCCGTCGGTCAGGCTTTTGGCCCGGCGGATATCTTCCTGCAGTTCAGGGACCGGGATTCCCGAGCCTCCAATTGTGCCGATACCGCCGCACTCAGCCACCGGCACGGCCAGCGCGGAGGTGGAGACGCGGATGGACATCCCCCCCTGGATAATGGGTATGCGGGCGGTTAACGAACCTATTTTCAATTCAGGCAGTTTCATCATCTGTTTCGTCTATATTGGTCAA
>DSAE01000054.1 GCA_011372855.1 Desulfobacteraceae bacterium
AGGCCGCCGGTTCGAAGCAGAAATCAAATCCTTCCTTTGTCACCTGTTCCGTCATTACTCCCGTCATTCTCCATCTGAATCATCTCTGCCGGGCAGGGTTCAACCGGAGAGTACCTGAAAAAACGGTCGATTGCCAGCAGCTCTTTTTCTTTTTGTTTTCCGATGCCTCCGCATTCATTTGCAATTCTCCATTCCGCATCCCGATGCCCCCTTGCAATCCCATGTCACCCTGGCATAAAATAGACGGAGTTGGCAGCGGCAGTCGGCAGCATACCAGAAGACAGAAGCCAGAGTGAGTATGCAGCTTTGCTGTAAGGATGTATGGTTCGCAGCGGCATCATCCCGTGAGCTGAAAGTTCCGACTTCAAATCATAAACCTTGAACCGTAAACCGTAAACCGCGCGACGCACCAAATCCATGTCCTCCGAACAAACCAGGCAGCAGTGGCGTCTTGAAACCGGGCCCGACAGCGCGGACACCCTGGAAATTCTGTTTGCCGGCCGCTGGTGTCTGGACCAGGAGCTGCCGTCCGTCGACGTCCTCCGATCCGCGCTCGGCAGCCGGCCCAAACGCCTGACTTTCAGAACCGATCTTTCCGCCTGGGACACGGGACTGCCGGCCTTTCTGTTCAGCCTCATCGATCTCTGCGGAGAAATGGGCATCGAGGTCGACCAGGAGGGACTGCCCAAGGGCGTCCGTCGTCTGCTGGCCATGGCCGAGGCCGGCCGGGAACGGAAAGTTTCCCGGGCGCCCTCCGACCGGGAAAGCCTGCTGGCCCGGACAGGGACGGCAACGATACGGTTCCTCCACGGCGCCCCGGAAATGCTGCATTTCCTGGGCGAAATCTCCCTTGCCTTCGTCAGGCTGCTTTCAGGCCGGGCCCAGTTTCGCTGGAGCGACATGTGGGTGGAGATCGAGGAAGTCGGCCCCCGAGCCCTGGTCATCGTTTCGGTGATCAGTTTTCTCGTCGGCCTTATCCTGGCCTACCTGGGCGCCGACCAGCTCCGTCTGGTGGGGGCGCAGATCTTCATCGCCGACCTGGTTGCCATCGGCATGGTCCGGGAAGTAGCCGCCCTGATGACCGGCATCATCATCGCCGGCAGGACCGGCTCGGCCTTTGCTGCTCAGCTCGGCACCATGCAGGTCAACGAGGAGATCGACGCCCTCAGGATCCTCGGCATCTCCCCCATCGATTTCCTGGTGCTGCCCCGGATGCTGGCACTGCTGCTGATGATGCCCCTGCTGACGCTCTATTCGGGCTTTGTCGGCATGCTCGCCGGACTGCTGATCGCCTCCTCCATCTTTGACATCGGCATGTTTGAATACTATAACGAAACAGTTCGGGCCCTGGAGTTGAAATATTTCATCGTCGGGCTCGTCAAGGGCACGGTCTACGGCGCCGTGGTCGCCTACGCCGGCTGCCTGCGCGGCATGCAGTGCGGCAGAAGCGCCGTGGCCGTGGGCGAGGCGGCAACCTCGGCGGTGGTGACCGCCATTCTGATGATCACCATCTCGGCGTCAATCCTGACCATTGTCTTTTATCAGTTGGGAATCTGAGCCGATGGAACCGGCACCGCACATAGAAGTACGGGACCTGACCATGGCATACGGCGACTTCATCGTCCAGCGCGACCTCAACTTCACGGTCAACAAGGGGGACATTTTCATTATCATGGGCGGCAGCGGCTGCGGCAAATCCACCGTCATGCGCTCCCTGATAGGCCTGCAGCGCCCTGCCGCCGGCACAGTTCTCTATGACGGCCGCGATTTCTGGAACGTTGAACCTGATGAACGGGAGCGCCTCAAGCGCCGGCTCGGCATCATGTTCCAGAGCGGCGGCCTCTGGAGCTCACTCACCCTGGGGGAAAACGTGGCCCTGCCCCTCAGCGAGCACACTGACCTGGCACCGCGAATGATAAGGGAAATCGTTGCCTTCAAGCTTGCCCTGGTCGGCCTCAACGGCTTTGAGGAGTTCTATCCCGCCCAACTGAGCGGCGGCATGAAAAAACGGGCCGGTCTGGCGCGGGCCATGGCTCTCGACCCGGATATCCTGATCATCGACGAGCCGTCTTCCGGCCTTGATCCCCTCAGCGCCCGGCGGCTTGATGACCTGATCGTGGAACTGCGGGACAGCCTGGACACCACCATTGTCCTGATAACCCATGAACTGGCGAGCATCCTCGGTATCGGCAGCAATTCGATCTTTCTCGACGCCGAGACCCGCACCATGATCGCCACCGGCAATCCGAGGGAAGCGGTCCGTTCCGGCGACCCCCGGGTTCGTCATTTTCTCTCCAGGGGGGAAGCATGAGCAAAAAAGCGAGTCCGACCCTGATCGGCGCCTTTGTTTTCGGGGCCGTGGCGCTCGGGATCATAACCGTCCTGCTGCTGGCGGGCGGGGAATGGTTCCAGGAGCGGCGCCGGCACGTCATGTATTTTGACGAAGCGGCCCAGGGCCTGCAGGTGGGGGCGCCGGTGGTATTCCTGGGCGTCAAGGTCGGCACCGTCAAACGGATTCAGCTTGGCCTTGACGAATCCACCGACCGCTTCATTGTGTCGGTAACCATAGAAATCGCCCCCCACACCCTCCGGACCACCACCGGCGAACAGATCGATCTCCAGGACCGGATCAGCGTCCGGGAACTTGTGGACCGAGGACTGCGGGCCCGGCTGCAGATGCAGAGCCTGCTCACCGGCATGCTCTTCGTCGACCTGGGCTTCCATCCCGACAAAAAAGCGCGCTTTATCAGCGAGGACCCCGGAATCAGTGAAATTCCCACGATTCCGACCACGGTGGCGGAATTGTCCTCCATGCTGGAGGACTTCCGGGTGGATGAATTCCTCGATGACCTCGCCGAGATAAGCGGTTCGCTCCGCACGATCCTGGCCACGGAAGCATGGCACTCCATCCCCGAACGTCTTGATGGGGCCCTCGCCAACCTGCAATCCCTGACCGCCAGGCTCGACACCGCCAGTGCACCGCTGCTGGTCCGGGCCGAGACCAACCTTGAGGAACTGGGCAAGGCCATTGACGATGTCCGGGCCGCCATGGACAGGATCGGCCTGGCCGCCGACCGGATCGGGAACCTGGCGGATGAGGATTCACCGGTGGTTGACAATTTGTCCCGGGCAGGAACGGAACTGGCCGACGCGGCCCGGGCGCTGCGGCAGTTCGCCGATGACGAGGCACCGACCGTCCAGCACCTCAACCAGGCCCTGCGGGAGATATCCGGGGCGGCCCGTGCCCTGCGCCGGCTGGCCGAAAGTCTCGAGCGGGAGCCCGAGGCTGTTTTCCGGGGTAAACGGAGAGGGGAGGAATAAAATGAAACAGCAAACCGTCTTGCAGCATCCGGGCCTCCGGCTTGCCGTCCTGCTCGTTCTGGTTCTGCTCACAGCAGGGTGCGCCAGGACGGCGCCGGTCGCCTACTATCAGCTTTCCGCCATCGCCGCCGACCGGGACGCCGGAGGGGTGAGCGGTGTCGATGATGCAGTCATCGGCCTCGGCCCCCTGCGGCTGCCGGAGCTTCTTGACCGTCCCCAGATCGTCCTCCGCCAGGACGCCAACCGGCTGCTGCTGAGTGACGGTCATCGCTGGGCCGAACCGCTGGCCGAGAATTTCCTCCGGGTTCTCAGGGAAAACCTCTCCGCCCACCTGCATACCGAACGGTTGCTCCTGCATCCCTGGCCCCTGAAAGCTCCGCCGGATTATCAGGTCATCATTGACGTTCTCCGCTTCGAGGGTGATATTTCCGGCGCGGCCTGCCTGGAAGCCGTCTGGTTGGTCCGGAACGGGGAGGGAACACTTCTTATGCCCCGGCAACGGGACAGCTATGAGGCAGCGGCTTCCGGCTCCGGCCGGGCGGAAATCGTCGCCGCCCTCAGCGAGACGCTCGCCCGCTTCAGCGGGGACATCGCCCGGCAGCTCACCCTGCTGCATGCGTCCCATCCCCTGGAGTAGGAAACAGACGACCGTGCCACGGCCGGCTATTAATTTCCCGCTCCCACCCTCCCCGCACGGCAATCGCGGCCGCCCGCCGACGGCCAGGCCGCCGCGGCGGGATACGCATACTCGAACTGTCCTGCCCGCCGGTCAAAAATCTGCTCCCCGGACCTTGACAGAACCAGGACCGCGATTAATTACTATGCTGAACCGTCCAGTTCGGGTCGGTTCCCCAAACGGAGCATTCCCCGCGATACCAGTATTTTTCCAGCCATGCCGGTCAGTTTCCATCAGGAAAGGGGCCGGGAAGAAAATACTTTGCGGATCATCGGGGAATGGATTATTCCCACTGGTATATTG
>DSAE01000304.1 GCA_011372855.1 Desulfobacteraceae bacterium
CGACTGATGAATGGAGGGCACGATGATGGCGAAGGCAAGGACGGTGCTGATCACCGGTGAGTGCGGGAAATGCGGGAAGTTTGACGTTGTGCGGAAGCGCAAGCCGGTCAGATCGGACGGATGCCCGGAAAGGGATCTGCCGAACAATGTGGTCTGCCCGACGTGCAGGTGCTGGGCGGAGATCATCAAGGTGAAGGATCGATAGTCATGGAATGGAAACGGGTAGCAAAAAATTGTCCCCTGCCGCTGGAAGACGTGCTGATTGCCTACCGGAACCTGGAGGGCAAGATGGTGGTTGATATGGGCTACCGGGATCACCTCGACGAGTGGTTTTATACCGGCGGGCAGTTGATGTCGGCCGCGCCGGTGTTTTATATGGATCTGCAGCCGGTGCCGGAGGATGAGTGATGCGCAGCGAGATAATGTATAAGGGTTCGTTGGTTGCCGGCCTTTTCTTGGCTGCCTTCTTTGTGATCAGCTCCGCAATGGAGAGAAGCGATGAAAAAATTACTGCTGACGCAATCCCCGACGACCGGCAGAAACGGGTGCATGTGGTGCGGGTTGGGGTGCTGCTGGATGATGTGGCGGCGGGCGGCAAGCGCGGGGTGTATGTGATCACCGACAGGGAGACCGGGGTGGAGTACATCGGTATTTCCGGCATCGGGATCGCGGAGACACGAAAATGAAAGGCATGTGCCAGACATGCGGGGCCACGGCTCCGCTGGAGTGGTTTCTGAATGAGCCGGTGGCGCGGCAGGTCCTGGTTGCGGCGCTGAAACTGCCGGCGCCGGTGCATAGCCAGTTGCTGGGATACCTGGGTTTATTCAGGCCGGCCGGCAGGTCGATGCAGCCAAAGAAGGCCCTGCGGCTGGTCCAGGAGATCGCCGCCCTGGTCGCGCCGGAGTACGTCCGGGTGCAGGGGAAGGCGGCGCGGAAGTGCCCTCCCCGGCTATGGGCGCAGGCCATGGAACAGATGAGTGAGCGGCGGGGCAGCCTGCGACTGCCGCTGAAGAATCACAACTATCTGCGGCAGATCGCCTGGGGGCTGGCCGATGCGGAGGACGCGGCCAATGATGCGGCGAGGCGGGAAGCCGAGGCGGCGGGGAATTACCGTGGCGTGGTCCCTCATCCGGCCTCCGGCCACCCCATCCCCCAGGGAGAGGTGGTTGATGACGGGCTGCTGCCGATTGAACGGGCGATGCGGTCCAGGGAGATACTACCCAAATGAGTGGTACGGAAAAAGTCTGCCGGGCGATCTGCGACAATGACGGCGGGAGGATGGAACAGCCGATCATGCTTGTACGGCACATTTATCCACTGAAGACTACCGCCGAACAGGCGCAACTATACGAGCACCTTGACGAGCGATATTTTCCCATACGGCGGGTAACCGTCCGGCTGATGGAGGAATAAGGGTGGAGACCGGCAAAGAGCTGTCCGGCTGCCGGGCGTTTCCGACCGGGTGCGGGTGCCCGGCGGAGTGGTGCGAGGAGAATCAGCACGAGTGGATGTGCCGGGGGTGCCGGTATTTTACCAGCGGCCGGAGGGTGTCGCTGTGGCAGCGGAGGAAGAAGGATGCCGAGCAAGAAGAATCTGGCAAAGATCCATATTGCCAAGAAGGAGCTGGGGCTCACCGATGAAGTATACCGGGATATTCTGCGGAACCGCTTCAAGGTTGAGTCGGCCAGGGATCTTACAGACCTGCAGGCGGCAACGCTGCTTTCGCTGTTCCGGCAGCGGGGCTGGCGGCCTGCGATCGGGAGAAAGGCGAAGAGCGACAGTCGGGAGAAAAGCAGGTCGGGATATATCGCAATCAGGCCTGGACCGGCGGCCAGGCAGCAGCGCAAGGTGCTGGCCATGTGGGCGCAGTTGGGCTATGAGCCGGAGAAGCTGCATGGGCGGTGCAAGCGGCAGTTCGGCATCGAGCGGTTTGAGTGGGTGACGGAGCATCGCGATCTGCACGTGCTGATCACCGACCTGGATCGCATGATCAGCTCAATGACGCACGGCGGGCGGAGATGAGCAACGGTTCCTGTTTCGACAACGAGTTTGATATCGTCGAGCTGCCGGACGATGCCCTGCCGGGCATAAATGAACTGGACGGCGATCTGCGGCTGCTGGCCGAGATCATCGGCGTGCGCCAGGCTATCCGGGTCGCCCAGGTGTTCAACGGCACGGCCATTCGGATCTACGGCGGTAAGAAGTGGGTGCGCCGCCACCGCGACCGCTGCGCCCGCCGCGACTACGACAGCGGCAACTATACCGGCGTGGAGCTGGCCCGCCGGTACCGGGTCAGCGAGCGGCAGATATGGAACATCCTCGGCGCCACCGAACCGGCCGAGGATGAACGGCAGATGAAGCTGTTTTAAAGGTTGATACAAATTAGGCGTATGGCAGACACCCAGCTCTCCCTGCCCGGGGTGGAGCGATGAGAGCGCCGTTTGCGCAGGGCTCGGAGCAGCCGCTCGATCTGCTGCGCAACGCGGCGGATGTCTGCCGACTGCTGGCAGACCTGGCCCCGGCCATGGTCCAGGTAAACGGGCTGCCAGGCCTGAGCGTCGCCTCTGCCAACGGCCTGGCCCTGGTCCTGGACGCGGTGGAGACGACCATTGCCGAGGCCCTGGAGAGGCTGCGGGACCGGTAGGCGGGCTGCCACCTCATCCGGAGGCCACCTTCTCCAGGGGCGAGGGAAAAAAGACAACCTTGGGGGCGGAGCTCTTCCGCCCCTTTCCTTTCTCCGGTTCTGCAACGTTTCATATTCAAATCCATTCCTTAATAGCGGTACATAGATATGAAGAGACATGCGGGGGTCTCTTTCCTCTTCTTCTCCCCGGCCGGGCAACCGGCCGGGGAACACGTGCAGGAGCAGACATGGACAATCAACTTGAGCAGGTTACGCCGCACTTCAAACTGCGCGAGCTGCAATGCAAATGCGGCTGTGGGCGGATGGACATCGACCCTGACTTCCTGCGCCGCCTGGAGGACCTGCGAGTTGCCTACGGCCGGCCGATGATCATCAACTCGGGCTACCGCTGCCCGGAGTACAACAACCGCGTCTCCACCACCGGCCTGGACGGGCCGCATACCATCGGCGCGGTGGATGTGCGGTGCAGCGGCCATGAGGCCCACCTGCTGCTGCACATGGCGATGATCGTCGGATTTTCAGGCATCGGCGTCAAGCAGCACGGTCCGCACAGCGGGCGGTTCCTGCATCTCGATAACCTCACCACCCACGACAACCCTCGGCCATGGGTATGGACGTACTGATCCGGCCGGCCGGAGTCGGCAGGATAGCGTGGCTGCGGGGGATGTACGAAATATGGCGGTGGAAGAAGTCCATGGATGATGTCGATATCGCCCGGCGCAACCAGGAGGTCGACATCAGACGGGCGCTGCGCAACCGGTCCGTGAGCCGGCCGAACGGAGATATTTCCCCGTTGACCTGCGAAGACTGCGATAAAGAGATCCCGGAGGGAAGGAGAAAGGCCGTGCCGGGCTGCACCAGGTGCGTGGCCTGCCAGGCACTGTTCGAGAGAGGGGGCAATGGTTGAACTGTTCGGCGGGGCGACCCTGACCACCATCGTGGCCGTCGTCAACCTGCTGGGGCTGCCCGGGCTGGTGCTGATTATCTGGTCGGCGGATCAGCGGCGGTTTAATTCCTGGCAGATGCGGGCCCAGGAGGAACGCGCCAATGAGGCGAAACTCAGACAGGAGGAGCTGGCGGCCCTCAAGGATCAGTTCGTCGTGGCCATGGACGCAGCGGCCAGGCAGCATTCGGAGGTTATCCGGATGTACGAGAACAATGTCATCCTGGTCAAGAACTACGAGAAGATATCCAACGAGCTGGTGGGCCTGGTCCACATCTCGACCCAGACCATCACCAAGATGACCGAGCACATCGAGAACAACATGTACTGCCCGATAATCAGAGACGGGGGAGCCAGATGGGGTTTGACACAGAGAGACTGAAACACCGGGGACGGCTGGCGGAGAAGACCGCCGAGGCGGGCCGCCTCTCCCTGCTGATCCATGGGCAGGTCAGGGCGGTCCGCGAGCTGCTCGACCCGTTCGAGGACGTCGAATGTCTGCAGGCGGAAGCCGCCGCGGCCCAGGCCGTTGAGCTTGCCGGCAGGCATGCCGAATACCTCGGGCTGCTGGCCGAGATCAAGGCCATCAAGCGCGCCCTGGGGGACTGAGACGCCATGCCGGAAGCCTACTCCTGGGAGATCCGCGAACAGGCCGAGGAGCTGTACATCATCGACGGCCTGACCTACGAACAGGTGGCGGAA
>DSAE01000035.1 GCA_011372855.1 Desulfobacteraceae bacterium
ACTCCCGTGCACCCGCGTCCGGAGAATACCCTCCGGAGGCGCAGATAAAAACTCCGCAACGGAAACAAAGCGCATGGAACTGCTTCTCTCTGCCGAGGCATGGATAGCGCTGGTCACCCTGACGCTGCTTGAAATCATTCTCGGAGTGGACAACATTATTTTCATCGCCCTCCTGGCCGGACGCCTGCCGCCCCATCAGCAGGCCAGAGGCAGGGCCGTCGGGCTGTTCATGGCCATGTTCATGCGCATTGCCCTGCTCTTCTCCATTTCCCTGGTCATGCGGCTCACCGAGCCCCTGCTGGAGGTGTTCAGCCGGGAACTCTCGGGCAGCGACCTGATTCTCATTGCCGGAGGACTGTTCCTCATCTTCAAAAGCACCATGGAAATCGACGCCAGCCTCGAAGGCAGTGAAGAAAAACGACTCAAACCCGGAAGACAAAAAGCCACCTTTCTGATGATTATCGGCCAGATCATGGTCTTCGACATAATCTTCTCCCTTGACTCCGTCATTACCGCCATCGGCCTGGCTGATCACCTGGCGATCATGATAGCGGCGATCATGATCGCCGTCGGCTTCATGATCTTCCTGTCCGGGGCGGTAAGCAGGTTTGTCGAGGATCACCCGACCTTCAAGATCCTGGCGTTGAGCTTTCTGCTGCTGATCGGCACAACCCTGGTCGCCGAAGGGCTCGGTCTGCACATCTCCAAGGGCTATATCTACTTTGCCATGGCCTTTTCGGTTTTTGTGGAAATACTCAACATGAAACTGCACAGGCGGACCGTGGAGCCGGTCAAGCTCCGTGCCCCCAGGCAGAATGTCAGGATAAACGGCCTGAGCGGCACCCAATGAGCGGGTTCGAGGTCATCATTATCGGAGGCGGTCCAGGGGGGCTGTCCTGCGCGACAATCCTGGCCGCCTCCGGGGTTAAGGTCCTTGTCCTTGAACGGAAAAAACAGATCGGCCGCAAGGTCTGCGCCGGCGGCATAACCTGGGAAGGACTCATTCAACGGATACCGGAACGCCTGATCGAACGGACCTTCACGGAGCAGCTGATCTTCTCCAACTGGCAGAAGATCCGCCTGCGCGGAAAAAACCCCATCATCGCCACGGTCAACAGGGAATCGCTCGGACAATGGATGACCGAACAGGCAGTCCGGGCCGGAGCCCAGGTCAGGACAGGGTGCAGCGCCAGGGAGATAAACGATCGCTCGGTAACCTGCACCGATGACCGGGGCAATGCCTTCACCGCCCATTTCGATCATCTGGTCGGGGCCGACGGCAGCGCCTCGGCGGTTCGCCGCTTCCTGAACATTCCCTCCCGCAGAATCGGCGTCGGCATGAATTATCAGGTCGCGGGCCGCTACGAAAACATGGAATGGCACCTCAATACCAGATTGTTCAAAAACGGCTACGGCTGGATTTTTCCCCACCAGGAATCCCTTTCCATCGGAGCCTACCGGCCCCAGAGCGGCATTCCCCCGGTCCGCTTCAAGAAAAGCCTGGTCAGCTGGGCGGAAACCAGGGGCTTCAACCTCGACAATGTGCAGCCCCAGGCGGAACTGATCAATTTTGACTACCGGGGGTTCCGGTTCGACAATAAATGGCTGATCGGTGATGCCGCTGGACTGGCCTCGGGCCTGACCGGCGAGGGAATTTACCCGGCGATTGTCTCCGGCGAGGCGGTGGCCAGGAAAATCATCGATCCCGCCTATCCGGCCGACGAAATCAGGAACCTGGCCGCCAAACAGAGACTGCACCTGAAAATTGTCGACCTTTCCGGCGGCAACACGGCCCTCTGCACCCTGCTGATGGAAACGCTGCTTTTCCTCTTGCGACTGCGGCTCATCAATTTCCAGAAGCAGCTGGCGATGTAACATGCTGACCGGACCCCTCCATAACTGCCGGCCGGGAATCCTTTTGGGCAGGCAGGCAGGCCTGAGCGGAAGACCCGGGCAGGGACCCGGCCCCGGCGTGCCCCTCCATGGGTGGACCGGCCGGGTATTGCTGCTCCTGCTGGCCGCGTTCTTCCTGGCTGCCCCGGGATGCGCCCGGATACAGCACCGGCTCGTTGCCGACGGCGAAAATCCTGACCGCCTGAACTCCAGCTTCACCGACGGCCGGCGGGGCTGCTACGAACAGGGCAGGTCGCTGGCCGATAATGGGTTCCATGCGCAGGCGGTCGAGCTTTTCCGGCGGGCGATCGAGGAAAGCGAACAAGATCAGTGGAACAGTTCGACTTCCGGAATCGACCCGATGGGCTATTTTCCCCATCGTGAACTCGGCATCCTCTATTTTCAGCGCCGGGAGTACGACAAGGCCATTGCCGAGCTGGAACACTCCCTTGACAGCGCCCCCAGCGCCAGGGCCCTCTATTATCTCAACAAGGCCAGAGCTGCCAGGATAGAGCGATATGCTTTGGACCGGACCGCGCCCGTACTGAATCTCGAATCCTCCTCCGCCGAAGAGGTCACCAACAGCCTGACGAAGGTGGTGAGAGGGGTGGCCGTGGACGACACCTTCATCGCCTCCATCAAGGTTGCGGATCAGCCCGTGGACATGGAACCTGCCCCTGGAAAAAAAATATTCCGTACCGAAGTCCCCCTCATTGAAGGGGAGAACAGGATCAGGATCGTTGCCTCCGATCTCGCCGGCAGAACGACGGAAAACCACCTGACCGTTTATTCCGACCGGCAGGGGCCGCGGATTGAAATCGAGGAACTTGTTGCCCGGGACAACCGTGTGACTCTCCAGGGCAACGTCATGGACAATATGGAGGTGGCGTTCCTGCGCATCAACAACAAACATTGGCCCATTACGGGACAGGCAAGGGGGTACGGGTTCAAGCTGGTCCTCCCCGATGAGACAATCACCATTGTCGCCGGTGACCAGGCGGGCAACATCACCCGGGCCGTGGTCCGGGAGCACGCCTCCGACCTGGTGCAGGCCGATACTCAACCTTATGACGAAAGAACAGATGCCTCCCCCGCCGCCGCGGAAAAAGCTCCTCACGCTCTCCCGCAGTCGCAGGCCGGGCCACCCGGCGCAGACGTTGAACCACCTTATATCAGGATATTGACACCCGGCCCCGACGAAAGAACCTATGCGGAGACGATCCTGCTCGAGGGCATGGTGAGCGACGCCTCGCTGCCGATCTATATAAGCATCAACGGCGAGTCCGTACCAAACCGCAAAGGCCGCAAGGTGTTTTTCTCACGGCTGCTCCAGCTTGCTCCCGGACCCAATACCGTCCGCATCACCGCCGCCGACGAACTGGGCAACAAGGCTGACAGAACCGTCCAGGTTCATCGTCTGGTCCCTCCATTTCGACGTCTGGAAGCGAGAATGGCCGTCGCCGTGCTGCCCTTTGGCCGGCTGTCGGGAGCAGCCACGCCTCCGGGCGCGGTTCGGGAGCGGCTCATTGACGCCTTCGCTGCCCAGGGCCGCTTCCGAACCGTGGAACAGGTGAAAATCGACTCAATTCTCCCCGACTCGGCGTGGGACGGAGGTCTGCCGTTGACCACCGGCCTGGCGGCCCGTCTCGGCCAAAGGGTCGGAGCACAGGCCGTGCTGACCGGCTGGGTCATGGACTACCCGGGATCAGTGGAAATAGTGGGCCGGCTCATTGATGTGGAAACCGGGACAATCCTTGCGGCCAACGATGTGTTCGGCGAAAACAGGGAAGCCGGGTCTCTCGATCACCTGGCTGACCAACTGGCGCGCAAGTTCAGGCGTGAGGTTCCGCTGGCGGAAGGCCGCCTGCTCGAAATCGGCAGCGACGGGGTGATCATCGACGCCGGCCCCGACAACCGCGTCAAGCCTGCCATGCAGTTCATCTGCTATCGGGAAGTCCCCCCGGTTCCCCATCCGGTAACCGGCCAGTCCGTGGTCCCCGAACCGCAGACCCTCGCCGTTCTGAAGGTGATGGAGGTTGACGGGAATTTTTGCCGGGCCGCGGTGGTGAGCGGCGACCTGTCCCGCCTGATGGCTTCCGACAAGGTGATTGCCCGATAGGTTTGAGGGCCACGGCCAACCGGGTCCACCCGGTGCTGAACAGGACCCCTGCAACCGCCGGTGCTCTGAGTCCGGATTGATAATGATTCTCTTTTTTTGGGGACATGGAAAGAAATTGGTTGGTAGCAAGGCAATTCAGGTATTATTATACAAAGTGGCTCTTAACCAAACTCAGCTATTTTTACAGGTGTGTGAGCCAAGCATGCGTTGAGCAATCTCAAAGGCATCTCCGGTTCCCAGAACCTACGGTTAAAACGATAACAAAAT